>JBAYVP010000097.1:0-15484 GCA_041674485.1 Sulfuricellaceae bacterium
TGCGCGGGGGAAATTGTCCGGTTGGATTGCCCCCAGCGGGCGCGACTTTCGCGTTGCAAATTGCTTGTGTGAGAATGACCACACGGCGCAATTTGCGCCTTGCATTGCATCCCGCTGGGAACAGTCCAATCCGGACAATTTTCCCCGCGCAAGGCATACCGCGCGGTTCGAGAAATTCGGCGAAGTCGAACTGGATTTCACTGGCGTCGAAAGTATCGGTCAGGCATTCGCCGACGAGTTGCTACGCGTATGGCCGCTGGCACACCCGCAAACGAAATTGTTCGTGACCAATGCCAATAACGCCGTGCTCAAGATGGTGGGGCACGTCAAGGGACGAAGCGACCTTCCTCAGGTATCAGGAACAGACATGAAATAACCGGAAGAAAAATATGCTAAACAAAAGTGGCGGTTTTACGCCTCACTCCTCACCCCTCACCCCTCACTTCAAAGTCGTAATCCCCGCTCGCTATGCTTCCACCCGCCTACCCGGCAAACCCCTGCTGGATATTGCCGGCAAGCCCATGGTGGTGCATGTGGTCGAGCGCGCGATTGAGAGCGGCGCGGCGGAAGTGTGGGTGGCGACCGACACCCAGGCGATAGCCGATGCGGTGGCGGCATACGGCTACCTTGCCTGCCTGACTTCGCCCGAACATGCCACCGGCACTGACCGCATCGCCGAGGTAGTGGCGCAACGCGGCTGGCGCGACGATGAAATTGTCGTCAATGTGCAGGGCGACGAACCCGGAATCGCCCCGCAACTGATACGCGACGTGGCGCAACACCTGGCCGACCATCCGCAGGCGGCGATTTCCACCGCCTGCCATGCGATCCACGACCATGCAACTCTGTGCAACCCCAACGTAGTCAAGGTGGTCGCCGACCGGCACGGCTACGCGCTGTATTTCAGCCGCGCGACCATCCCCTATGCGCGCGATGCTTGGACGAACCCCTCGCTCCCTACCCCTCACCCCGTATTCCCCAATGGACTGCCGGCTTACCGGCACATCGGCATATATGCCTACCGCACCGCCTTCCTTAAAGAGTATCATCTGCTCGAACCGGCGGCCATAGAGCAGTTCGAGGCGTTGGAACAATTGCGCGCATTGTGGCACGGCTACAAGATTAGCGTGATGGAAACCGGGGATGCGCCGCAGGCGGGAGTGGATACGCCGGAGGATTTGGAACGGGTGCGGAAATTTATGATGCAATAAGTTTTATGGGCTGATATAAAATTTGTATTCGCATCGTTGGGGCTTTTTGAATATCCTTGCGAAGGATTTTGCTCGGAAACCGCATGGTGTCGTGTGCGGTTTTCGTTGACGTTTGAATGAACAGCTAATTGAGGGAGTTGATATGCGTTTGATTTTGTTGGGTGGTCCCGGCGCCGGTAAAGGCACGCAAGCGAATTACATTAAGGAAAAATTCAATATTCCACAGATTTCCACCGGCGACATGTTGCGCGCCGCCGTGAAGGCCGGCACCGAAATGGGTCTGGCCGCCAAGAAAATCATGGATGCGGGTGGACTGGTTTCCGACGACATCATCATCGGTCTGGTCAAGGACCGCATCAAAGAAGCGGACTGCGCCAACGGCTTCCTGTTCGACGGCTTCCCGCGCACCATTCCGCAAGCCGACGCGATGAAGGCCGCCGGCGTGCCTATCGATTACGTGGTTGAAATCGACGTGGCCGACGAGGAAATCGTTAAGCGCATGTCCGGTCGCCGTGTGCATGTGGCTTCCGGTCGCACCTACCATGTCGTGTTCAATCCGCCCAAAGTGGCCGGCAAGGACGACGTGACCGGCGAAGACCTGATCCAGCGCGACGACGACCAGGAAGAAACCGTCAAAAAACGTCTCGACGTCTACCACGCGCAGACCGAACCGCTGGTGAAATACTATTCCGATTGGTCAAAAACCGGCCTGGCCGGCTCGCCCAAGTGCGTGAAAATCGTTGGCGCCGGCAAGGTCGAGGAAATCCGCGACGCCATTTTCGCGGAACTGAAATAATTGCCAAGTAACATGCGGCGCACCCTCCCCGATTTTACCGATGCCGAACGGTGGTGCGTGGAAACCACGCTGCTGGAGCGCTACGGCAGGAAAGTGGAAGTCGAGCAGGCCGATATCGAGCTGCGTCTCGACCCGGTGCTGCCTCAACTGACGCTGTGCCCCGCGCTGTACTGGAAAGAAGGCGCGGCGTTCGTCATCAGCAAAATTGGGGATGGGCGCTTCCGCGCGCAGTTTTTCTACTCGGTGCGCGAACAGTATGGCACCGGCAGGGAGGAATACGACGATCTGGCCGAGTGCGTCGTCACGCTGCTGAAATTGCAGGCGGACCATGAGATGGCGCGCCGGAAAAAACAAGAGTAAAAGCAAAAACCAACTTGGTTGGCAAGATTTTTCGTTTATGGCTCGACAGCGCTTTACCAAGAACGGAAAAATGGATTTGTAGGTTCAGGAAAACTAAAAACTGCTTTTACAGCGTTTTCAACTCAGGTCAATGTAAAGAACAGCATAAAAGCCCCTCTCCCGCGGGCGGGAGAGGGGTTATGGGGTGAGGGACGTTACACATCGATAACGATTGCTAGAACGCAAACGCCCTCATCCCCAGCCCTTCTCCCGCTTGCGGGAGAAGGGAGCAAGTCTACTAGGTAGATACAAAGGCTGTAACTGTCTGATGTTGAAAATGCTGTACTGTAGTTAATCGTGATTTTAGGAGCTTTAGAGCAATGGCGAAGAAAAATGCTTTTTACGCGCAATCCGGCGGCGTGACCGCCGTCATCAATGCTTCCGCCTGCGGCGTGATCGAAACCGCGCGCAAGCACCAGGATGTCATCGGAAAAGTCTACGCCGGACGCAACGGCATCATAGGCGCGCTGACCGAAGACCTGATCGACACCAGCATGGAATCCGATGCGGACATCGCCGCATTGCGCCACACCCCTTCCGGCGCGTTCGGCTCCTGCCGTTTCAAGCTCAAAAGCCTGGAAGCCAACAAGCGCGAATACGAGCGCCTGATCGAAGTATTCAAAGCGCACGACATCGGCTACTTCTTCTACAATGGCGGCGGCGACTCCGCCGACACCTGCTTCAAAGTATCCCAGCTATCCGAAGCGATGGGCTATCCGATACAGGCGATTCACGTTCCCAAGACCGTGGACAACGACCTGCCGATCACCGACTGCTGCCCCGGTTTCGGCTCCGTGGCCAAGTACATCGCGGTTTCCACGCTGGAAGCCTCGTTCGACGTGAAATCCATGGCCAAAACCTCCACCAAAGTGTTCGTAATCGAAGTAATGGGACGACATGCCGGCTGGATCGCCGCAGCGGGCGGCCTGCTGACCGGCCATGGCATCCCGGTGGTGATTCTGTTCCCCGAAGTGGAATTCGACCAGCAGAAATTCCTCGCCAAAGTGGATGAAAACGTCAAGCAGCACGGCTACTGCACCATCGTGGTTTCCGAAGGCTGCCATTACCCCGACGGCAAGTTCCTGGCCGAACAGGGCACCCGCGATGCGTTCGGCCATGCCCAACTGGGCGGCGCCGCACCGGTCGTGGCCAACATGATTAAAGACGCGCTGGGCTACAAATTCCACTGGGCGGTGGCGGATTACCTGCAACGCGCGGCGCGCCATGTCGCCTCCAAGACCGACGTGCAACAGGCTTACCAGCTCGGCGAAGCAGCGGTGGAATTGGCGATCAAGGGACGCAATTCAGTCATGCCGACGGTGGATCGGCTGGCCGACGAACCCTACCGCTACGAAATCGGCGTCGCCGATCTCAAGGATGTCGCCAACGTCGAAAAATTCATGCCACCGGATTTCATCACCGAAGACGGCTTCGGCATCACCGAGAAATGCCGACGCTACCTCGCGCCGCTGATTCAGGGCGAGGACTATCCGCCCTACCGGGACGGCCTGCCCGTCTACGTGACGCTGAAAAACACCGCAGTGCCCAAGAAGTTGGAAGAATTCAAGATTTAAGGCGACATACAAGTTTGCCGCCCAGCGGCAAGCGCATGGCGGGGATGCGCCGAATTCGGAATTTGTTTTTTGTTTGATTGCTTTAATATTTTGAATCATTTTTTGTTAACGGCAGGGTTTTAACTGGGGGAGGGAATAGTTCATGTCAACAGGTCTCATATTCGCGCTGGTTTGCTCGATAGCGGCGCTCCTATATGGAGCGGTTTCGATTAAATGGATTCTGGGGTTGCCGACCGGCAACGACCGGATGCGGGAAATATCCGCTGCGGTGCAGGAGGGCGCACAAGCCTACCTCAACCGGCAATACACCACCATCGGCATCGTCGGCGCCATTCTGCTGGTCGTCATCCTGGTCGCGCTGGGCTGGCAAACCGCCGTCGGTTTCGCGCTCGGCGCACTTCTGTCGGGACTCACCGGCTACATCGGCATGAACGTATCGGTGCGCGCCAACGTGCGCACCGCGCAAGCCGCCAACGAAGGGCTGAACGCCGCCCTCAACGTCGCCTTCAAGGGCGGCGCAATCACCGGCTTGCTGGTGGTCGGCCTGGGGTTGCTGGGCGTGGCCGGCTACTATGCCTTCCTGACTCTGGTGATGGGCGCCAATGCCTCTGATGCAACCCACTCGCTGGTGGGGCTTGCGTTCGGCAGCTCGCTGATCTCCATCTTCGCCCGTCTGGGCGGCGGCATCTTCACCAAGGGCGCTGACGTGGGCGCCGACTTGGTGGGCAAGGTCGAAGCCGGCATCCCCGAGGACGACCCGCGCAACCCGGCGGTTATCGCCGACAACGTGGGCGACAACGTCGGCGACTGCGCCGGCATGGCCGCCGACTTGTTCGAAACCTACGCCGTGACCATCATCGCCACCATGGTGCTGGGCGGCCTGATGATCACCGGCTCCCCCGAAGCGGTGATTTATCCGCTGGTGCTGGGCGGCGTCTCGATCATCGCGTCGATTATCGGCACCTTCTTCGTCAATACGCGCGAAGGCGGCAAAATCATGAACGCGCTGTATCGCGGCCTGATCGTCTCCGCCGTGCTGGCGGTGATCGCATTCTACCCGGTGACCACCTGGATACTGGGCGATGGCGTGACGATAGACGGCAAGCTGGTGACGTCGATGAACCTCTACCTGACCTCCCTGATCGGCCTCGCGCTGACTGCGGCAATGGTGTGGATCACCGAATATTACACCGCCACCGAGTTCAGCCCGGTGCGTCATATTGCACAAGCCTCCACCACCGGCCACGGCACCAACGTGATCGCCGGCCTGGGCGTATCGATGAAAGCCACCGCAGCGCCGGTGCTGGCCGTCTGTCTGGCGATTTATGGCGCCTACGCGCTGGGCGGCCTGTACGGCATCGCCATCGCCGCGACCTCCATGCTCTCCATGGCCGGCATCATCGTCGCCCTCGACGCCTACGGTCCGATCACCGACAACGCCGGCGGCATCGCCGAAATGGCCGGTCTGGACGACAAAATCCGCAACATCACCGACCCGCTGGACGCCGTGGGCAACACCACCAAGGCCGTCACCAAAGGCTACGCCATCGGCTCCGCCGGCTTGGCCGCGCTGGTGCTGTTCGCCGACTACACCCATGCGCTTTCCAGCCATGGCGGCGGTGCTGCGTTGACCTTCGACCTATCCAACCACATGGTCATCATTGGCCTCTTCATCGGCGGCATGGTGCCTTACCTGTTCGCTGCAATGGGTATGGAAGCCGTCGGTCGCGCCGCCGGTTCCGTGGTGGTCGAAGTGCGCCGCCAGTTCAAGGAAATCCCCGGCATCATGGAAGGCACCGGCAAGCCGGAATACGGCACCTGCGTAGACATGCTGACCAAAGCCGCGATCAAGGAAATGATCATCCCATCGCTGCTGCCCGTCGCCGTCCCGGTGATCGTAGGCCTCACCCTCGGCGCGCAAGCGCTGGGCGGCGTGCTGGTCGGCACCATAGTTACCGGCATCTTCGTCGCAATCTCCATGACCACCGGCGGCGGTGCATGGGATAACGCCAAGAAATACATCGAAGAAGGCAATTTCGGCGGCAAAGGCTCCGAAGCCCACAAGGCAGCCGTAACCGGCGACACCGTAGGCGACCCCTACAAAGACACCGCCGGCCCCGCCGTGAACCCGCTGATCAAGATCATCAACATTGTTGCGCTGATGATCGTGCCGCTGCTGTGATGCGGTAGAGGTTGTTAAGAAAAACAGGCCGGCATTGCCGGCCTGTTTTTTTTGGTACACTGGCGATGATGCATATTCAACGTTGAGCCGCGTCGATTTCCTCAATTCATCTCCAAAATTATAGGAAGTACCGATATGTCTTCAATTACTGTTACAACCAAAAACGAGCTTGAATCAGCAAAAAATAATGGCTATGAAGAAATCATAGTAAGCGGTAGCCTTGCAAACGATTTGAAAAAATCAAAATCCATTGCTTATGCGGGCGTTACAACAATTGGGATTCTCACTGCCGCACTTGCTGCGGCCCCGTTTACGGGGGGTATTTCTGCGCTTGCCGCTGTGCCAATAGCCGCTCTAACCGGGTTCGAAATTGCCGCAATTATTATTGCTGCCTCGTTGGGCATCACACTCATCATTGCGATATTCAAAGACTATGAGGAAATTTCTTTTTCAGACATGCGCTTAGTGCTAAGAAAAAAACAGGCCTAGCTACCATTAAAAGCCGGCTAGGAGCCTGTCGGACTTGAAGAATCGAAGCGAAAATTCGGCTGGGCGAGGACCGATTTCACCGATTTTTTGGTCAATAGCCATTCTATTGACCAAAAAATCGGTGAAATATGGACCGTCCAGGCGGATTTGCAGCCGGGTAGGGTGGGCACGATAAGGCCGTGCCCACCCTTGTGCTGTTAACCAGGAGAGCATCGTGCAAGCCATAGAATTTGAAGCGACAATTGATTCCAAGGGCAATCTTCACCTGCCTGAAAAATACCGCGATGTTTACGGGAAGCATGTTCGACTCATGGTTCTGGCGCCTCAAATGGCTTCGGAAGCTTTACCCGGCAAGACCATAGACCCCATGAAATATAGCAACACTCTCGACTGGCCGGTGGATGGGTTGGACTATCAAAAGCAGGTTCGGTGATTGCTAGGCTAGAGATAGAGCTTCGATGCGCCTGACCCAACCACAGCAAGCCACCATATGCCAAACCGTAGCCCACGTCATCGGACCGGGCGCACGGGTCTGGCTGTTCGGCTCCAGGCGCGACGACAATGCGCGCGGCGGCGACCTCGATCTACTGGTCGAAAGCGACGATTTGCCCTCCATTATGCAACGCGCCCATATTAAGCTCACGCTGGAATCCTCTCTTGCGATGCCGGTAGACATTGTCGCCATCAAACGGGGAGCGCCGCTCAGTGCATTCCAGCGCATCGCCCTTGCAGGCGCCATTTCCCTTGGAAGTGCGTAATTATGGCAAAAAACATTCTCGACGCAGAACGGCAATACCTTTCCAGCCTACTCGAAGCTATTCAGCGTTGCGTCTACTTTCTACATGCTTCAGACGGCAAAATTTCCTGGCCTTTGGATGGTGACGAACTGTCCGCCAGAAAGAAGGATGAACAACTGTTTGAGTCCCTGTCCGCCATCAACGAACGTTTTGCCAAGTTGCAGGATACGTTGGGCGCGGCAATGCGTCACGCTGCCATACTTTTGAGCGAACCGACGGACAGCTTTCTCAAGGTGCTCGCCTTCTACGAAAAGACCGGTGTTATCGATTCGATTTCAGCATGGCAACTTTGCCGCACCGCACGCAATCTCGCGGCACATGATTACGACACCGAATACGCCGAGATTGCGAACCATTTCAATACCCTGCACGATCTTCAACCCCTGCTTTACCGGGCATCGCGACGATTCCTCGAAAGCTGCGCGATTAACTTGAACATTTTCCCCGCGAGCGAAAATTTCACTCGGGAATTTTGTGGCATCGTGGACGGGCAAGCGCAAATGAGATAGCGGTGATCGAAGGCTAAAAATTCACAAACCATGCGCCTAGACCCACACCAACGCCAAACCATACTCGAAACCTCGCACCGATTCCTGGGTGAGGATGCAACGGTATTACTCTTTGGTTCCAGAGTCGATGATGCGGCCAAAGGCGGCGATGTGGATTTGTACATCGAAACCCCGCAACCACCCGGAATCTGGCGGCAGGCTCAATTGTTGGCGGAGTTGGAAAAACAGCTTGGGCTTTCGGTGGATTTGGTGCTTCATGCGCAAGGCGAACCGGAAAAGCCGATTCATCGTATCGCCAAATTAACGGGAGTGGCCTTGTTATGAATGGATCAGCCGTATTCACCGAGCGCAAGCTGGGCAGGGTGGGCACACTTTTCCATAGTTGATCTTATGGCACCCGCCATATGGCGCCTCACAAAACCCACTTGATTTTGTAATCAGGCTGATTACAATGTCTCGTTTCCATTGCATGTTGCCATGATTCGCGCATTTATACATAAGGGACTTGAGCGGTTTTTTAAGAAAGGCGATCACCGGGGCATCATCGCCAAAACTGAGGTGCGGACTGAGCGGATGCTTGACCGGCTTGATGCCATCAAGAGGCCGGAAGACATGAATATTCCCGGATATAAGTTTCACCCGCTATCGGGTGACCGCAAGGGCGTCTATGCCGTTACAGTGACCGGTAACTGGCGCATCACTTTTCGATTCGACGGCAAAGACGCCATAGATGTTAATTTGGAGGACTATCACTGATGAAAACGCTGCGTGACCCGAAACGCCGCCCGACGCATCCCGGCGCAATCCTGCGTGATGACGTGCTGCCCGCATTGGAAATGACTCAGACCGAGTTTGCCCGCAGGCTTGGCGTATCCCGCCTAACTGTTTCCGATCTACTGCACGAAAAGCGCGTCATGACCCCCGAGATGGCGGCACGAGTTGCCAAGTTTCTCAACACGACACCGGAAAGCTGGCTGCACATGCAGCAGGCTGTCGACCTGTGGGAAGTCGAGCAACAACCTGAGAAGCTGGCAGGCATCAAGCCGATCAAAACAGAATTGCTGGCTGCGTAGTTTGCACCAAAATGCGCCTAGACCCACACCAACGCCAAACCATACTCGAAACCTCGCACCGATTTCTGGGAGAGGGCGCCACGGTTTTGCTTTTCGGTTCCAGGGTCGATGATGCGGCCAAAGGCGGTGATGTGGATTTGTTCATCGAAACCCCGGAGCAGCCGGGAATCTGGCGGCAAACGCAATTGTTGGCGGAACTGGAAAAACAGCTTGGGCTGTCGGTGGATTTGGTGCTTCATGCGCAAAGCGAGCCGGAAAAGCCGATTCATCGTATCGCCAAATTAACGGGAGTGGCTTTGTCATGAACGGTTCTGTTATATTCACCACCGCATCAATTGCCCGCTGTTTACTGCCGAACGTATGCAACCGAAAAGCACCATGTTTGAAAACAAGAAAATCGTCGTCGTAGGCGGTGGTTCCGGCATTGGTTATGCCGTGGCGCAAAAGGCCGTTAATGCGGGTTCACAGGTTGTTATTGCTTCCCGCTCCAATGAAAGGCTCAATGCCGCAGCAAAGCAACTCGGTGAGCGCGTCCAAACTGAAATGGTTGATGCATCAGATGATGAATCCGTAGCTGCTTTTTTTCGGCGCGTCGGCCAATTTGACCATTTGGCGATAACCATCAAGCCGCAATTACCATCCGGGCGGTTTCTCGAAAACGAAGTTGGCGCGGTTATTGCTGCCTTTAACGCCAAGTTCTGGGGACAATATCGGCTGGCAAAGCATGGTGCTGAATATATCCGGCAAAACGGCTCTATCACCTTTACATCCGGCATCGCCTCCAGCCGTGCCTATATTGGTTACTCGGCTGTCAGCGCCATGAATGCGGCAACGGAAGCACTTGCCAAAGTTATCGCAATGGAGCTTGCGCCCATTCGGGTAAACACGGTTTGTCCGGGCTTCGTGGATACCGAACCACCGACTTCCGGTCGTTCCCAGCATGTCAAAACACTATCGCCAACTTTTCCGCTTAACCGACTTGGTATTGCAAGTGAAATTGCTGACGCTTACTTGTATCTGTTTGCCAATTCATACTCCACAGGGGCGGTGATTGTGGTAGATGGCGGTGCAACATGCTAATAAGAGGCGCATCGTTCGCGATTGATGCGGTTCCTAGCGTTTAATCATGGGAACCATCGTGCAAGCCATAGAATTTGAAGCGACCATTGATTCCAAAGGTAATCTTCAGCTACCTGAAAAATACCGCGATGTTTACGGGAAGCATGTTCGACTCATGGTGCTATTGCCACAGACGGTTTCGGAATTTTTACCCGGCAAGACCATAGACCCCATGAAATATAGCAACACTCTCGACTGGCCGGTGGATGGGCTGGACTATCAAAAGCAGGTGCGGAGCGAATGGGAGTATAGATGTTAATTTGGAGGACTATCACTGATGAAAACGCTGCGTGACCCGAAACGCCGCCCGACGCATCCCGGCGCAATCATGACGTGCTGCCCGCATTGGAAATGACTCAGACCGAGTTTGCCCGCAGGCTTGGCGTATCCGCCTGACTGTTTCCGATCTACTGCACGAAAAGCGCGTCATAACCCCCGAGATGGCGGCACGAGTTGCCAAGTTTCTCAACACGACACCGGAAAGCTGGCTGCACATGCAGCAGGCTGTCGCCCCGTGGGAAGTCGAGCAACAACCTGAGAAGCCGGCAGGCATCAAGCCGATCAAAACAGAATTGCTGGCTGCGTAGTTTGCACCACTGAATATACCTTGCCTCGCCACAATTTACCGATTTATCCATCGCCTCGCGGCTTCCGCGTTGCAATCGGTTTTGTCAGTATTTTTGGCAATTTTGATTGTTTACTCTTCGTTGTGGAAAAAAGCTTTGAGCTTTTCAATAAAATTGAATATAATAAACCATTTCATGGTGTTACATAAAAAAACAAACTGAACCAGCACCCGCAGAACGAAAAACGGGGAAATTTTTCAGTTTTAGGAGAGATGGCATGAACAACAAAATTTTCGCAACGTGCGCGCTGCTCTGCGCCGCATCTGCCCACGCCCAGGTGACGATTTCCGATCCTCCCGCCGACCACAACTTTGGTCGCATCCCCTTGAGGGCGAACTACGCCGCGCAGTATTTCTCACTTACGAATTCCGGCGCGACCTCGGTCACGCTGGGACAGGCGAGCATCGACGGGCAGATCGCCACTTGTGCGGCGCTGGGCTGTCCCACCCCAGCGGCGATGGATTTCGTCATTGATGCCGGTTCCGACGGTTGCAGTGGCAAGACCCTGCAAGCCGGCCAGAGCTGCTCGACTCTGATCGGTTTCGTGCCAAGCACGCCTGGGAGCCGGGTCGCCAATTTCGTCGTTCCAATCGTTGGCGCGTCTTCGCTAACCCGGGCGCTCGCCGGCGTCGGTGTCGCCAATCCCATCGACTGTGTGCTGGACTGGGCAGAGCGCAGTTATCCTCAATTGCTCAGCGCGCCGACTGCCACCTTTGCCTACCCGCCGTTTTACGCTCGTTGCTACCAGGGTGGCGCGCTATGCATCGGTGCCGATGTTCTGGCGACGCTGGCGCCCGCCAGCGTCTACCTATATCAGGGCGGCGTTATGAATCGCTATGAATACCTGAGCAAGCTCGCCGCCACGGCGTATTGCGAATAGCCGCGTCAAGGTTTTAACCTAGAAACCTCCGTTGACCGCTTGCTAAGATGCGTAACATGGTAGTTCTAAACAACTTTGTCATATATTTTGCGTTCACCCGTTTGGTGAGAACGCTACGGGCTGGATTGCACGGTTTTCCGGGCGCATGGCGGCGTTGCAACTACAAAAGAAGGCAATGGAATGGACCATTGCGCGTCGTTGCGCCTTGCCATGCACCCGGAAAACCGCACACTCCAGCCCGTTCAACGGAGGTTTCTAGGTTTAAAAGCACGTAACCAACCTACCGTGCTTATCCGAAAGTTGCCATCAAATCAATTTTAAGGGGGAAGTTATGCGTTTTCTGGTTTTTCTATTGTCGATTTCGGTGCTCATCCCCGCATACGGGAAAGAATCGGCGACGCCGATCAAACATCTTGTTGTTCTTTTTCAGGAAAATAATTCATTCGACCATTATTTCGCCACCTACCCCAAAGCGGCCAATCCTCCGGGGGAGCCTGCTTTTAATGCCGTATCAGGAACCCCGACTGTTAATGGCCTCAACGAAACCCTGTTGCACAACAACCGGAATTCGGTGAAGCCTTTTCGCCTTTCACGCCAACAGGCGGCTACTTTTGACCATATTCATGAAACTCTGAATGAACAGCGCGCTTACAACAGAGGTCTCCTGGATGGCTTTGTGGAACATGCCGGCAACAGCAAACAGCCTGGGCAAGTCATGGGCTATTTCGACGGCAATACGGTCACGGCGCTTTGGAATTATGCGCAGAACTTTGCCATGAGCGATAATTTTTTCGGCACGACTTTCGGGCCATCCAGCATAGGTGCAATCAACCTGATTTCCGGTCAGACGGCTGGGGCTTCGTCAAATGGAAAAAAAACGGTGATCGCTTCCAAAGGGAAAAGGATTATTCTCAAAAACGGCGTTTTCATTTCCAACAGCGATCCGGAATTCGATGACTGTTCAAATCCGGCAACACCGCCGATCCGGTTCTCAGGAAAGAACGTCGGCAACCTGATGAATCAGGGCGGCGTTAGCTGGGGATGGTTCGCGGGAGGATTCAAGCCAACAACCATGAACAACGGGAAAGCGGTTTGCGGCCAGCAGCACATGGGCAGCGACGGGCGTCCTGTGCCGGATTATTTGCAACATCATGAACCGTTCCAATACTATGCCTCGACAGCCAATCCCCATCATTTGCCGCCGTCTTCAAAAGAAATGATCGGGCATCAGGATCAGGCTAATCATCAGTATGATCTTGTCGATTTCTGGGATGCCGCCGACTCCGGAAATCTTCCTTCCGTAAGCTTTCTCAAAGCGCCATCCTATCGTGATGGACATGCAGGCTATTCCAATCCTCTGGCGGAACAAACCTATCTGGTGGAAACCATCAACCGTTTGCAACGCCTGCCGGAATGGAAGAGCATGGCGATTTTTATTGCTTACGACGATTCGGACGGTTGGTACGACCATGTGATGCCGCCTATCGTGAACGCTTCGAGCGATAAGGATATCGATGCGCTTACCGGGGTTGGACATTGCGGTAAAGCTAAAAAGGGCGATCAACATGGGCGTTGCGGCTATGGTCCGAGATTGCCGTTCCTCGTAATTTCGCCCTACGCCAAGCAAAATTTTGTTGACCACAGCCTTGCCGACCAGACTTCGATCATCAGGTTCATAGAGGAAAACTGGGGGCTGGAAAAAATCGGGGGAGGCTCTTTCGATGAGAAAGCCGGGAGTCTCGCCGGCCTGTTCGACTTTTCCAGAGAGGGCGCGGATAGGCGGCTTTTTCTCAATCCAAGCACCGGACAGCTTGAAAACTAGTTTTTCCGGGGCGCCGGGGGAAACCGTTATCCGGTGCTTTTGAGGAAGCCGGAATAAGGGGCGTCATTGACGAGCTTACAAGCGTAGGTTTTTGATAAAGTTCATTGCAACAGGATGATGTTAAAGAAAATATTTTTTGCGAGTTAAAGCCAAGCGAAAAACATATATTTGTAAGGTCATTGAGAGGGGGCTTTAGAAGTCGAGGATGGGCTTGTGCTTTGCGCGGCCACAATTTGCGAATTTATCCATCGTCTCGCGAGCGCAAGTTGTGGTCGCGAAAGTATAGCTTTATCGTGCCCACGCGGCTCAACGCGATAATTTCCGCGTGGGCACAAAAGACGTGTCTACCCTACCCGATATTTTGATGCAGTTGAATGTCGGGCATAGACAGCATGCCCGATGGAACTATATATACTTTGCGCGGCCATAATTTGCGGATTTAGCCGCGTCTCGCGGGATGCGATTGCTGCGCAAATTGCGCCGTGTGGCTATTCCACACAAGCAATTTGCAACGCGAAAGCCGCGCCCGCGAAACGATAGATAAATGCGCAAATTATGGCCGCGCAAAGTATAGCTTGCTCATGCGCTAAAGACCTGACCGCCTGCTTTGCTTTAGTCAGTGCTATTGTTGAAGGCACTAATTTGAACAATACAGTCGTTATAGTCCTTATCACTGCCGCCATCGTTAGAGACGGCAATTGCAGTAAACATTGCCGGGCCAACCGAGGTGTCATCATTTCCAATAACATCAGATGGCTTTGGTGATGGGTTATTGTAAGTTATGGTTACCTGATATAACCAATTTGGGTATTGCTTATAGGGTAGATGAATCTCTTTATTGAGAAACTGGGTGCCAAATGGTTTGCTGGTATCCGAACTTGCTACAAGGGGCACCGTAAGGCCTGGCCCCGTTATAGAGACGTTTTGTACAAAACTAGAGGTCGCATAAGCTTGGATGTAAAGCACCACAGTTTTGCCGCTTGAAGAGGATGGCCAGCTGGGATTGAGTGCAAGAGTTGTAACATTACTCATTTCATTTCACCTATATTATTTTAGATTTTTCCTACTCTATAAGGCTTTTCGGAATCCGCCCCCGCATTCTAAATGCCTGTGCGAGCCAGGGAAATGGTTTTTGCTTCACTGAGCCGGACGGGATTTGTAATCCCGTTCGAATAAATAGCCTAGACTTAACCCGGATATTGCATAAATTGATGCGCGCCCTCGCTGGTCTTTTGATTGATATGAAAAACTTTGTTCACCCGTGAAGGGCGTCACCGCCATTGTAAACCGGCTAAAGCCGGTGCAATGGCGCGACAGTCGATCGTATGAATAACTACGATGCTCTTTCTCAAAACTTCCATCATATCAATCAAAATCCTACGCGATCATCACGCGAATTTATGCAATATCCGGGTTAAATACGGCTACCGCTAATTTGTATCTAATGCGCCTATGCTATTGATTTTCATGCATTAAAAATAACGCTTGGTCTTAAATGCCAAGATGTTGTTAAATTCGTTTATAATCAATGCCTTGATTGTTGGGGGGCTAGACTCAATAGAAATCTCCCAGCAGCCACATTGATTTATCAAATAGTGATGCAGTGTAGATTTTTATGCAAGTAACAACTAGGTAACAACTAGGTAACGCCTGAACGAAAAATTAATAAAATTCATATGTAACAAAGTGATATACGGTAACCAGAGCAAGGAGATCAATCTCGGGCAGCGGTTAGCTTGGTTGCATGGAGGCGCACAGCACGGGGGAGGTCTTTTATTACGTTGGGGACAGACTCGATAGATTGTTCAACCTAGAAACCTCCGTCGAGCGCTTGCCAAAATGCGTAACATGGCGGCACTAAACGACTTTGTCATATTTCGCGCCCACCCGTTTGGTGAGAACGCTACGGGCTGGATTGCACGGTTTTCCGGGCGCATGGCGGCGTTGCAACTCCTTGCAATGGAACGACCATTGCGCGTCGTTGCGCCTTGCCCTGCACCCGGAAAA
>JBAYVP010000098.1:0-15434 GCA_041674485.1 Sulfuricellaceae bacterium
AGATGCGTAACATAGTGGCTCTAAACAACTTTGTCATATATTTTGGGTTCACCCGTTTGGTGAGCAGCGCTACGGGCTGGATTGCACGGTTTTCCGGGCGCATGGCGGCGTTGCAACTCCTTGGAATGGAATGACCATTCCGCGTCGTTGCGCCTTGCCCTGCACCCGGAAAACCGTACACTCCAGCCCGTTCAACGGAGGTTTCTAGGATTATCGAGGCCTATGTGCTTGATGAGAACTATTTCCCGTTAATCCGCCTTCACGAACACGGCGTTTTTCCACTTCCGCAACAAGCCACTTTTCACCTGGTATTCGACAAGATCACCCAGGTAAAAGAAGGGTAAATTTGTTCTCAGAAAAGTGGATAAGCGTGAGCTGCACCCCCCCTTACTTGCGCTGACTACATTCTGCGCCCATTGACGCCACCGCCAACCAGGCGCATGATGCGCCCAATGTCGCAAACACGGCAGGCGGGTTTGACAGCCCGGAGAATTGGCGGATAACCGCCACCCAGCGGTTTTTTTACGCCTTCAATCAGGGCAGCCCTTTTTATGGGCGCGCCTTGCGGGGCAGCTTCGGCTGCGCCGGTTCCAATTCCCGGTCTGTCAACCCGTAAGGTCGCGCCCACCCGTTTGACAGCGGATGGCGCGAAACTCAAACCGTTTGAATTGGAGTTTTGCCATCATGACCCCTCCCAGCGCTACCGCAATCCATGCGGCGATTCAAGAACTGAACGACACCATCACCACCCTTACGCGTTGCCCCGAAACCGACCTGCCCGTCAGCGCGGCATTGCAGAGCGTCACCACCGCACGGGCGCATTTGCGCGATGCCTTGGCCTTGGCAACGCCTGCCGACGCCAAGGCCATTGCTGTACCCACAGGCGAACCCGACACCTTCAACCTGATCTCCGAACTCTGGGAACGGGCGGCGCCCGGCCTGGACCGCGAATCCCTGGCGTGGTTCGCCGGCGCCATCGAGCAAGCCGGGAATGTGGCCGGCAAACTGCAAGAAGCGATGGAAGGCATCGGCTGTTTGGTTGCCTCCGATGCCGGTCGCATTCGATTCGGCAACGACGCCCCGGCGCTGCTGTTCGCATTCGCCCACGCCATGGACAACCTCCGGGCGTTGATCCTGGTGGGCGATGCGGCTGGACATAGGCTGTGGCGACCGGAGCTTTATCGCTGAGTTTCGCAGCCCGGCAGGCTGGGGGCGCGGGACCAACCCAGAGCCGTAGGATGTGCCGACGCCAGGAGGCGCATCGTTCGCGCATCCCGGCGATGACACGCGACCGATGCGCCTCGTTCCTCGGCACATCCTACGGGCTCCTTTGCCTTGCGTGGAAACGCTCAAAATTTCTTGCTTTTCGCGTGAGGGAAAGACAAAATCCGGGTTTGCTTGAGAATTCGGCGTTAAAAATCGGCATGGGTTGGAGCGCCGCAGATATGGATACTTGACATTATATGCTTGCGATAAGGTCAAGATGGATGCTAATATCTATGTTTCGATGTCAATCATAAAAACCACTCCTAAATGAAGTGGGTGAAGGGTTGGCGTCTACATATCCAACTGAGCAAATTTGAAGGAGTACCCCATGGCTCCAACCGGAACAGATGCAGCAAAGGATGGCAAACAGAGTGATAAGTTTAACGTCTTGCTTCTCTATTATGGACCTGCTGACAAAGTCTTTGCCCTGATTTTTAAGCAATTCATCGATAAAATGATGAAATTTTCTGATGTTTTTCTGCATGCCACAGAAGACGGACGCGTTGATTGGAGTACGCCACTCATTGCAGATATTAGGAGAAGCCATCTTATCCTCATTCTTATGTCTCCAAATATACCGGAAGATGCAGGGACTCAAAATTACGAGGCGGGAATACTCGCAGTCTTAAGCAAAGAAAATAAAAAAAACACATATATCATAAAATTAGACGGAATGTGTGATGAAAAGATTCCACTACGCATAAAAGAACAGGGGTTTTCGGCCTTTGAATATGATGAGTATGTTATATCTAGAATCTCTCAGGATTACAATAAATTTGTCAATGGAATAGGGATATGCGATTCGGATTTTAGCGGCGATAAATTTTTTAAATACCTTAATGAAACTATAGCAACTCTCACGGGAAATACTTATTTATTAAGATCAAAGTCACTGGGCAATTGCGGTGCGCATGTTATTGATATTATTGATATTTTGCGCGACCTGCAAATGAGCGATGATAAGTTGTTTGACAAAAAGGCGACTTCCGTGAAAAGTATGCAATACCATTTCATTGAAAATCGCCTTACGAATGTGCTGCGCGATCTGAAGGGGCTGAAAACTGGGGTTTTACCCGTTTACAGGGACTTGGTTATGGATTTCTGGCGCAGGCATATCATGGGAAGGATTGAAAAATCCATGCGTACCACAAATGTGGCGCCAACGGAAGGCTCCTATGGCAGACGACTCTCACCGCTGTTGCTGTTTGCTCAAGGAAAGGCCATCAATCGTCGTGGAGTAGCGATGACCCGAGTCTTTTCCTACAGCCTGGATGAGATTATTGATCCCGACCTTTCAAAGTCTTTATTGGATTTGATGACTGTCCAGAAAATGATAGGGGTAAATGTTTCTGCAATATTTGAGGAAAATTTCAAGAAGTTTGAAGAAACAAAACTTAGCATTTTGTTTGAAAAACATGGTCACCTCAAAAAGGAACTGAAGCTAACATCTGATACACTTGATAAGACTCTTAGCTATCATTTGCCTGGATGTGATTATATGATACTTGATGAGAAAGCTGTTTATCTGACCAGATATAAGAATAATGCAGTTTTTTCAACAGAATTGATTACCGAGGATACAAAAGTAAAGGCGGGCGGGATAAATATTCAAAAAATCAGAGTCAAAGCAGCAATTCTTGGTATGGAAGAACTAAAAAAAATATCCCAAGATATCGAGGTTAAGCTAAGGCTTAGTGAAAGATGCATTGGCGATCCTTGCTTTGTTTTGGGAGTGCCCCCCGATAAAATAAAGAATAAGCTCAGCGAAAGAATACGGAATGATAAAGAGAAGAACTATAAATATGATTTAAAAGAACTCATAAAAGCGGTAGGAAACGACTTGACAAATTGCGGCATTGCAGGTGATGACAGGATAAAATTTACCCAGGCGATTGTTGCTAAGTCCTTGGTTACTGTGCCTGAATTTGCGCCATGTTTTAAGATATTTAAAAAAGACACTGACTTCATTCACCGCCTAATATTCGATGGCGGAAGGGTCAATAACGATCAAAAATTGCCAGATATTTTTACCGATTTTGGCGGTAAGGATCAGGAATCCGTACTTAAAATATTCCATAGTTGGTCAGATTTTCTTTCCTATTTGGGAGATTATCAAATCAAACCTGATGAATCCACAGGCAAACAGTGGGAAAAAAAACTTGCCGAACGGTTAATGAAACGACCGGGGACTAATCCTGGGGAAAGGATGCTTGGCGAAATGATGTTTGTATATGAAAAAGAGGTGCCCTTATCAAATTTGATTGAGAATATGGCTTCTCAAAAACAAACAACCCAAGAAAACAAACTACCGCACCGCGAAGAGCTATCTCTTGAGGAAGAAGAGCTATCTCTGGAGGAAGAAGAGCCATCTCTTGAGGAAATAGACTTTAATGGCCCCTTCTCTCTAGAGCATCTCTGGGCGTGCGTTAACTTAACAAAGATACTTGAAACAACATCCGCAGAAACAACGACCACCGAAACAAAGTCCATCGAAACAAAATAGGTAAATCGCGATGACAACCGAAATAATCCAAAGCCCCATAACAGGCGTATTTGCAAAGCGAATCAGAAACAGCTTGTCCTGTTTGCTGCTGATCGCCACTGCTATGCACTCTGTGGCTGGTTTAGCGGTAGAGGGCGCCGACCGCAAAATATGGGCAGCAGCAGTCCCTTCAGCCGAACCCACGAAATGGTTCAAAGAATGCCCCAATGATGTTGATAAGCCTAGTGCCGAAGCCCTGAAAAAAAGGGATGAAGCCCTGAAAAGTTACCCTCCTGGCCTTCGCGGAATTCTCGAAAAAAAGGTGCTGACCGTGGGACTCAAAGAAGGGGACTCGGTGCCTTTCTTTTATGCAAAAAACCCCTTTGATCCCAAAGCTGCCCCCAATGCTGACCCCAATGAATTGGCAGGCATCGATATTGATCTTGCGCTGCAGATCGGACGGGAACTGGAGGTTTGTGTCGAGTTTCAGCGAGACGCTAAAAATTTTGACAATGTGGTTGGCAATGTTATAAATGGCAAGGTGGATGTCGCCATCTCCAAAATCAGCGTTACTTCCAGTCGCACCCTGAAGGTTCTCTATTCCAAGCCCTATGCCGTTTTTCGCCATGGCTTATTGGTCAACCGCAAAAGTATTAAAGGGATGGGGGATGGGCAGTTAACGGAGATCATTTCCTATTTGCGCGGGAAAAAACCGTCGGGTGAAGCTGGCGACTACTCAAAAAAGCTTACGCTGGGGGTCATTGAGAATTCTTCTTATCACCAGTTTGCCAAGGACCTCCTTCAGCTTCCACCCGAATCCATCAGAACATACGCTGACTGGCCAGCACTGGTCAAAGCGGTTCGAAAGGGCGATGTGGCCGCTGCATATCGGGATGAGTTTGAGATTAAAAAAGTTCTTAGTGATGATTACAGCCAAATTGTCGACATGGCCGCCGTCGCCATAAAGGGGCAGGAGGATCAAATTGCGATGGTTGTGTCAGTGGAAAACCCTCATTTGAAATATTGGCTGGATAATTTTCTGGATCGGTATTTAGCCAAGAATCTCATCATCCAAAGAGCGTCTTCCCAAAAGCTTAAAAAGTGCGGCGCGGCGCTGAAAAAATTCGTTAATAGCAAATATCTGGCTACTGCTACGGATGCGTTATGCCAAGAGGATAAAGTACATGTTTTTGATACGGATGCGGTTTTGGCATATGAAAAAAAATACTTGCCACCGCCTAAGTCGAGCAAAAACTCAGAAGATGCGAAAAAGACTGAGTGTCTTGATACACTCCGGAAATTCGTGGATGCAGAGAAGCTGGAGCGCGCTGCCCAGGAAATATGTGTTACTGCACGGGAATGAACGTTTGATACGTTCCGATCAGAGGATACGCTTCAACCCTAGTATTTGCTTGGCCGTTCGCGGCTGCAAAAGGAGATAAACAGCATGACCCATTCAGCATCTGCAAACCACGCCCAGCCTTCTTTGTTAAGTAGGCTCTTTAAAAAACTGAAAGGTCCATGGGCTATTTTTTTGGCAGTCGGCATCGGCGGAGTCTACGGCATATATTTTGCCCCGACTGCCGAAGATACTAAATTCATCGGCGATATTTATTTGCGTCTGTTACAGATGTGCGTCATCCCTATTATCGTCACAGCTATCTCCACCCGCATTGGCGATCTGATTCTGAAGAACAAGGAGACACTGGGTCAACAAGCCAAGCGGATTGGTCGAGTTGTTTTCATAGCTATGCTGCTAACCATCATTATCGGCAGCTTGGGTGTGATGGGACTTAAAGCCGCCGGTCATTACATTCCGGTGGACCGTGACGGTATGGGACGCATGGTATCCGATAAATCTTCCGCCGTTGAGGCAGTTGTTGAGCTGGAAGATTCCTGTGGTGGGTCAGAACAAGCTAATACTCCAGACTGTAAGAAAAGTAATATCTGGCAGGAAGTCGTGAAAGGTTTTGTGCCCGAGAATGTTTTTGAGGCATTAACCAACTTTTACGCGATGCAATTGGCCATCTTTGCCGTGCTCTTAGGCATTGGCATAGGCCTCGTTCCCGATGAGAAAAAAGCGGCGGAAGCCATCCGGATTTTGGATATTTTTTACGAGGCTTTCTATAAACTGGTGCGGATTCTCCTCACCTACCTTCCTGTAGGTCTGTTTTTTCTTATCGCGGGACTGGTGGCGCAGCAGAAGGGGGGGCTTAAAGAGTCGCTTCTAGCCATGGGGCTTTTTCTGACCTCCTTCTACATCATTGGAATTCTGCTTGTCATTGGCTGTTCCGCGCTGATTTGGATGCGTTCCAACAAGTCGGTTTCCATGTCCACGGCCATCTTTGACCCAAATTATCTGCTCAAGCCGGTGCTGACATCGTTTACCACGATGAACAGCTTTGCCACCCTGCCGGTAGCCATCGATACGCTGAAAGACCGGATGGGGTTTGAAGAGCGCACCACCAGTCTCTATCTGTCACTTTTCCTGCCTCTGCTGCGGTTTGGCAATGCCTTTTACTTTATCATGGCGGCAGCTTTTTTCACCTATGTCTATCAGCCTGATTTTACGTTGTGGACGGCCATCAGCATCTCCGCGTATTGTTTATTGGCCAGCTTTACGACTATAGGCGCCACGTCGATTATCGCCATTCAACCCATCATTGGCATTCTTGACCAATTCGGGCTGCCCTCGGAGATTGGGTTTCTCCTTCTGGTTACTATAGACCCGCTGGTGGACCCCATGCGCACCACATTGATTGTGCATTGCAATACCGCGATTACCAGTATGCTTGCCGACAGGCAACCGATGGGACAGGGGGGGAATGCGGCCTGATTGTTGGGACTGCTATCCCCTCATGACTTGGCGCCTTCATTCAGGATGAAACCGGACACGCAATCTCTCCCCCCGTCAGTGCAGGAAGTCGTTGAGTTTCTGGAACGGGACTATGCGCCGTCCGGCGCGAATGCCGGCAAAATCTGGTTTCAACTGGGACGAAACCCGGAGGTGAAATCCTGCTGGGATGCCGCCCGCCATCGGCAGCGGTTGGGGTCGGTGGGCATTCCGCTGTGCGATGAATTGAAAAGCCTGGTTTATGAAGGGTGGCTGGAGGGGAAAGCGGTGCTGGTGGCCTTGCATATGCGGGCGGACCGGCGGATAGCGCCCAGTAAACTCGGTGCGCTTCATCTACGCAAGCCGGGGGATTTGGTTCTCGATCTGAACCGGTTGGAAGTCATTTCCCATCTGGGGATAGGCCCCGGCACGGTCAATCCCTTTTTGCTGGAAAGCCGCCACCGGCAGGCCGGCAACGACGCGCGCCGGTTGATTCACATGCTGGATGGGGATTTGCTCCAGCCTGCCGGACCGCCCGGCACGATTATGACCAATGCGGGCGATCTGACTTGGTCGTGCGAATTCGATCCCGCTGTGCTCCCCAGGGTTTTTGCCACATCCATTCAGGCCGATTTTACCGATCCCGATTCCGAGGCCTATGCCATGACGCAGGGGCTGAGAAGGCGTAAATCCATCGGGATTATCACCGGCAATAATCCCGAGTCGGGTTCCCTGCTCTGGGGAATGATTAACCATGCCGTGCGTCGGGAGCTTAGGGTGGAGCGCACGTTTAACGGGGATATTTCCTATCCGCGCACGGAGATTTTATCTATTCCCGAGATGGGGCTGACCATGGAGCTTAACGCCAGGGAGGGGCAAGTTTGGAATACGATTGCGCAAGGGGTGAGGCAATTGCGGGATGTGGATTTTATCGCCATTGCCTGCAATACCAGTCAGTTTTTTACGCAAGAGATTCGTGCGCTGCTTTTGAAGGAAATGTCTTCCGGCGCGGGCGGGAATGAGGGTAGGGGGGGAAGCGTCCCGCAGTATATTTCCATGCCGGAATGCCTGGCCATGACCTTGAAGCAGCTTGGCATTGAGGAGGTTTCTTTGCTGGGGATCAGTTATATCAATAATCACAAATATAGTTTATATTTTCAAGCGCTGGAAAATGTGGGCATCCGGGTGGCCAATGATAATCTCCAGAGCCTGGTGGGTAGTCTGGCGTATCAAATCAAGGAGGAGGGCGCCAATCCGGCCAGGATTCCCAGCTTGAAGCGGGCGGTGCGCAATACGTCGTCCCCGATTGTGGTGCTTGCATTGACGGAGCTTTCTTATCTTATTTCCCAATGCCGGTTTGTTACGCCGCCGGGGAAAATTATTATTGACGCTTTGGCAATCTATGCCGAGGCTATTGCCATGCGGTATCTTTCCAAGCCGTTCCCCAAGCCCGATCTGAAGCTGGAAGATGTTGCGATTATCAATACGCGGGGAAAGCGGGGCAGAGGGAGTCGGTTATCCTAGAAACCTCTGTTGAACGGGCTGGAGTGTGCGGTTTTCCGGGTGCAGGGCAAGGCGCAACGACGCGCAATGGTCGTTCCATTGCAAGGAGTTGCAACGCCGCCATGCGCCTGGAAAACCGTGCAATCCAGCACGTAGCGTTCGCACCATACGGGTGAACGCAAAATAGGTAACAAAGTTGTTTAGAACCACCCTATTACACATCTTGGCAAGCGGTCAACAGAGGTTTCTAGGATTATGACTAAGCGAAATAAAAGGAAATTTCTGGTGCTGTTTGCCGGCGGAACTATCGTGATGGAAAGGGATCAGGAGCATAACCTTTTACGCGATGGTGGGGAGAGCGCACTCGAAAAGCTCATCGACGAAATTCATGCGCGATTCGGCGATGAAGCCGAGTTTATCTGCAAGCCGCCTCTTTTCAATATCGACAGCACCGATATGTGGGCTACTCACTGGCAATGGCTGACGCGGGAGGTTGCCGAGGGGGTGGCAGCGGGCTACGACGGCTTTTTGATTACGATGGGCACCAATACTCTGGGCTATGCGGCCAGCGCGTTGACTTTTTCTCTGCTGGGGATCGATAAGCCGGTGGTTATCACTGGCGCGCAGGTGCCGGCCAAGGAGCTTGCTTCCGATGCGCGCAATAATTTTATTAACTCCGCGCGGGTTCTGATTGAGAAGCAATTGAAAGGGGTCATTGTGGTTTTCGGCAGCCGCATTATCAATGGCTGCCGTGCCAAGAAAGCATCGGAATCCGCGCTGGACGCTTTCGTTTCTTATAATTCCAATGGGATTGGCACCATAGGTGTGGATATCAGCATTAAACACGAGCCTTTCCGTACTCAGCGCCCCTTTCAACCCCATGCCGTTTTTGCCGAACCGGTTACTTGTGTCACTTTGACGCCGGGCGTTCAGAAGGATGTTTTGCAGCTATTGATCGACGCGGGCAATAAGGGCATTATCATCCGCGCTTATGGAACCGGCGATATTCCTGTGTTAATGCATGGGGGGCTGAAATATGCCCGTGAAAAGCAGGTGCCCGTTGTGGTGACGACTCAGTGCCCGGATGGCGCCACGATGATTGGTGTCAACCCACCAGGGCAGAAGGCGCTGGATATTGGCATTATTCCCGCGCTTGATATGAGTATGGAGGCCATGACAACCAAGCTGATGTGGCTGCTGGGGCAGGGGCTGTCGCTGGGGGAGGTTAAGGCGATGATGAAGACTAATCTGGCGGGGGAGATTGCGGCATAGTAGTCGTTTATTGGTCTGGACTTTTAGTCACTTACTGGTCAAGTCACAAGCAATTTGTGACAAGAACCTATCGTAGATCAAGCACTGGAGCGACTTTCCGCAAAAAAACAAGGACAGGATGAACAGGATTTACAGGATGGGTTTTCTATCCTGTTCATCTTGTCAATCCTCTCTCAAACGTCTGTTGGCTTCCGGCTTGTCCGGCTTTCGTAGCGCCCCCCACCACAAGGGTGGATGCAAAATGCATGATAAAATTTTATTATAGTCAATATGTTACACATATTGCCAAGCGGACGGCTGAGGTTTCCAGGAAAATCAGCCAAAGAAAGCGTGGCGCAATCTGGCGCGTTTAAGTTGTCCAAGGATAAATTAAACGTTTTAAATGCCGTAAATTTGAGGTAGAGTTAAGCCAATTGACCGGTCATAAACAGACTGACTGTAGTCTTGTGCAATTTTTAACAATATCATTGATTTAACAGCGCAATTTGCTTAACGCACGGAGCGGGGCAAATGCGCTGAATCTATTATTTGAGAATGGCTTCTTAATAAGAAGACTCAAGCTCTGGTAAGCAATGCTAGATGCTTTGGTCTGGAGCTTGGAACAGCCTTCCAAGCACTTCCTTAAAATCATTAAAAACAACTAACCGGTTCCATTTGTCAGCTATGAACATAATGAATGTAATCGAACGCGCTTCCTCAAAGATCAAGGCGCTCCCTCCCTTGGAGATTACGAGCGTCAACATTTCCAATTGCAAGGCTGGAAACTTGGCTGAAGTTGAAAAACGCGCTTCGGAAAAAATAAAAGCACTTCCCCCTCTTAAATTAAAAAAATAACAGCACTATGCAAAAGGCCGAAGTTGAACAACTGGTCAACCAGTTGTTGCGGGACTGGTTTGATTCAAGAATTGTTAAAAACGCCGCCCTTGGCAGTGTTGTCGATCTTCAGCATGCCGTAATCCAAAAAGTCGCCGATCTGGCGTTTAAGCACAGCAACGAACTCAGAGAAGAGCTTGTTGCTTCCGCAGGCATTGATTTGCATAAAATCGCGAGCGCCGTTGCCAGAGCGCTCAATGCGCACCCGGATTTGTTTATGGTGCGCCATGGCCAGGGTTATAGCGCGGACGACGTAAAACTCGGTTGTATTATCGATTGCAGCCTTAGCGTTTTTCTTTCGATTTTGCGTTGCGATAGAAAGTCCATCGAATCGGAGACAAATACCTGGGCGGCGCTAAGGAAGTTGTTCAGCAAGCACAGCAACACTTCCTTATTATCTTTGGCCATGATCGCTTTTTTACTTGAGAAGACCTATCCCGAGGTTTGATTTGTAGCCTGACGGTGGCCGCGTGGGCACAGAAAAACGTGCCTACCCTACCGGGCTGTTTGGCAAATACACGTAAGCCGCATATAATGGATAAACTAATAATTGCCTTTTGGGATACCAAAGGGTTCTTCTGTCACTGTATTCTCAGGATCAAGCAAAATGTCTTTGCCGAGCTATGACGAAATCATGTCTGTGCTACGTGACGATGCCGGGGTGCTGAACACGAGCGCGCAGGAGTCCTTTTTTACCAGCGGCATGTCCTCCAATCTCTCGGAAATGATTGCGCGCGTTGGTTCCGGCGGCGATTTTACGGTTGAAGAATTGGCTGTTTTTGAAAAACAGGCAGAGGACTTCGCTACGCTTTGTGCGTAACGCCCGCCGTGCCCGAGCAACTCACCGAAGAGCAACTGGCGCGCCTCGGCTTGGCTATTGTCACTGCCCTGCAAGCACTGCGCAAACAAATAGAATACACTAATGTCGCGATGCGGAAAGCAGGCAAGGCGACTTCGTACAAACTCCCGGAAAACGCTGTCATTCACCAAGCAGCTCGGCACATCCTACGGTGCTGATCCCTGATTCCTGCCCCCTACCAGGCTTTGGCGCTAAATTCGCTGTCGTTGCGCACTTCGACGGTTTCGCCGCTTTGCGCCAGCACGTAAAAGCCCTTTTCCTGGGCATAGTCCGCCACATCGTTTGGAACCACCATGGCCGCCACGGCGCCGAAGGCTTGGTGATGGCGGTAAGTCGGCAGTAAGCGCTTGAGTTTTTCCATGCGCTGCAAGTGCTTATCGACATCTTCCCGCGTCAGCTTGCTTTTGCATTCCACCGCCACCAATGCGCCATCGTTGACCACCAGCAAATCCACTTCCATGCCTTCGCCTCCGCGTTCCACTTGCACGTTGGGGTGGACTTCATGGACTTCGATGCCTTGCGATTTGAACAACTGAACTACGGTGGGTTCCACCATATGCTGAACAAATTCCCCCATGCGGTTGCCGATTTTGCCCAGATTATCAGAAAGGGTTTTAATCATGCGCTCGGTTTCCTGGAACTTGCGGTCGGTTTCGAGGGCGCGTTCTTTGAGTATGCGCTCGGTTTCGAGAGAGCGCTCTTTGAGCATGCGGTCGGTTTCTTGACTTTTGCGGTCGGACTCCTGAAATTTACGGTCAGTATCCTGAAATTTACGGTCGGTATCCTGAAACTTGCGGTCGGTATCCTGAAACTTGCGGTCGGTTTCGGAAAACAGACGCAAGATGTCATCCAGGGTGGGTGCGGGGCTGGCTGCCAGTGTGCTCATGTTCGATCTCCCGAAAGGCTGGTGAATTTCGATTTTAGCACAAGCAGACGTTGGCAATTGGGCTGGGGACGGGCTGTAGGATGCGATGCATCCGACCGGATGCGCTTCCTGGCGGAAGTCGCATTCTGCGCGGCTATGCTAGTGAAACGCTTTGCACTTCAGCAGCATGTCAAAGCACAGTCCGAGGGTTTCCTGGTTGCTGTGTCGTCTGACGAGGTTGTATTGGATTTCGACGCGGATGGTGTTGTCGATCTTCCGAATGTCCAGGCCAAGGAAGTTGTACGAAAACGCCAATGCCGCAAGGTAGTTGAGCTGCATGGCCGCCCGCTCGTTTGCCAGTCTTTCGGGCAGTGAGATGACGTTCCAGCGGCTTAAGCGGAAGGCAAAAACGCCGGCCACTTTTCCTTCCGAAACGCCGTTCGGCAATCTTCGGGTTGTCAGCATTTGCAGGTCTTTTGAGCTTTCAAGAAGCGCGCTTGAAAATGCGTGCTCGGAAATCACGACATCCGCCGCGCCAATGGCGCTGTTTTCAAGTATGGAAAGAACCAGTAAACGGTATTTTTCGAATAACGCACCTATGCCTTCGGCACAGAAGACGAAACGGATTTCTTCAATATTTTTCGGCATCTTGCAACATAACTTCGGCATGGGTGCTTTCGGGAGAATGCCGGGCGAATTTTTCAATAATTTCCGCAGCGCTTTTCACGCCATTGTTCATGGACGTTTTTTGCCATTCGGCAATTCCCTTGGAATAGAAGTCGGCTGCCGCCTGAACAGAGGCCTTCAGCACTTCAGGGTTTGACAATTGACCGAGAGTAGCCATGATATTATTCCTTTCTCACTCGAATCCGAGTGTACATTTCCCGCTGGCAAAGATCGGGTGGTTAAAATTCCAGTCGTGGAAAATAAACCGGCGTTTTGCCATAACGCCACGTTTTAATTCTCCAAAGCAATCGGTGAAAACAGTCGGGGCGCGAGGCAAGGCCGACAATCCCCAAAATCCCTTGACTTAAGACCCCTGCACAATTCGGGAGGAGTGTAAATAACTTATTAGAATATTAACATGTTTAACATGTTTAATGTTAAACATGTTAAACGTCAAACATATTGACACGCCGAACGAAATCGTCTAAGCAGGCGAACTCATGGTTTTTAAGCCGCGCACCTGTGCGATCCCCCCCATCAAACCACACACTCATACACCTTCAAATCCGGCGCTTCCCCGATAATCAGGCCGTCGCGGATGAAGCAGTTTTTTCCCTCCGCCACGCCGTGGCCGGCGACGCGCATCAGGCCTTTGTCCACCATCAGGCGACCGCCCATCAATTGCACGGCGCTGGTGCCGTCGGGCATTTGCGCCAGCACCGTGCCGATCAGGGTGGGGCGGTCGGGGAGGATGCTTTTCAGCGTGTTCCACAGGTTCATTTCAATCGTCCTTATTCGTAGTGTCGTTCGATTTCGACGTGTTGTTTCAGCACCAGCGCGTCGTTTTGCATCTCCGCCGTGATGCCGACGGCGGTGGCGATGCCTTTCCAGCTTGGGTTTTCCGGCACTTCGATCACTGCGCCGGGCTGCACCAGGCCGGGGAGCGCGCCGTGGGCGGTAAGGGGGAGGGTGACGGCTATTTTGGCTTTATTGCCGAAGGCCGAGAGGATTTGCCTGCCGCGCTCCTTGCCGGCGGCGGGGGTGGTGATGAGGGCATCGACCACCATTTGCGCCAGGCGCTCGCCGGAGGAACCGTCGCGCCGGGTGAAGACGGTGACGCCCTGGTGCTGGCCGCTGGTGTAGACGCCGTTGTATTTCGGCTGGGGCGACCATTGCAGCGACAGGCCGGTGAGCAGCGCCGGCTCCAGCGTGTGGTTGGCGGCGGCAGTCGTCAGATTCCACGGGCTGAAGCGGTATCTTGGGGCGATGGTGAGTATATTCTCGCTGGGGTGGGGGAGGATGACCGCGCCGACGGATGCGGCGATGCGGGCGATGGCATCCAGCGGGGTGAGGTTGTCGTAGCTCCACGCGCCGCCGGGGATGAGCCAATCCTCGGTTTGCCAATCCAGACTCCAGCCGGTGTTGGTCAGCTCTTCGTCGGCGAGTTGGCGGGCGGTTCGCTCGTTGTTCTGAGTATAGGTTCTGGCTGGCGCATAAGGGGCGGCCAGAATCGCGGCGGTGCTGCGTCCGGTGATGGTATAGGCGGCTGCGCCGAATTCGTGCGATTCGGCGAAGCCCTCGACCAGCATATGCCAAATATGGCCGGAAAGATTGATCTCGATTTCGGCTGCGCCGTCGTTGCTGGGCATAATCAGCGCGAGCGAGGCCGCCGGAACGGTGGCGCGCAGACTCCACGCCCAGGAGTCGATATCGAGGTCGAGGGAGATTTGCGTGGCCGAGATGGGTTCGCGGGCGGGCAGTTTAACGAGCGTGGCGGTGGGCAACAAAATGAGGCTCCTATTAATCAGATATTCCGTTGGGGCATGACACCAGAATTGCAGCCTGGTGGCGACGGGCAGCGCCTGGCGGAAATCGAAATCGGCGCGACCTTTAACGGGCTGGTAGTCGCACCGGTTGGGCGTCGGCGGCACGGGCGGGATAATGGCGGGCGGCGGCCAGACGCCGGGAGCGGCGCCCCTACCCCACGGAATGCCCCAGCGCTTTTGACGCCAAGTGAGGCGCGCCCAGTCCAGGGCGAGCGGCATACCGTATTGCCGGAGCGCGCCCCAGGGGAGGCGGTGATCCATCCAGTGCGGCGCGGGGTTGCGGTAGACGCCGACGCTTTCCGCTTGCCGGGCGGACGGCGCAGTCCATGGCAGCGCGCCGCCGTTGTCGCGCTTTGCCTTGATGCGCCAGATTGCGCCGGTTTGAGCGGCAGCGGGGCTGAAGCGCTCCCACGCAAGGGGGAGGATAGCGCCCTCACGCCGGCCTTTGTCGCGCCACGGTGCATCAGTTGCGGTGTTGATGCGCCGCGCCGCGCCCCACGGGATGCGGTGCGCCGGGTCTTTGGCTGCGGGAGTGCGCGCGCCGCCGATAACGACGGAATGCAGGCGGGTCGGACGTCCCCAGGCCTGGCCGCTGGCCGAGACGACGCGCCTGACGGGCGGCGGCGGGGGCGGCGCAACCCATGGCGCGCCGAAATTAAGCGCGGGGGTGACGGGCAGAGGGTGGGTGAAATTGAGGTTGGGCATTTGCGCGCCGAGTTATGCGTTGGGCAGATTGGGTTGCTGCGACACGAAGCCGCTCATAGAAGTTGCTCCTACCTTAGCACATCAAAGGGGTCAGACTAAAAAACTGCTCCGCATATCGTTTAATGCATTGATTATAAATATGTTCAGCAATATGTCGGCACTTAAACCTAGAAACCTCCGTTGAACGGGCTGGAGTGTGCGGTTTTCCGGGTGCAGGGCAAGGCGCAACGACGCGCAATGGTCGTTCCATTGCAAGGAGTTGCAACGCCGCCATGCGCCCGGAA
>JBAYVP010000099.1:0-15175 GCA_041674485.1 Sulfuricellaceae bacterium
AGATAGGCGCGTCGCTCTTGTTTACCCATGTCAGATTACCCTTGTTGTTTCGGTAACCTTTAACTTGAGGCAACGATCCTTTCTTGCGACTACTCTCGGTAACTTTTATCTTGAGTCAATTCGAGGCGCGTTTTTCGTTGGGGATGGGAAAACGATGCGGTGTATAATTCGCACTTTGCGCGGCCATGTCGCGCTTCTTTGTAAAGATTGCATGATCAGAAAATTCCTCAAGCGCGTATTCCATAAGTCAGCAAAAGTCAGGTCGTCAGGGAATGCGCAGATAATCCCATTCGAGTTACATGGCGTGGCGCGCGGACAGATCAGTTACGGTGCGCAGAAAGTCACGGACGGCCTGCAGGCGGCGGGCTATCAGGCCTACGTGGTGGGCGGCGCGGTGCGCGATTTGCTGCTGAAGTGTACTCCCAAGGATTTTGATGTGGCGACCGATGCCACGCCGGAGGAGGTGCGCCGCGTGTTCCGCCGCTCGCGCATCATCGGACGGCGCTTCCAGATAGTGCATGTGATGTTCGGCGAGGAGGTGGTCGAAGTATCCACTTTTCGCAGCATGATCGAGGCTGAAGACGCGCAGACCGACGAGCATGGCCGCCTGCTTCGCGACAACCAGTTCGGAGATCAGGAGCAGGATGCGGCGCGCCGTGATTTCACCGCCAACGCGCTGTTTTACGATCCGGCTACCCAGGAAATTCATGACTATCACCACGGTTGCGCCGACACCAGCAAGCATTTGCTGCGCATGATCGGCGACCCTGCCACGCGTTACCGCGAAGACCCGGTGCGTATGTTGCGTGCGGTGCGCCTATCCGCCAAGCTGGGCATGCAGATCGAACCTGCCACCGCTGCGCCGATTGCCGGGATGAAGGCTCTGCTCGACAACGTGCCGCAGGCGCGTCTGCTCGACGAGGTGCTGAAAATGCTGCTATCCGGCCATTCCGTGGAATGCATCCAGCAGTTGCGCAAGATGAATCTGCATCATGGTTTGCTGCCTTTGCTGGACGTGATCTTGGAGCAGCCGATGGGGGAAAAATTCATCACCTTGGCGTTGCGCAATACCGATGAGCGTATCAGCCAGGGCAAGACGGTTTCGCCGGCGTTTCTATTTGCAGCACTGTTGTGGCACGAGGTGCTGGCGGCGTGGAATCTGCGCGTGCAGCAGGGCGAGCGCCCGGTGGGCGCAATGCACGAAGCGATGGACGAGGTATTGGCGCGGCAGAAGGCGCAACTCGCCATCCCGCACCGCCACGATGCGGTGATGAAGGAAATTTGGCTGGTGCAGCAACGCTTCGAGCAGCGCGGCGGACAACGCCCGTTTCGCCTGCTGGAACAGCCGCGTTTCCGCGCTGGGTTCGACTTCCTGCTGCTGCGCTGCGCCAGCGGCGAAGCAGATGCAGAGCTCGGGCTGTGGTGGGACGAATTTCAGGAGGCCAGTGCCGAACGCCGCGCGGAAATGTTGCAACCGGAGCGTGCCGGAGATAAAAAACGTCGCCGTCGCAAGCCGCGCAAAAATCCGGAAGCGCCTGTCGCGGGCGAGCTGGCGGATTAACGGCGTGGCGAGTAGCCACCCAAAATATTGAAACTTGCCATGCCCGGAACACTCGCTACGTTCCCCTCGCCTCAATCCTCCGGGTAATGCGAACGGCTATACCGGGCAACGTTGTTTCTTGCCTGATCCCAGGGGGTGAGACTTTAATCATCCGTCATTCCGGCTCTTCGATAGGTTCGGGATAAACTGCTCTCAGGTCAGGCAGGAATCAAGTCAAAAAAATACGCTGCAAAGCCTACAAATCCATGTTCGGTTACCCTCACGGACATATGATTTGCAATTTATTTCAAACCATGTGTCCCAAATATTTCAAACCATGTGTCCGCCGTCACCGGCTCGTCCGGCTTAGGTACGGCCATCAAGCTTCCGCAGTGGCAGGCACAAACGGAACGTGCTGCCGCTACCCGGTGTCGAATTAACTTCTGCATACCCACCATGGGATAGGGCAATCCAGTTTATCAAGTAAAGACCCAGGCCTGTTCCCCGGATTTTGCTCCCGTGTTCTCCACGGATGAACTTCTCGATAAAAATATGTTGTTGAAGCTCTGTGGCGATACCCGGCCCCCGGTCGGTCACCTCGGCGCATAGTATGTTTGCTTGATCCTGCACGATGCGCAGTTCGATAGTGCTGTCCGGCGGGGAGTATTTGATGGCGTTGTCGATGAGGTTGCCGATGGCAATGCCGATCAGATGCCAGTCCGCCAGAAGCATGGCATCCCCATTCCATGGCGCATAGCGAATGGAACGGCTTTGATTCGCAGCAAACGTGTTCACAAGATCCCCGCAAAAAATATTGAGGTCGCCCATTTGCAGCTCCAGTTCGTTGCCTTTCATGTTGATGCGGTCTGCGTCGAGAAATTTATTCATCAATATGGCAAGTTGCCGCACCGCACACACAATTTTCTCGATGCGCGGCTGCCAGTCGGGTCGTTCGGCCTGCGCCAGCGCGTTCAGCATTTGTGCGGTATTGCCGATCACCGCGACCGGATTGCGGATTTCGTGCGCCATCAGGGACAGCAGGTTAGCCTGGTTTTCTCGGCTATTCTTTTCCTGCTGAAGCGAGACTTCCAACATCTCCTTGGCATCGTTAAGCTCCCGGGTGCGTTTCTTGATTTCATCTTCCATCCAGCTGTGCGTCTTGTGGACGGCGTGGCGCATAGCCTGAAATTGCGCGGTCAGTTGCCCGATTTCGCCATCGCCTTTCTCCGCTGGCGAACCCGCGTAGTCTCCCCGGCGAATCCGGTCTGAAGCGGCGGTCAGTACGGCTACGGGCCGCAATACCAATCTGCGCAGGGAAAGCAACAAAATAACCATAAGACCGAGCGCGATTCCTCCAACCGCAAGCCCCATTTCCAGAAAATCATGCAGTGGCAGCAAGATGGATAGATCGAGCAGCGTGATGTTGAACCAGCCTACTTCCGGCAACGCCACCATGCCGGCCAGATAGCGCTTGCCCTTGAAATGCACGAATTTTGTTGCTACGGCAGAGCCGGCAAGAGGTTGTCGGCCTTTGATGTTCACAGATTTTTCCGACGCGGCCGGGTAGCCATTTTCAAACCGGCTGATGGTCTGCCGTATCCATGCTCGGTCTTCCGGGTTGTCCAGCAACGGATCAATTGAATGCTTCTGGTCGGGAAACTTGGAGATACTTGAAAGATTGATACTGTCGATGTCGTGATAAATCTGGAGGGCAGCGTTGCGATCAATGAATATGTTTATCACGCCGGAATGAAGGGGCCCGAGTTCGGTGGTGTCCGTCACATGACTGATAAAGTCTTTTAAATCCAGGCCTGTTCCCAGCACACCCAGCACCTTAGCGCCATCGCGCAGCAGCACATTGATCCAAACCTTGGTCACACCAAGATTGGAGTTGGAATCCACATTGATATTATAGTCATCGCCGCTTTTAAGGGTAGCGTAGAACCATGCGTCTGCCGGATTTGCGGGGTCAAGTGTGTGGAGTGGCCGCTGGGCCTGGTTTTTAGTGCTTTGTTTTTTGAGCGCGTCCGGATATTGCCCGCCAGCATCGTCGAAATAATAATGCCCCGACCCGGTGAGCGCCAGAAAATAGTTACCATCCTGAAAGTGTTGGCGATATATCTCCAACTCTGCCTGTGCCTGCCGATATAATTGCGGGTTCTGCTCGTTTGCAGCCCACTGTTTGATAATGGCGTTATCCGCCATCTGGCGTGCCAGTGCCACCTCGCGGATGAGGGGTTGCAGCGCATGCGCTTTGTCGTAGAGCACTTGTTTTTCGGCGAAACGCGCGCCGATGCGTTCCACCATCCGCTCGGCGATGCTGTTGAATACTACCCAGATCACCAGCGCCATAAATAGTGACGATGCGACAAAAAAAAGCAAAAAACGGGTTTGCAGGCTCAACCGGGTTAAAAATAGTTGCATGCCATGCAAATGGTTGTGTAAATTGAACATGGAATTAAAATCCTGTCCTGGGTGGACTTTATGACACGCATTATCGTGGTAGAAGATGATATAGGGCAACTTGAAGAACTGGTCTCTTTTCTCGAACATTCCGGTCATGAGGCGCGTGGCGCTGCGAGTGGCATCGAACTCGAAAATTGTTTGTCGCAATTCGAGCCCGAAATCGTGCTGCTCGATTACTGCCTGCCGGGAGAGAGCGGTGCCACGCTGGCGGAGCGGTTGCGCGCGAGTCTTGGCACGTCAATCGGCATCGTCATGGTTACGGCGCTCAACCGGGGTGCCGACCGTATCGAGTGCCGTCTTGCAGGGGCAGATAACTATCTCGTCAAGCCGATCAATTTTGCCGAGTTACTGGCGCTCATTCAAAATATTGCAAATCGTCTCGATTCATCGCCATCCACGGAGAGCGTGTGGCAACTGCACCTGCTGCGCTCCGAGCTGATGCCGCCCGGATTGTCGGCCATTCCGCTGACCAATTGGGAGCTATCGTTGTTGCGGATAATGGCCGATATGGATAAACAGCAGGCGGATCGCGACACCTTGATCAGATCCTTGGGCAAAGACCCGTCCTGCTACGACCCGCGCGCCCTTGAAACCTGTATGAGCCGGTTACGGCGCAAACTGCCGTGCTTGGATAACGGCGGCAATCCCCTGCAAACGGTGCGCGGCGTAGGTTACAAATTTATCCGCCCGCTGGTTGTGGTGCGGTAGCAGGGGCACGGTGCGCCGTGCATCTACCGTTAAACCCAAATAATCCATTAGAAAAAATTGCGTCATACCGGCGCAGGCCGGTATCCAGATGATTAAAAATTCCCCACGTAAGTGGGACAACATCGTGGTTTTGTCCGCTTCGCGGAGTATTTTTGATTGCTGGATTCCGGCCTGCGCCGGAACGACGGCCTAATGGATTATCTGGGTTAAAAGTACACCCCGCCCTTCGAGTACGCTCAGGACAGGCTTTACGAAGGTCTGCTTTTGATGGCAATCATGGATGCATTTGAAAGTGATAGCCAGAAATCAAGCGTCTGCGACCGAACGAAAATAACTGTTTTCTTTGTTCGACAGCCTAAAGCCCCACCCGGTTAAGACAGACCAAACCTCCGGACCGTATTGGGCGATGTCGCGAGGCCGTATCCATTGACGGGCATCCTGGTTGCTGCTGTCGACATATTGGCATCTGTACTTTCGGCAAAATTCCCTGAGGGCGTTTTCGCTTAGGCCCAACTCATTTGCGAAGCGCCCCTCCCAAGTGAGTTGTGGCGTGTCCTGATGACGCAGTTGTTTGGACTGGCGCGAAACATCGACACCCTGGCTGATGCTGGTAACGCTGAGCGCGCCGATTTCGGCCCAGCCTTTGCTCAGGTAAAAATTAGGGGTTCCTTGCTTCAGGTCGTAGAGGTAAGCCACATTGTTGTCACGGTTGAATTCCACGACGTGAAAATGCTTGAACTGCATGATGCAGGCGTGTACATCGTGTGTTCCTTCGGGAAGTTTTGTAATCAGACCTTTTGCAGCACTGCGGAACTTGAAGACTTCCATATTGGCAACATCAAAGGCATCCTTACCCAGTGCAAAGTACATGCCGGCCAAATCCTCGCTGTAAAGCGCCCAAAAGTTAAAACGTCGTGAATGCTTTTTGTCATCGTTGGACAGGAGCGAAAAAAATCTTTTTAGCAGATGTTGTTTGAGCCAGTGCGACAACAAATTTTTTGCACTTGTGCCGCATTGCCACTGATGGCTATTCTCGGGTAGCCACGGGTTGCCCCAAAGCGCGACGGAAAAACTCCTGAGCGAACTGTTTACATTCCGGTCGTTGCAGCGCGCATAGCGATCCAGCAGAATTTTCAACCCCTCATCGGCATAAAGCCGATGTCCGTGCAACAGCAGCAAGACGCTGTCGATATGCTCCTTGAATGCGGCATCGTCCATGCTTTCAACCGTCTTGATCGGTGACATGACCATTTGCCGTACCAGCCAGGAGGTGGCGCTGATGCCGAGCTTTGCGCGCAATTCGTCAAAGGTCGACCCGTCACGCTGAAACACCAGATTTTCGTAAGGTTGGCAGGGGTTATCGCCCAGCAGATTGGGATGCAGGGTCAATGCGGAAAGCCAGCCCGGTGTAAATCCGCGTGTTTGAACCGATTCGAGGTGGTTCTTTAGAAACGCTCTCAGCGCCTTCCAGTTGCCGCGAGCAGCGGGACTGACATCAGGCAAGTAGGGGTCATAGGAGAAGTAGCAGCCCAGCAAGGCGTGATAAAGCTTGCGCAGGGCGCTGGGGCGATTGCCGTATTGCTCGACGTAAATGAGCAATTGTTCAAATTGCTCGCGATTGTCGATCAGGCGATAGTTATCGTTGTCGAGGGTTTGTGTGCATCCGTAGCAAACCATCCGTATCTGGCGCAAGCCCTTGAGATAGTTATTTTCCCGATAGAGGCGCAGCGCGTCTTCTATGCTGCCGGACGTGCTGTCATCAAGCTTCGATGCCACGCCGCCGATCCATTCTTCCAGTTTGGCGCGCTCATCCAGCATCTGTAGCGAATCGCCGGGCCGTATCCTGGAAAGCGCGACCCGGTTGAGTTTGCGCAATGTTTTCTGCAGCTGATCCAGCACGCTCATTTTATATCCGGCAGATACCGAAATTCCCGCGCGGGATGTCGTTCAGAGCGGGGCGGGGTTCATCCAGTTGATAGAACTCCAAGCGCAGTTCGATGCGGCGGCTTTCTTCCAGCGATGCCTTGGCTGAATTGAACGAATATCCCCCCACCAGAAACAAATCTCGCACCTGTTCCTGCTCTGCCGGATTCAGGAAGTGTTCCTGGCCAGGAGAGGGGGAAAGCAGCACGCATAGCACGCGCTGGCTTCGTTGCAGGCTGAGGTTCAGGTTCAACAGGTAGTCGCCGCGCTGGTCGGCGAACCCCTCGGCGACGATGCGTTTGATCCATTTTTGTCCGAGTTGATCGCGCGACACGGACAGCACTTCGGAGACAAACTGGCTCAGATACTGTGCCTGTTCGCTGGAAAGGCGCGAGCTGCCGGTATCGAAACGGGCGCGGTCACCGAAGTCGATGACGCTCCGGTTCTTGTCGATGGAAATCCCCGGATATTGCTCGGCTGCTTTCTCTATTTTGGCCAGCAGCAGATCGATTTCCTGTTCGCGTTGCGCCTTCTTCTTGTCAATCTCGGAAACTTCATTGGTCACCGCAAGCAAGGCCACGCTCATCACCAGCAGGAACATCACCATCAGCGCAGACATCAAGTCGGCGAACGAAACCCAGAAAGGTTTTTCGCCTTCCTCTTTATTGCGACCGCCAAGAATCAGATATTTGTTAATCATGAGAACCTTTACAGGCTGGTAGCCGCATCCAGGGTGCTCTCCAGCTCTTGGATTCCTTCGCGCAGCAATTTGACAGAATCCGACAAGGCTTGGTGGAAGTCCCGGTTGGCGTCGCCTACCGCCTTGATCATCCCTTCACTGAAAGATTCGTGGGCTACGCTGATCACTTCGGAGACTTTGGCCAGGTAGCTATCCGCCTCTTTTTGCGCGCTGACCAGCTTCTCTGTCGCGCCCTCGATGCGCGCGATGACATCGCCCGACATGGAGGCGTCACGGCGCACCTGTTCGACCAGCAATTGCAACGACCCCACCATCTCGATCATGGAGTCGCGCGCGGCGTTGTAATCGCCCAGCATGCCGCTTAACCCCTTGGAGGCGGAAGCCACCGAACCGGCGGCCTGCGTGAGTTGGGCGGCTACGGCGGCGGACTTGTCCAGCGTGGCAGTGACACCTTGCCCCGCCTTGGCGAAATCCTTGGCCGCCAGATACAGGGTGTCCGCACCGTTGTTGAGCTTGGACAGCGCATCTCCGGTCGTGTTGCGCATCGCCGTAACAGCCGATTTCATTTCGATGACCGCCTTGTTCACGCCCTCGACCATGACAACAATTTGCTCGCCAAACTGCCCCACAATGTTCTGGCTCTGTGCCGCCAATGCTTGCTGTTGCTTTACGCTGACATCAGTGGCCGAGCGCACTTGAGCGCCCAAGCCTTCGATGACCACACCCATGCGATCCGACAGCTCGGTCAAAGTGGCGTGCAGTTTTTCCTGTGATTCGCTCTGTGAGTGGGCGGCAGTCTGGCGCATTTGTTCGACAAACTCGCCGAGTTTGTCATTCATGATGCGCTGCCTGGACTCTGCCGCCGCGACGGACTCGGCCAGTTGTTCGGCCATCGCCGCCGTGCTGCGCTGGCCTTCGGCGCCGACATCTGCCGCCATACGTTCCAGCGTCACCACGGCGGCTTGCAGCGCATCTATCGTTTGCTGCTGCATGCTATTGATCCCGTTGATCTGTCCGCCGAACAAATCCTTCATCTGGCGGCTGAAGCTTTCCAGCACGCTGGCGAGCATGGTTTGCACCGCCGACTCCTGATTGTTGCGCGCATTCTTCAGCGCGCTGACCATCTCCGTCAGCGGCGCTTTCATACTCTCTTCGATGCTGGCCGCAATGCGGTCGCCGAGAGCAATGGTTCCCGCGTTGGTAGCGGCGATCTGCCGCTCGGTTAATTCGGTGAGGATCTGTTTAAGCTCCCCTTTGAGCATGCCGGCCGTTTGGGCGGAGGACGCTTCCGAGGATTTGACCAGCCTTGCCAGATACTCTTCTCCCGCGCCGCTTTCGAATAGTCCATCCAATAATTGCACCAGCTTTTCAACCTTCGCATTCAAACGGGTCGTTATCAGCTTTTCGATAAAAGTGACAATCATGGCCAGCGTGATAGCGGCCGCCGAAACGAGAAACGCTTCGGATACGCCGTGCAATAACTGGGTCAAACTGGCGCGAACAACGACCGGGTTCTCGGAAACCACGAAAGTCTGCAATCCGATCAACAGGCCATAGAATGTCCCGATAATGCCTATGCCGGTAAACAATCCTGGAAGGTGTTTGAAAAAATCGGTGCGCAGTGGGATATCCACCAGAATATCCGGCCTGAACACCACGCCGGCGGGTATGGTGGAACGGAAGCGGAATGCACGGGTTTGCCCCTCTGCGCTTTGCTTGTGTAGCGTGTCCGCATATTCCTTCCACAAGTGTTCGAGCGTGCCGGTCTTGTGGAAAATCTGATCCATCACACCGTCCGGCTTAGCGTCCAGTGCGCCAAGTTTTTTGACTACCCCCGATAAATGCCGCGATACGATAAACGAAGGGATCAAGAAGAAGATCACAAACGAAAGCAGTAACAGGGCGAGTAGGGCGGCAAAGAGGTAGATATGTTGGGGCAGGTTGAGGAGTATGGGCATTTTTGCTGAAAATCTTGCGGTTATTGAATATGTGCTGGTCAACCTAAAAAGTCTCCCCAAATTATGACGCAAATCCGAGGTTCGGTGGGACGGCAATTTTTTTACGGTCATCCGTTTATCGGATGGGTTGATTCATGTGTTTATAATGCCAGCTCAGGTTCAATTGGAATAAATAGCGTGAACAAGACAAGCACAGGCAATACCAGCCCCAACCCCAAAAAAACAGTGTTGTTTGCCGATGTCAGCGGCAGCACGCATTTATATGAAGTGCTGGGCGATACGCGTGCATTTGCCACCATCAATGCCTGCCTCGATATTTTGCGGCGATTGACTGCGGCGCATTCGGGCCGGGTCGTTAAAACCATCGGCGACGAGATCATGTCCGTGTTTCCTGATGCGATGTCTGCGGTGCAGGCAGCGTGCGAGATGCAACTCGTCGTGACCGCGTTGGAGCCAATCGACAATGCGCGTGTGGCGATTCGCATCGGCCTGCATTTTGGCACGGTACTGGAAAGCTCCGACGATGGCGATGTATTTGGCGACACGGTCAATGTCGCCGCGCGCATGGCAGAAATCGCGAATGCCCGGCAAATAATTACTACCGGCACAACGGTAAGCCTGCTTCCTACCATTATGCGCAGCAGCACGCGCAGCTTCAATTCTCTATCGATCAAGGGCAAGGCTGACGACATTGAAGTCCGTGAAGTGATTTGGCAGGAGAGCGAAGAAATGACCATGATGGTGGGCAACACCATTCCCCCCGCCAAGCCCGAGCCAACCTTGAAGCTCCTGCATCAGGGCGAGACTTTTATTGTCGGTGCAGCATGCCCCTCTATCACGATAGGCCGCGATGAGCAGGCCGATATCGTGATCGAGGATCGCAGAGCGTCGCGAATGCATGCCAAAATCGAGTACCGCCGCGATAAATTTGTCTTTGTCGATATCAGCTCCAATGGGAGTTACGTGATCATCAACGGTGAAGCCGATATCGAGTTGCGCCGCGAGGAACTGGTGTTACGCGAGAGCGGTAGTATCAGCCTCGGACATACCTACAAAAAAGACCCCACCGAAATCATCGAGTTTTTTGTCAAAGCTGAAGGTTGAACCTACAAAAAGCAGTTGTCCGCAGATTAAAAAAAGAATTCCCCGTTTGATGCACTCACCTTTTGGGTGATGCTGTCATCACTGATAACTGCATGAAAATCTGCGTAATCTGCGTAATCTGCGTAATCTGCGTAATCTGCGGATCAAACTGCCGTTTTTAGGTTGAAATAACGCCGGTGATGAGCTGTGGCAGGTATCGCGGATGGGCGCTATCCAGCGGGGAACAGGGCGATTAAAACACCTAACAACAGCACCGACAGTAGCGCTGCGACGATGAGTATCAGGAAACGTGTTCGCTTTTGCGCTAACGCGATACCTGCTTCGGTCTCCATTTTGCTGTCTTCGCTGTCTGCTGCGTGCGCATTGGCCTCGTTCAGCTCATTTTGCCATTCGGCGTGCGAGGTCTCGCGTTGAAGATTTTCCTCAGCAGGCGCACAAGACTGCACCTCGGCAGTCTCTTTTTTGGAAATCAGCTTCATCTTTGCCTGTTTTTTGCGCTCCACCTCGGCTGTCAGTTTTTTCTTGCTCTCCATCATCAGCCTGTGTTCGGCTTCAACGATAGCCTCCCGTTTCGAGACGGCTTCCACGAACTTATCGGCACGTTTAGATAAAGAAACCGACAACGTCTCAGCTCGCCGCGCCCGCTCCGCAGCTTCCCGTTCACGCCTGGCGGCCTCAGCGGCTCTGGCAGCCTCGGCTTCGTTTTTTATTTCCGCAATTTTTTGCGCCCAAAGAGCCTTTTCTGCGGATTCTTGCTGGCGTTTAGCCTCGGCTTCGGCATGCGCTTCTGCTTGCGCCCTGGCCTTTTCTGCCGCGGCCTTGAGTTCAGCCTTTTTTCTTTTTTCTTCTGCGAGTACGCTACGCGCTTGCGCCGCTTGTTCGAGGCGAGCCCGCTCCGCGGCATCGCGGGTCTGAGCGGCGGCTTTTTCCAGCGATTCGATGCGCACCTGAGCTAATTGCACGAACTCCCCGTTTGGAAAATCTTGCAGGTAACGATAAAAATCCGCCGTGCTCTGGCTGTTCGTGATGCGTTGCCACGAAGCGATATCATTCTTCCGGTCGGTGTCAGCCGGCTTGGCCCGGCCCGGCAGCTTGATGGTGTCATCCGAGTCGAATGCCTTATGCAGGTCGGCAATAGTATGGTCGGCGCCACTATCGGGAGGCGTCATCACAGGCACTGCCTGTGCCGCCACCTTGAGCGCCCCCATAAATTCTGCCGCGCTTTGAAAGCGATCTTCCGGGCGTTTGGCCATCGCCTTTTTCACCACCTCATCCAGCTCCACGGAAACCTTACGGTTGATCGTGGAAGGCGGGGTAGCTTCCTTGTTGACCACTTGGTGCATGATCGAAATGACACCGCCGATAAATGGGCGCACACCGGTCAGAAACTGATACAGAATGACGCCGGCAGAATAGATATCGGCGCGCTTATCCACTTTATTTCCCATGAACTGCTCGGGCGACATGTAGGTGGGGGTTCCCAATACAACCCCGACTTGGGTAAGCGATGACGAATCAATCTTGGCGATGCCAAAGTCTGCAATTTTTATTTTTCCGTCGTCGGTAATCAAAATGTTGGCCGGTTTGATGTCCCTGTGTACGACGCCGCGCGCGTGCGAGTAATCGAGTGCATCGAGTATCTGCAACACGATGCGCAAGCCGTCATTAATGCTGAAACTCTCTTCGTGATCGAAGAGCTCCTTCAGCTCTTTGCCGCGAATAAGTTCCATCACGATGAAAGCCATATCATCGTCTTCGCCATACTCGTAGATGGCAACGATCTTGGGGTGCGACAACCTGCCGGCCGCGCGTGCCTCTCGGCGAAAGCGCTTAAAAGCCTCGTCAACCTCCGACTTATCGATGGATGACTTCAGAATGGTTTTGATCGCGACGTTGCGTTCGATAAGCGGATCAAATGCCTCGTAGACGATCCCCATCGCACCTCGGCCCAGCTCCTGCCTGATTTCATACTTGCCCAGTTTTGCAGGTTTTTTCATGACGTTAGTTCAGTGCCGCTGCTTGTGCAACGCTACCCGATAGACTCTTGATTTAATTGAAGGGGGTAATTTCATCGATGGGGTGATTTCATCGACTGGTTTTTAGAGACCGCCATTTTGCCATGAATCATGGTGCGCCATGAATCACCTCAGGATAAATTTGTTCCTCTCACTTCGCCTGCTTGTGGAATAACCCTGGAAAAAGATCGGCATCGTTTTGGCGCCTTCTCCATGCATGACACCTATGGCGTTGCGGTTTGCAATCGAGTGCGCGGCAATTGTCAGTATTTGTCAGCTTGTTGTTAGTATTTGTCAGCCTATAACCCTCGAATTTCGATAATCTCCCGCGAGTTGCAAACCCATGCCCATCGTTTGGGTCGGGCCAATACAGTGCAGCAACACAATAAAAATAATAATGGCTGGAGCAGGCAATAAAGTGGAAAGTGGCATGAATCGTGCGAGGGTATGCAAGTGATGGGAGCCGCATTGGAGTATTTGATTCGATTTTTTTCATACTTACAGCAAAATGCTCGGTTGGCTAATAAGGAGGGTAAACCTCCGGTTACGTCCACAGTTTCATCTCCCAAGCGGGGCAATCTAACCGCACTCTCCCCAGCAAAAAATCACAACCGTATATCGATGTTCATGATCGTCTCAGCAGTTTCCGTGGGAACGATTGCAGCCCCCGATAAACTATAAATAGGGAGTTTGGCGATGTTGGACAATATGAAACTTAGTGCCCGGTTGATATTCCTGACGGCGGCATTGCTGGCGTTGTCGGCGGCGATCGGCGGGATAGGGCTGTTTGTTTCCGGCAAGGCGAATAATGCGCTGGAAGTGGTGTTCGAGAGCAAGGTGACCCCCATCGTGCAATTGAATAGCATCACCAGGACGAACCTGAGCAACCGGCTCGCCATCTCCAATGCGTTTGTCCGACCCGAAGATATGGCGAAACATATCCAGAAGATAGCGGATAACAAGGCAGAAATTGACAAGGCGTGGCCGGTCTTCCTGGCTTCGTTGACCGACGAGGAAGACAGGGTATTGGCGGCAAGATTTACCGAAGTGCGGACCCGTTTTGTCGAAGAGGGCATCAAGCCTGCCATGGCCGCGATGCGCGCCAATAATGTGGCGGAGGTCAAACGGATAATCGTCGAGCATATCGCACCGCTGGAAGCTGCGATGGACGAATCGCTGAACGCATTGGTCGAGATGGAAAAGAGAGATGCCGGAAAATTACACGAGGAATCGGAGGCCACCTTCAAAACCATGCGCATGGTTTCCATCGCGCTGCTGCTGGCCGGCGTGGCACTGGGCAGCATGATGGGTTTCGCCATCATCCGCTCGGTGCTGCGCCAATTGGGCGGTGACCCGAAAGACGTCGCACAGGTGGTGAACGTCATGGCGTCGGGCAATTTCTCGCTGCAACCGGACCGCTTGCCCGTAACGGGCAGCCTGCTGGCGAATACTTACGCGATGCAGCAGCAGTTGCGCGGCATGATAACGGCGGTGAAAGAGCAGGCCAACCAGGTGGGCGACATGGCGCGCAACCTCGCCGCCGCAGCCAAGCAGATCGCAGCAAACGTCAACCACGAAGCGGGAGAGGTGAGCAGCATGGCGGCTGCTATCGAAGAGCTGAGCGTATCCACCACGCACATCAGCGACCAGGGCGGCAGCGCCAAGCGCATCGCCAACGATTCGCGCAGCAATGCCGAGCAAGGCGCGCTGGTAGTGAACAAGACCGTGACCGGCTTGCTGGCGACCGCGCAGGAAATCGAGACTGCCTCCGGTGAAGTATCGCGCCTGGGTGAAGATGCCTCGCGTATCAGCGATGTGGTGAGAGTCATCAAGGAAATTGCCGACCAGACCAATCTGCTGGCGTTGAATGCCGCGATTGAAGCGGCGCGCGCCGGTGAGCAGGGGCGGGGCTTCGCGGTGGTGGCGGATGAAGTGCGCAAGCTCGCCGAGCGCACCGCCAATGCCACCAACGAGATCAACCAGATGTCCACCAAAATCGGTGAGGTGGTGGGTCACGCGCTGAGCAGTATGGGCAAGGTGGTGGAAACTACCCGCGAAGGCGTGACGGATGCCGAGACCGCGCAAAGTTCGATTAGCGGCATCCAGCAAAGTTTTGGCGAAGTGGCAAAAATGATAGACGATATTTCCGCGTCGCTCGCCGAGCAAAATGCCGCGGCAACCGGCCTTGCGAATAGCACCGAGCACGTTGCCGCCATGTCCGAAGAAAATGCTGCCGCGGCGCAAAGTTTGCTGGAGCTGGCGAATGCGCTGGAAAGCAAGGCCGCGCAGGTGAGGGGTGCGGTGGAAGTATTCAAGGTGTAAGGAATATGACTGTGAAGTCAAGTAGGGTGGGCACGTCTTTGTGCCCACGCGGTCGGCGGAGATTATTTCCGCGTGGGCACAAAAAACGTGCCCACCCTACTTGGCTTGGCATGATCGTAAAATAGCGAACGCAAAAAATAACAGGCAAAAATACCTGCTCGGGGGAGCGATGAATCTCAATAAAAAAATTACCCTGTTTTCAGTGGGTCTGGCCACGGTCATGATTGTCGTGCTGACCGTGGTCAGCCTGTGGTCATTCCGCCAGTTTTCCATCATGTCCGCGCAGGCGCATGTGCGCTCTGCGGCAGAAATCATTCGCGTCAGCCTGACCGAGGATATGGTCAACGGCATTATTACCAAGCGCGATGGGCTGTTGCGCCGCCTCGGCGAGGTGGAAGGGCTGCAATCGGTGCATGTGGCGCGCGGCGAGAATGTCGTG
>JBAYVP010000100.1:0-15123 GCA_041674485.1 Sulfuricellaceae bacterium
CGAACTGCCAGCCGGTACGGAAATGGTCATGCCCGGCGACAACATCTCCATCACGGTGTCGCTGATTCAGCCCATCGCGATGGAAGAAGGCCTGCGCTTCGCGATCCGCGAAGGTGGCCGCACCGTCGGCGCCGGCGTCGTTGCCAAGGTGATCGAGTAAAAAAGTGAGGAGTGAGGAGTGAAGAGTGAGGGGTGAGGAGTTAGCGGAAAACCGACTCCTCACCCCTCACTCCTAACTCCTCACCGCAAAAATAGGCCAGTAGCTCAATTGGCAGAGTGTCGGTCTCCAAAACCGAAGGTTGGGGGTTCGAGGCCCTCCTGGCCTGCCACAATTCAAGCTTGATCGCGAGGTAGTAAGAAAGTGCGACCGCCGACCGGCAGATTATCTGCTGGCCGGTATTTTGTCTTTTGAAAAATACAATGTCAGACAAATTAAAGTTGGGAGCAGCGTTTCTGCTGTTGGTGGCCGGCTTGGCGGGTTACTACCTGCTGGCCGATCATGCCATGGCGTTGCGCATCATTGCCGTGCTGGCGGGTGTGCTTGCCGGCGCAGGCGTCGCGAGCCGTTCCGTGCTGGGTGGGCGGTTTTTTGCCTTCAGCCGGGAATCCTGGGCGGAGACCAAGAAGGTGGTGTGGCCAACGCGTAAGGAGACGATCCAGACCACGGGTGTTGTGTTCCTGCTGGTGGTCGTGCTGGCGTTGTTCCTGTGGATAGTTGATGCCAGTCTGATGTCGCTGGTCAAGTTGCTGATGGGCCAGGGGGACTGATGGCGAAACGATGGTATGTAGTACACGCCTATTCGGGCTTCGAGAAAAGCGTGCAACGCGCTTTGCTGGAGCGCATAGAGCGCGCCGGGGTAGAGGACAAGTTTGGGCAGATTCTGGTTCCGGTCGAAGAAGTCGTCGAAATGAAAAGCGGCCAGAAGAGCATCAGCGAGCGCAAGTTTTTTCCAGGCTATGTGCTGGTCGAGATGGAAATGGACGACGAGACCTGGCATCTGATCAAGAGCACGCCGAAAGTGACCGGCTTCGTCGGCGGCACCGCGCAAAAACCCACTCCCATCAGCGACAAGGAAGTCGCCGCGCTGATGCAGCAAATCCAGGATGGCGTAGAAAAACCCCGCCCCAAGGTGTTGTTCGAGGTGGGCGAAGCGGTGCGCATCAAGGACGGTCCGTTCACCGATTTTCACGGCGTGGTCGAGGAAGTCAATTACGACAAGAGCAAGTTGCGCGTATCCGTGCTGATTTTCGGACGCTCTACGCCGGTCGAACTGGAATTCGGCCAAGTCGAGAAAGCTTAAGACCTAAAGTGCTGAGTTGGTCGTTCGGAATTGTAGCGATGTTTTTTTTCGGGGAGAGCATATAGTCTGACGAATGAGCAGGGTGCTAGGTTTTACTCAGCACTCAAGACTCAGCACTGTATTTAAGCTCGTTTGCACCCATATCTAGAGGAGCTGTCAAAGTGGCAAAGAAAATCACAGGTTATATCAAGTTGCAGGTGCCTGCGGGCAAAGCGAACCCCAGCCCACCGATTGGTCCCGCGCTGGGCCAGCGTGGCCTGAACATTATGGCGTTCTGCAAGGAATTCAATGCGCAGACCCAGGGCGTTGAAGTCGGTTTGCCGATTCCGGTGGTGATCACCGCCTACGCGGACAAGAGCTTCACTTTCGTGATGAAGACGCCGCCCGCAACCATTCTAATCAAGAAAGCGGTCGGCATCCAGAAGGGCAGCCCGCGTCCGCATACCGACAAGGTGGGCAAACTGACCCGCGCTCAGGCGGAAGGCATCGCCACAACCAAGATGCCCGACCTGACTGCGGCGGACATGGACGCTGCCGTGCGCACTATTGCCGGCAGTGCGCGCAGCATGGGTATTGAAGTGGAGGGGGTATAACATGGCTAAAGTATCTAAACGCGCCAAGGCGATTAACGCCAAGGTGGATCGCAGCAAGCTCTACCCCCTGACTGATGCGCTGACGCTCGTCAAGCAGACCGCGACCGCGAAATTCGATGAATCCATCGACGTGGCGGTCAATCTGGGCATTGATGCGCGCAAATCCGACCAATTGGTGCGCGGTTCGGTCGTGCTGCCGCGCGGCACCGGCAAGACCAAGCGGATTGCCGTTTTCGCTCAGGGCGCGGCTGCCGAAGCCGCGAGGGCGGCGGGCGCCGACATCGTCGGTTTCGAAGATTTGGCCGCCGAAGTGAAGGCCGGCAAGATGGATTTCGATGTGGTGATCGCTAGTCCCGACGCGATGCGCGTAGTCGGCCAACTCGGCCAGATACTCGGGCCGCGCGGTTTGATGCCCAACCCCAAAGTGGGCACGGTGACGCCGGACGTGGCGACCGCGGTGAAAAACGCCAAGGCCGGCCAGGTGCAGTACCGCACCGACAAGGGTGGGATTATCCAGAGCACCATCGGGCGCGCGTCGTTCGGCGAGGATGCCCTGAAGGAAAACCTGCTGGCGTTGATCGAAGCGCTCAACAAGGCCAAGCCCGCCGCAGCCAAGGGCGTGTATTTACGGAAAATCGCCGTCTCCAGCACGATGGGGATCGGTGTCAGGGTGGATCAGTCCAGCCTCCTGAGCTAAGAAGTTTCTTTGGGTTGGCCGGGCTAACCGGCCAGCCGTCAAAGACCGTAGAGGCGGGTGAGGAGTGAGGGGTTAGGAGTGAGGAGTCTTCTTCACTTCGCGCCTCGCTCCTGACGAAGCTTAATTGCTGAGGCTTTGGTGAGTGTGGTGCGGGTTTACTCCTAACTCTTCACTCCTGACTCCTCACGCTCTACGCAGATGGTGCGCCCAACACAGGATATTTGCATTACTCCTGAAGTTAAGGTCGCCGTGGGTGAGTTCGGATTCCGGTTGCCGATTTTGGTTTGCCAATTTTGGTTTCCTTGGGAATTTTGTACTTATATTTAAAACGGAAGGAGGTAAGACCTTGAGTCTGAATCTTGAAGAGAAAAAAGCGGTCGTTGCCGAAATCAGCGCCCAGGTTGCCGCTGCTCAGGCGATAGTCATCGCCGAGTATGTCGGCCTGGAAGTAGGCAACATGACGGTTTTGCGCAAAAAGGCGCGCGAATCCGGCGTGTATCTGCGCGTGCTGAAAAACACCCTGGCGCGCCGTGCGGTCGAAGGAACCCCGTTTGCCGGTCTGGCCGATCAAATGGTGGGGCCGCTGACATATGGCATTTCCAGCGACCCGGTGGCCGTGGCGAAAGTGATGCACGAATTTGCCAAGGGCAGCAATGACAAGTTCACCGTCAAAGCCGGCGCGATGGCCAATTACGTGATGAGCTCCAAGGATGTCGCAAGTCTTGCGACCATGCCGAGCCGTGACGAGTTGCTCGCCAAGTTGTTGGGCACGATGCAGGCGCCTATCGCGCAATTCGTGCGCACCCTCAACGAAGTGCCGACCAAGTTCGTGCGTGGTCTGGCCGCTGTGCGCGACCAGAAGCAGGCTGCTTGATTCGTATTTATTCAAATTTAATTTATTCAGGAGTAGTTGAACATGGCAATTTCTAAAGCTGAAATTCTCGACGCAATCGCCGGCATGACCGTGCTGGAACTGTCCGAACTGATCAAGGAAATGGAAGAAAAATTCGGCGTGTCTGCCGCCGCCGCCGTAGCGGTCGCAGCGCCTGCCGCCGGCGGCGCTGCCCCGGCTGCGGAAGAGCAAACCGAATTCGACGTGATTCTGACCGGTTTCGGCGAAAACAAGGTGAACACCATCAAGGTGGTGCGCACGATCACCGGCCTGGGTCTGAAGGAAGCCAAGGACCTCGTGGACGGCGCGCCCAAGCCCGTCAAGGAAGGCATCTCCAAAGCCGATGCCGATGCGATAGCAAAGCAGTTGATCGAAGCCGGCGCTACTTGCGAAGTCAAGTAAACGTCGTTCAGGGTATATGGGCTGGCGGGAAACCGCCGGCCTTTTCCCGTTTCTGAAACCATCCAATTTTTTAATCGCCAATTCAAGAAATCTCCATATTTCAGAAATTGGCAACTTCGGAACTTGCCGACTTCGGAAATTGCCAGCCCCGGAAATCGTCAACCCCAGAAATCGTAAGAGAGACGCTGCGCGGCGCGGCTTCTGTCTTACGTCCTCTGAGGCAACCGCCATCCTTCCCACGGAGATAATATGAGCTACTCTTTCACCGAGAAAAGACGTATCCGCAAGAGTTTTGCCAAACGCGTTAGCGTATTGCCAGTGCCTTTCCTGCTGGCTACCCAGATTGACTCCTACGCGGCTTTTTTGCAGGCCGGCGTCAAGCCCGACAAGCGTAAGAGCGAGGGGCTGCAAGCGGCGTTCAGCTCGATTTTTCCGATTAGCAGCCATTCCGGCAACGCCCGCCTGGATTACGTCAGTTTCACCCTGGGCGAACCGCCTTTCGACGTGACCGAGTGCCAGCAGCGCGGCTTGACTTTCGCCGCGCCGCTGCGCGTCAAGGTGCGCCTGACCATCATGGATAAGGAGGCTTCCAAGCCGACCGTCAAGGAGGTCAAGGAGCAGGAAGTCTATATGGGCGAAATTCCGCTCATGACCGATAGCGGTTCGTTCGTAATCAACGGCACCGAGCGCGTCATCGTCTCCCAGTTGCACCGTTCCCCCGGCGTGTTTTTCGAGCACGACCGCGGCAAGACGCATTCCTCGGGCAAATTGCTGTTCTCGGCGCGCATCATTCCCTATCGCGGCTCGTGGCTGGATTTCGAGTTCGATCCCAAGGATTACCTGTATTTCCGCGTTGACCGTCGGCGCAAAATGCCGGTGACGATATTGTTGAAAGCGTTGGGCTACACCCTGGAACAAATCCTCGGCATGTTCTACGTCAACGACACCTTCCATGTGAACAAGAAGGCGATACAGTTCGAACTGGTGCCGGAACGCATGCGCGGCGACGTGGCGCGCTTCGACATCACCGACAAGGAAGGCAACATCGTCGTCCCCAAGGACAAGCGCATCACCGTGAAGCATATCCGCGACATGGAAAAGGCCGGCATCAGCAAAGTAGTGGCGCCGGAAGATTTCCTGCTCGGCCGTGTGCTGGCCCATGCCGTGATCGATAAGGAAAGCGGCGAGATTCTCGCCGCCGCCAACGACGAGATCACCGAAAGCGCGCTACTCAAGTTGCGCGAATCCGGCGTCACCAAGATCCATACCATATACGCCAGCGATCTCGACCAGGGCGCTTATATTTCCCAAACCCTGCGCATTGACGAGACGCTCGACAAGAAGGCCGCGCAAGTGGCGATTTACCGCATGATGCGCCCCGGCGAGCCGCCTACCGACGATGCGGTGGATGCCTTGTTCGCCGGTCTGTTCTTCAGTGAGGAACGCTACGACCTGTCCGCCGTGGGGCGCATGAAATTCAACCGCCGCGCCTACCCCGAAAAGGCCGACGAGAAGTCCTCCGCATGGTTCAAGGCGTTCCAGCAGCGCGTCGGCAAAAAGGGCGAAACCGGCCCCAGCATTTTGGAATTCGACGACATCATTTCGACCATCATGATCCTGGTCGAACTGCGTAACGGGCGCGGCGAGATCGACGATATCGACCACCTCGGCAATCGCCGCGTGCGTTCCGTCGGCGAACTGGCGGAAAACCAGTTCCGTTCCGGTCTGGTGCGCGTCGAGCGCGCGGTCAAGGAGCGTTTGAGCCAGGCCGAATCGGAAAATCTGATGCCGCACGACCTGATTAACGCCAAGCCGGTGTCCGGCGCGATCAAGGAGTTTTTCGGTTCGAGCCAGCTTTCCCAGTTCATGGACCAGACCAACCCGCTGTCGGAAATCACCCACAAGCGCCGCGTTTCCGCGCTCGGCCCGGGCGGCCTCACGCGCGAACGCGCCGGCTTCGAGGTGCGCGACGTACACCCGACCCATTATGGCCGGGTATGCCCGATTGAGACGCCGGAAGGCCCGAACATCGGCCTGATTAATTCTCTGGCGCTGTTCGCCCGCACCAACCAGTACGGTTTCCTGGAAACGCCATACAGCAAGGTGGAAAACTGCGCGGTGACCGACCAGATCGATTATCTGTCGGCCATTGAAGAAGGGCGTTTCGTGATCGCCCAGGCCAACGCCGAACTCGACAAGCACGGCAAATTCAGCCAGGACTTGGTGTCGTGCCGCCATCACAATGAATTCGCGTTGTCCACCCCGGAAAAGGTGCAGTACATGGACGTGGCGCCGGGACAGATCGTCTCGGTGGCCGCCTCGCTGATTCCTTTCCTCGAACATGACGATGCGAACCGCGCATTGATGGGCGCCAACATGCAGCGTCAGGCGGTGCCGTGTTTGCGCGCCGAAAAAGCGTTCGTCGGCACCGGGATAGAGCGCACCGTGGCGGTGGACTCCGGCACCACGGTGCAGGCGCGGCGCGGCGGGATCGTCGATTATATCGACGCGGGGCGCATCGTGGTGCGGGTGCATGACGAGGAAACCAAGGCCGGCGAAGTCGGCGTGGATATTTACAACCTGATTAAATACACCCGTTCCAACCAGAACACCAACATCAACCAGCGTCCGCTGGTCAAGGTGGGCGACGAAATTGCCCGCGGCGACGTGATCGCCGACGGCGCTTCGACCGACATGGGCGAACTGGCGCTGGGGCAGAACATGCTGGTGGCCTTCATGCCGTGGAACGGCTACAACTTCGAGGATTCGATCCTGATCTCCGAGCGCGTGGTGGCGGACGACCGCTACACCTCCATCCATATCGAGGAATTGTCGGTGGTGGCGCGCGACACCAAGCTCGGGCCGGAGGAAATCACCCGCGATATTTCCAACCTGTCGGAGCGTATGCTCGGACGCCTGGACGAATCGGGCATCTGCTATATCGGCGCGGAAGTCGAAGCCGGCGATGTGCTGGTCGGCAAGGTGACGCCTAAGGGCGAAACCCAGTTGACGCCGGAAGAAAAGCTGTTGCGCGCGATTTTCGGCGAAAAGGCGTCGGATGTGAAGGACACCAGTTTGCGCGTGCCGTCCGGCATTTCCGGCACGGTGATTGACGTGCAGGTGTTCACCCGCGAGGGCATAGAGCGCGACAAACGCGCGCAGCAGATCATCGAAGACGAACTCAAGGCGTTCAAGAAAGACTTGGCCGACCAGATGCGCATCGTTGAGGACGACACCTTCGGACGGATAGAACGCTTGCTCGAAGGCAAGATCGCCAACGGCGGGCCGAAGAAGCTGGCCAAGGGCAGCGCGGTGAGCCGGGAATACATGGCGTTGGTGGAACGCCATAACTGGTTCGACATCCGTCTGGCGGACGAAGAGGCGGCGCGCCAACTGGAGCAGCTTAAGGACAGCCTGGCGCAGAAGCGCCTCGAATTCGACGCCAACTTCGAGGAAAAGAAACGCAAGCTGACCAGCGGCGACGAACTGCCGCCCGGCGTGCAGAAAATGGTCAAGGTTTACGTGGCGGTGAAACGCCGCCTCCAACCCGGCGACAAGATGGCCGGTCGCCACGGCAACAAGGGCGTGATTTCCAAGATCACGCCTATCGAAGATATGCCCAACATGGCCGACGGCACGCCGATGGACATCGTGCTGAATCCGCTGGGCGTGCCGTCGCGCATGAACGTCGGGCAAATTCTGGAAACCCACCTGGGCTGGGCGGCCAAGGGCTTGGGGCTGCGCATCGGCGAGATGCTGCAAGAACATGCCAAGGCGCAGGAAGTGCGCAAGTTCCTTGACAGCATTTACAATTCCACCGGCAAATCGGAGGACATCAAGTCGCTGTCCGATTCCGAGGTGTTGGAGCTGGCCGGCAACCTCCAGAAGGGCGTGCCGTTCGCAACACCGGTGTTCGATGGCGCAACCGAGGAAGAAATCCGCGCAATGCTGGACCTGGCCTATCCCGACAGCGACCCGCGCACCAAAAAGCTGGGCTTCACCCCGAGCAAAACCCAATTGACGCTGTACGACGGACGCACCGGCGAGGCTTTCGAGCGCCCGGTGACGGTGGGCTATATGCATGTGCTGAAGCTCCACCACTTGGTGGATGACAAGATGCACGCGCGCTCCACCGGTCCTTACTCACTGGTCACCCAGCAGCCGCTGGGCGGCAAGGCGCAGTTCGGCGGCCAGCGCTTCGGTGAAATGGAAGTGTGGGCGCTGGAAGCCTACGGTGCAGCCTACGTGTTGCAGGAAATGCTGACGGTGAAATCCGACGACGTCAACGGTCGCACCAAGGTGTACGAAAACATCGTCAAGGGCGAGCACAAGATCGATGCCGGCATGCCGGAATCCTTCAACGTGCTGGTGAAAGAAATACGCTCGCTGGCGATAGACATCGATCTGGAACGCAACTGATTTTGTAGTGAGGAGTGAGGCGTGAGGAGTGAGGAGGAAAATGCCCTTCACTCCTCACTCTTAACTCCTCACTCCTCACTGGAGGAACGACATGAAAGCACTGCTCGACTTATTCAAACAGGTCACTCAGGAAGAGGAATTCGACGCGATCAAGATCGCGCTCGCGTCGCCGGACAAGATCCGCTCCTGGTCCTACGGCGAAGTGAAAAAGCCGGAAACCATCAATTACCGCACTTTCAAGCCGGAACGCGACGGCTTGTTCTGCGCCAAGATTTTCGGCCCGATCAAGGATTACGAATGCCTGTGCGGCAAGTACAAGCGCCTGAAGCATCGCGGCGTGATCTGCGAAAAGTGCGGCGTCGAGGTGACCCAGTCCAAGGTGCGTCGCGAGCGCATGGGGCATATCGAACTGGCTTCGCCGGTCGCGCACATCTGGTTCCTCAAATCGCTGCCGTCGCGTCTGGGCATGGTGCTCGACATGGCGCTGCGCGACATCGAGCGTGTGCTGTACTTCGAAGCCTATGTGGTGACCGACCCCGGCATGACGCCGCTGAATCGCCGCCAATTGCTGACCGAAGACGATTATCTCGCCAAGGTGGAAGAATACGGCGACGAATTCCAGGCCAGCATGGGCGCGGAAGGCGTGCGCGCGCTGCTGCGCAACCTTGATCTGCAACTCGAAGTCGATACGTTGCGCAAGGATTTGACCGAAACCGGCTCCGACACCAAGATCAAAAAAATCGCCAAGCGCCTGAAAGTGCTGGAAGCATTCCAGAAATCCGGCATCAAGCCCGACTGGATGGTGCTGGAAGTGCTGCCGGTGCTGCCGCCGGAACTGCGTCCGCTGGTGCCGCTGGACGGCGGTCGTTTTGCGACAAGCGACCTGAACGACTTGTACCGTCGCGTAATTAACCGTAACAACCGCCTGAAGCGCCTGTTGGAATTGAAAGCGCCGGAAATCATCGTGCGCAACGAAAAGCGCATGTTGCAGGAAGCGGTGGACTCGCTGCTGGACAACGGTCGTCGTGGTAAGGCGATGACCGGCGCGAACAAGCGTCCGCTGAAATCGCTGGCCGACATGATCAAGGGCAAGGGCGGACGCTTCCGCCAGAACCTGTTGGGCAAGCGCGTCGATTATTCCGGGCGTTCGGTGATCGTGGTCGGCCCGCAGTTGAAATTGCACCAGTGCGGCCTGCCCAAAAAAATGGCGTTGGAACTCTTCAAACCGTTCATTTTCCACAAGCTCGAAGTGATGGGCTTGGCGACCACCATCAAGGCCGCAAAGAAAATGGTCGAGATGGAAGAACCCGTCGTCTGGGATTTGCTGGAAGACGTGATCCGCGAGCACCCGGTGATGTTGAACCGCGCGCCGACGCTGCACCGCCTTGGCATCCAAGCGTTCGAGCCGACCCTCATCGAAGGCAAGGCGATCCAGTTGCACCCGCTGGTGTGCGCGGCGTTCAACGCCGACTTCGACGGCGACCAGATGGCCGTGCATGTCCCGCTGTCGCTGGAAGCGCAGATGGAATGCCGCACCCTGATGCTGGCCAGCAACAACGTGTTGTCGCCGTCCAACGGCGAACCCATCATCGTGCCGTCGCAGGACATCGTGCTCGGCCTGTATTACATGACGCGCGAAAAAATCAACGCCAAGGGCGAAGGCGCAATGTTCTCCGACATCGGCGAGATTTCCCGCGCCTACGAAACCCGCCAAGTCGAATTGCACGCCAAAATTCTGGTGCGCATTAAGGAATTCGTGCTGGATGCGCAGGGCGGCAAGAGCGAAAAAACCACGCGCTACGAAACCACGGTGGGCCGTGCGCTGCTGTCGGAAATCCTGCCCCCCGGCCTGCCTTTCCCACTGGTGAACAAGGCGCTGAAGAAAAAGGAAATCTCCAAGCTGATTAATGCCAGCTTCCGCCGTTGCGGGCTGCGCGAGACGGTGATTTTTGCCGACCGGCTGATGTACACCGGCTTTACCTTTGCGGCGCGCGCCGGCATTTCCATTTGCGTGGACGATATGCTGGTGCCGGACAAAAAGATGGAACTGATCGGCGCCGCCGAGAAGGAAGTGAAGGAAATCGAGTCGCAATATTCCTCCGGCCTGGTGACCAATGGCGAACGTTACAACAAGGTGGTGGACATCTGGGGGCGCGCCGGCGACGTAGTGGCGAAGGCGATGATGGACCAGCTCGGCTCGCAGACCACCGTGGACCGCGAAGGCAAAACCGTCAAGCAGGAATCCTTCAACTCCATCTACATGATGGCCGACTCCGGCGCGCGCGGTTCCGCTGCCCAGATACGCCAATTGGCGGGGATGCGCGGCCTGATGGCGAAACCCGACGGCTCCATCATCGAAACCCCGATTACCGCGAATTTCCGCGAGGGGCTGAACGTATTGCAGTACTTCATTTCCACCCACGGCGCGCGCAAAGGCTTGGCCGACACCGCGCTGAAGACCGCGAACTCCGGCTATCTGACGCGCCGTCTGGTGGACGTGACCCAAGACCTGGTGGTGATCGAGCATGATTGCGGCACCACCAACGGCATGGCGCTGAAGGCGCTGGTCGAAGGCGGCGAGGTGGTCGAAGCGCTACGCGAGCGCATCCTGGGACGCGTCGCGGCAAGCGACGTGATTAACCCGGAAACCGACGAAACCGTGTACGAGGCCGGCACATTGCTCGACGAGGACGCCGTGGAACGCATCGAAGCGATGAGCGTCGATGAAGTGCGCGTGCGCACCCCGCTGACCTGCGAAACCCGTTACGGCCTGTGCGCCAAGTGCTACGGACGCGATCTCGGGCGCGGCATGTTGGTCAATGCCGGCGAGGCGGTCGGCGTAATCGCCGCCCAGTCCATCGGCGAACCGGGCACCCAGCTCACGATGCGTACTTTCCACATCGGCGGCGCGGCATCGCGCGCGGCGGCGGCCAGCTCAATCGAGATAAAATCCAACGGCACCATCCGCTTCACCGCGTTAATGCGCTACGTGACCAACATGAAGGGCGAAAAAATCGTCATCTCGCGTAGCGGCGAAGCGCTCATCGCGGACGATAACGGTCGCGAGCGCGAGCGCCACAAAGTGCCCTACGGCGCCACCCTGATGGCAATGGACGGCGACGTGGTGAAAGCCGGCAAGGTGTTGGCGATGTGGGACCCGCACACCCGCCCGATTATTACCGAATACGCCGGTCGCGTGCGCTTCGAAAACGTCGAGGACGGCGTCACCGTGGCCAAGCAGATCGACGAAGTGACCGGCCTTTCCACACTGGTGGTGATCGACCCGAAACGGCGCGGCACCGCGCAGACCAAGGGCTTGCGCCCGCAGGTCAAACTGCTCGCCGAGAATGGCGAGGAAGTCAAACTGGCGGGCACCGACCACTCGGTTAACATCACGTTCCACGTCGGTTCGATTATTTCGGTGAAAGACGGCCAGGATGTCAGCGTCGGCGACGTGCTCGCGCGGATACCCCAGGAATCCTCGAAAACCCGCGACATTACCGGCGGTCTGCCGCGCGTGGCGGAACTGTTCGAAGCGCGTTCGCCCAAGGACGCCGGCCTGTTGGCGGAAATTACCGGCACCGTATCGTTCGGCAAGGACACCAAGGGCAAGCAACGCCTGGTGATCACCGACCTGGATGGCATCGCGCACGAATACCTGATCCTGAAGGACAAGCACATAACCGCGCACGACGGCCAAGTGGTGAACAAGGGCGAAAGCATCATCGACGGCCCGGCCGACCCGCACGACATCCTGCGCCTGCTGGGCGTCGAAGCGCTGGCGCGCTACATCACCGACGAAGTGCAGGACGTGTACCGCCTGCAAGGCGTTAAGATCAACGACAAGCACATCGAAGTGATCGTGCGCCAAATGCTGCGCCGCGTGACGGTGACGGATGCCGGCGGCACCCGCTTCATCCAGGGCGAACAAGTGGAGCGCGCCGACCTGCTGGCGGAAAACGACAAGGCACTGGCCGAAGGCAATGAGCCGGCGACTTACGAGCATGTCCTGCTGGGCATCACCAAAGCCTCGCTGTCCACCGACTCGTTCATCTCCGCGGCATCCTTCCAGGAAACCACGCGCGTGTTGACCGAAGCGGCCATTCTCGGCAAACGCGACGAATTGCGCGGCCTCAAGGAAAACGTCATCGTCGGACGCCTGATCCCCGCCGGCACGGGACTTGCCTACCACTCCGCGCGCCGCCGCCAGAAACTGGGGGTGGATGCGGTAATGGGCGGCGACCTGGTGGCGGAAATGGGAAGCGAAATTAACGCCGATGTTGGCGAGTTGTCTGCTTTGGAGTAGTCCGGTGGGGGGGGAGGAAAACGTGCGTTGGGTAGGTGGGGACGTTACTGCCCACCATCACAACCGGATGCGCCCAATTACAGACCTCCCGGAAGCCTCATCCGCCCCTCTATTCAATCCGCTGATTTAGGAAGGGAAAAGGGGGCGGATTTATTTTTTGATTTTTCCGAATCATAGACCATTTCGATTGGGGTGGGAACAAATAAATCTGTCCCCTTTTCTCGGTACTGTGTTTTTCTGTTCAGTAGGCCGTCTAGGCCGTCTCAATTAAAATCCGCGAGATCAGGTGGTCTGACCTTACTCAACTGTTACTGTTACCGGGGATTCAATTATTGGTCCAATAGTTGAATCGGAATTGCGTTCAACCAATACCGTTTTCCATATATAACGACCGCTGGGAATATTATTTATTTCGATTGCGGGAAATATACCATTTTTGCCGAATAGGGTTTCCGTTGCGCTTGCCGTTGCGTTGTAAGCGCTTCCTGTAACCAAGTAACCTGTTGTTGCGGAAAATATCCATTTTCCATCTGGAGTTAGCGATAACTCATCGGTTGGTGTGGTTATCGCGACATAGATGTCAACAGGGCCGCCGGTAAGCGGTAGGCGATAATCGAGTCGAAGGCTTTCGCCATTTTTGTAATGGCGTTTATCCGGTATCAAGTTGGGTAGCAGAGCCAACAGACTTTTTCCTGCATCGAGTATGCCGAAATTTTGTCCTTTCGTGGCAAGCTCATGCGAATTCTCCGCTAGCAAAGCGGCAACCTGTTTGCTATCGAGCCTGCCGTTAATTTGAAGGATAGACGCGACGGCTGCTGCAACCATCGGGGTGGCGTAGGAGGTTCCCTGACCATGCAACCCGAAACCGCCGCCGATCAGCGTACTGTACACATCGGAGGCAGGGGCGGCTATTGTTACTTCTTTTCCCCGGTTGGATTGGTTCCACAAGGTGCCGTCCCTGTTTGTGCCTGCAACCGTAATTACCCCTGGGTAGGTTCCAGGAAAAGAAACTATTCCTCCTTCGTTTCCAGCAGCAGCAACTACCACGATCCCAGCGTCCAGCGCTCGTTGAATGGCCTTCCCCACAGTTTGGGTGGCGTTATCCACCGAAATACTCAGGTTGATGATTTTTGCCCCATGCGTAACGGCATAATCGATACCTTGAGCAAGCGTGGCGGAATCGAATGTGGAAGATGCAGATGCATTGATTTTGATAGGCAAGAGGCGCACATCCGGCGCCAACCCGCAACCCGCTCTAGCGTTGCCGCATTGTGCTGCGGTAATGCCTGCGACGAAAGTACCATGTCCAAGGGAGTCTTGGGGTAATGCATTACCGTCACCGAAATTGTATCCGTCGGAACGCAAATTGGGTTTCAGGTCGGGATGGTTCATGTCCACGCCACTATCGATTACCGCAATGGTTAGCCCTTTGCCGCTGGCTATCGCCCAAGCCTGTCTGGCGCCGACTGTGTCCAGCCACCATTGGCTGGAATATCCGGGATCATTTGGTGTTGCAACGGCGGGTGGCATGTCTTCAAAATGGCCGAGGTAATTGGGTTCTGCATACTCGACCGATGGGTCGGCATGCAGTTCATTCAAACGCTTGTTGAGACGAAATTCATTGCCGCTCCGACTAACAGCGCTTTGATAGTTGGAAACACTGATTGCCACTACACCGTGTCCAATGATTCGTCCAGTTTTGCTTAAAGATGCATTTTCTTTGTATTTCACCAGGATTTCGGTTGGAACAATGGTGGTTTCCGCCCACGCAATTGAGATGTAGGTGGCAGACATAATAAACAATGATATAAGCTGTAGAAATTTATTTTTTGATTCAACGTAATTCATCATGGCATGATAAGCTGACTTGAGGAACATTTGATAAAGCCGGAATAGCGAAACTTGGCATTGGGAATAGCATTCCAATTTTTGGATGGTTATTTTTACTACTGACCGGAGATTTCCAGGGGCGGACGATTTAACTTAATGATAAAAAATGATGTTCATGGGGGGGGCGCTGACTTCAATATGTTGTAAAATACTTGGATTTTTCTAGGGGAGATCTAAGCATATACGGGGAAGCTGGTATTCGCTCAACTGCAGGTGGTGCTTTATTTCAAATGGATCAAGCAGCACCAGCGGATCAAGGCCGCCGTTTACGTGCTTGTCGCCATTCTCAAAAAAACGCTTGAAATCCGAGGTTTCACTTTAACACAATCTAATAGATTTTGAGCCTGACTTTGTTCGAAAAAACCCTCGCTTAATCTGCTTATTACGAATTCCACTTCTAATCAGGTTTTAATCAGGAAGGGTGGGGAGGAAACCGTTCATTGGAGTTCAGAGGGATCGAAGCCCTCCCGGTAAAGGTTAGCCACCAGCCGGAAGCGAGTCTTGCATGCGAGTGTCGTAAGGCACTACTTGAAGCGTAGACAGCGTGTATTAAAGCCGTGTCATTGAGCCCCGAAATCACAATCGTTAGGTGTCTTCATTTTCCAGCCGATGGGGACAGCATC
>JBAYVP010000101.1:0-15090 GCA_041674485.1 Sulfuricellaceae bacterium
TCCCAACCTTCCACCTGAAGGGGGAGGAGAAATCCCAGCCGCCTTGGGCGGCTCATGGTTTTATCAGCGCCTTTGAGGCGCTCACCCAATAAGCCTCCGGCTTTGCCGGAGGTAATTTAACTTGCAGTGCCATCCCGCACCGTTGCCTCAAAATCATCACATAGCTTATCAACCAGGTCTTCAGTTTCTTTGAAGAAGTAATCCCCAACGGTCTGACGATTGAGCGCCTTGTAACGGCGGAATATCTTCGCAAAGTCATCGTAAATTTCCGCCTCCGACACATGCGATTTGATCTTTACGATCAGCCGCTCCCCTTCAGAGGACTCACGCACATACTGAAAAAAGTCTTTAATCTTGGCTTCAAACTCCCGAATCAACGTGCCCGTTAGCGCTTCCTGCTCGTTGCGGGCTGCGATGATTTCGAGAATATCAAATTGGTAGCCGCCTCCGGGTGGCTTACCCTCGGCCACTTTGAGTGGCTTCTTTTTTGTTCCCGTCGGGGTATAAGCTGCGACTTCAATAATCCCGATCTGGTTATCGAAATACACCTCAATCGGGTCTTTCACATCCTCGCTGCGGTGCATCATGTTGTAAAGCGTATTGAACTTGCGCCAGAAAAATAACAGGCTCGGTTCGCTATACTTCGCATCCAGTTCAATCACATATTCGATACGGTTAAGGATAGTGAAATACTGCGCGACCTTGGCTTTGGTATCGGCAGTGCGCTGCGGGTTGGCGTCGATATATTTCTTCAAGCTGCTCTCAAAGTCTAGGTAGCTTTCAGGCGCATCCCGCTTCACGCGGTCTTTATAGATTGCCATGAACACGTCGAAAAACTTATCGTAAGTATCCGATTTTTTCAGTTCAACCAGCAGAATATCCAGCACCTTCTTGTCGCCAAACGGGTCGAAGTCGCTCACCACCACATCGGAGTAATGTTCAAAAGCATCCTTGATGTTTTGCACATTCACGTTGTTGTATGAGAAATCCACGATCTTGCAATCGTTCTTGTACTTGGCCGTGCGGTTGACGCGAGAAATGGTTTGAATGGCGCTAATACCCTTGATCTCCTTGTCCAGAAACAAGGTATGCAATTTTTTCTCATCAAAGCCGGTTTGCAGTTTTGCTACCACAATCATCAGGCCGTTATTAAGCGGTCGCGCAAAGTTTTCCAGAACTTTTTCCTCAGGCAAGCCGCCATTCAGCCCCGATGCGCTCTGCTCGTCCTGATTGCTCGAATACACCACATGAATTGGTGCAGCCGCGTACTTCGCATATTTTGGTTCCAGCACTAACACATTGAAGTGCTTGGTTACGGCCTGCTGGTAGGCAATCGCCGCCTTGATGGAATAAACCGCCAGCATTGCCTTGCCCGTGCCGCGAATCTGGCGATACACATCTTTCACCAACAAATCCGCCACATATTTGGCGATGGCGTCGATGCGGTCACGATTTTCATAGACCTGTTTTTTCTGGGCGTCCTTGTATTCTTTCTCGGTGAAGCCTTCCAGCGGGTTGCTGGGCAAGTCAAACAACATCTTCGACGCCACGGGCACAATGTTTTTCAGCGGGTTCAGGATAAAGCCGTCTTCAATCGCTTCCTTCATCGTGTAGCTGTCAAAAGGGCGCCAAAGCTTTTCGCTTTCGGCATAACCGCTGAATTCGCCGAAACGCGCCAGTGCGTGGTCGTCCGGGGTGGCGGTAAAGCCGATAATCAGGTTCTTCTTGGTGTGGCCAGTGGCATACGCGGCATTATCAAACGGGCTTTGCAGCTCGTCGAAGATGCTCACCATGTCTTCATGCTGGTCGCCGCTGTTGGAACGGTGGATTTCGTCGATCAGAAACGCGATGCGCATTTTTGCAAGCTTGTTCAGCACGTCCACATCCAGCATCTCGCGCACCGCGCCAAATTTCTGCAAGTTCACAATCACCAGACGGGTATCGGATGCCAGCGCCTCTTGAAAAGTCTTTTTATTGGTTGCTTCCATGACCATGCGGTTGTCGATGTTCATGTTCAGCATCATCGAATCGATCTGGCCGCGCAGCTGCAACCTGTCCACCACGATCATGATCTTGTCGTAAACATATTCGCCGTCACGCCGCAGGTCTTTCAGTTGCAGTGCCGACCAGCCGATGATGTTGGACTTGCCGAAACCCGCCGCGTATTGCATCAGCAGCGAATACACGTTTTTGTTATTGGAATAGGCCTTACGCTTTTCCAGCAGCTCTTTTTTCTTGGCCTCGCCTACGCCTGCCAGCTGCTTTTCCAGCAGCTTCTCAAAGTAATCGGGTTCCTGCTCATGCGCCAGAAACTCGTCGATCTTGGCCATGATCTTGTCGGTGCCAAACTTCTGCTTGGGGCGCGGCGAAATCAAATGCCCGGCTTCATTCTTTACTTCTTTCACGCCCTTGATGACCACCACATCGCGCTCGATGAAGTTGTAATACAGAATCTCCTTTTCGATATATAACTTGCCATACAACGCGGCGAACAGCTCCTTCAGCTTGTCCTTCTTGTCGGCATCGGGCTTCAACAGCGGATACGGCTTGAACACGCCGTGGGCTTTTTTCTCGACCTCTTCTCGGTCGAACTTGCCCTCGCGGCATGAAACTAAAATTTCGTCAAAATAATCTGCGATGGTGCGGATCACAAAGGTCTCACCGATATCGGTAGTGGTGATATGAATCGCCTTCTCAAAAATCTTGAGAAAGTCTTTGCGATAACCCAGCTTCTCGCTTTCGCTCAACATGAGGTTACTGTCGATATGCTGGTGATAGACCTTTACCGCCTCGAAGTAATCCTTTATGACCTTGCCGCGCCCATTCTTGCTGGCGCTCTGGTTGGTGTAGTTGGATTTTAATTCGCTGTAGCCAAGGTAAATGCCGTTCACAAACAGCACCACATCCGGGCGGAACGAGAATACCTGCTTGCCCTGAAAACTGTATTTGTAGGGCAACTCCTGCACCACGGAAAAGATGTTTTCATCGAACAGCGCATTGTCGTGGATCACGCTGTCGCTGGTGTAGAACAGATGCAGCTTGATGCCCTGCAAGGTGATGGACTTGTTGGCGTTGATGAACAGCGCCATGTTGCGGCTGCTGCTGATGCGCTCCTGGATCAGCGCGATCAGCTCCCGCAACAACAGCTCATGGTTGCCGTGGTATTTTTTCAGCAGGGCTTCATAGGGCTTTTTGTTCAGCTCGGTGTCCGAGATGAACGCCTGCAAGTCTTCCTCGATAATCAGCGCTTGCGTGATGGTGTTGGCTTTGACTTCCTTATAGCCAAGCCCATCCCGAAAATACGGAATCAGGAATTTATCTTGCAGGTGCAGTTCGTTCATCGCTCACTTTCCCATTTCGATTTATTCCCATGAATCATTTTGTTTACTGCAAATCCATCTCAGCGCAGTGGCTTTGTTGAATATGGGCATTGGCGTTTTGCTTTTAAAGAAAAAAGTCTTTTAAAGTAAATGCCTTATTCAAAACGTCGCAGCTCCAACCGGTTTGTGTTTAAACAGAACTCATGCCCAAAATGGCACATAGCTACGGTAGCGGGTAGAGGTCTGAGCCGGGTCGGCCAACTTAACCTTACCAGCCTCCATCGTTGCCGCAATGATTTGGGAAACCGTGGCGGTCTTATCTTCCGCCAGCTTGAATCTCTCCCTCAGGCTCTGGTTCGTCATCCTCTCATTCATCACATAGCGCAGGCAGCAATGCTGGTAGCAAGCGCGGATGCGGTCATTGCGATCCATCTGTTCAATGTCCATGTGGGCAAATAGCAAAGCCGAGGTGCGCCGCTCGCCAACCCGAAAATCCGGGGCGGGTAATTGATATACCTCCGCCGCCTGCACGACCTTGTCCACGCCGCTGCCTTTCTCCTCGCAGATACCCAGCCGCCGCATCAAATCCGCCAAGCGCTCATTGCGCGACTGGTATTCGTCGATAAAACGATCCGGCGAAATGAAAGGTTTGCCGGGGTTTGAAATCTCCATCCGGTCAGCGTAAATCTCGATCATCACCGAGGTGCCGGTCTGGGTGAAGTCCTGATGAATCAGCGCATTCGCCACCAGTTCGCGCACCGCGATTTCCGGGAACATCTTCACCTCGCGCCGCAACGCCTGCTCGATCACCTCGTTGGAAGGCACCAGTCCGTAGATGAACTCCACCAGGCCCTGATAGCCCACCGCGTAACCTTTCATGCCCGGCTTATCCAGCTTGGTCTTCAGCTTGTTCTTGCCCTCGTAGACGATCACGCGCGGTGCCTTGCGCGCCAGCAGGTCAAACTGATCCAGCTTCTTGGCAAACAGGATCGCCCCCAGGTTGGTGATCGTCCATCCGGCATCTTCGCGAAGGATGAGCCTCTCGCTCTCGAAACGCTCCAGCACGCCCGCCCGATTGACCGGATACGGCAAATGCAACAGATCGAAATAGCTCTGCGTGTCCAGCAACTGCACTACCTTGTCGTCTTCGCAACCGGTCAATGCCGCCTGAGAAAACCAGTCTGGCTGCCCCTCCGCAAAAATCGCCCGCAGCCGATCCTCGCTCATCGGCACCAGCTCTTCACCGGCGCGCATCAGGTAAGCGCCCTCGAAATCGTAAACCGTGCCGCGCGGGCGACTCGGGATATGAAACACCAGCACCCGGCCATCAGGGTGCTGCACCTCCTCGATTTCCACCCGAAACCCCAAGGCCTGAAACATCTTGGCCGCCATCTCTATCGGATCATTGAAAGCCGCCGTGCCTACGACCTTGCGCGGCGGCTGATCCTCGATGCCGAGCAGCAGATGCCCGCCGCCTTCGTTCGCCAGCGCCACGCAGTATTTGTAAAGCTTGCGGTTGTCGAACTGCGTCTTCGCTTCCTTGAACTCCAATGTCTGGTGTTCCGATTGCGCCGCCCGCCATGCATCAATTTGTTGGATCGTCGTCGCCATGCTATCCCCGTTCCATAGCAGGCCGGGTTAATGCTTCCGATCCGCCTTGTTCGACTATGCAAATTTTACCCGTGACTATATCGTTAATCAGCGTCTTGCGCAGTTCCTTGAGCCTGTCAATCTGGGTGTTGAGGGTGGCGACAATGCGGTCGATATGGGTGGTTTTTTCGTCGAGGTAGGCGGCGATGGCGGCTTGTTCGTCAAAAGGGGGAACCGCTACTGACAACGCATAGAAACTATCAGTGTACAAACGAAGGCGCGATTCAATAATTCCTGTTGAGTTACGCTTAAATTCTGCAATGGCATCTTCAGTACGAAGTAAGTAATGAAAAAACGAAGAGTTCACTTTCTTTAACGGACTATACACCGCATAGGATGGACTTACGATTCCACAAAATGAGGAAACGCCAAGGCCGCGTTTCCACGCAAGCATAATATTTATCACGAGATCGCCAACTTTGCAGATTTTATAACCCACAAGGCTTTCTGCATTACTTAGAAACTCATCATCGCCAACATTATCTTTTTTCTGCGTCACCCCAGTATATTCAGAGACTGACAAAAGTATTTCGTTACCAGTAGTACTCTTGGATTTTGACTCAACAAAAACTTCCTTCAGTCGCTTCACCTCCCAATGTGTTGGCACCTTACCGATCCACTCCACCCCGCTGTCTTTCGTCACCACGGTTTTATCCAGTCCACGGGTGACAGTCTCGTTGATCAGGGATTGTTTAAGCTTGCCGTACTGCTCCGCCTTCTGGCTGAGTAGGTCTATTTTGCGATCAAGCTGCGCGGCTTGGGTGTCGAGGTACGCGGCGATAGAGGCTTGTTCAACGAATGGCGGCACCAGCAACAAAACTCTATTTAATTGTCCCGCAGTTAATTTTGGCTGTGCGGAACCAGATATCAGAGTGGTGTAATCAAGCGCTTCAAGAAGATAACAAAAAAAACGTATGTCACCTTTTCTTGGCTTGAGGATATGCGCATGGTTGTTTACCCAGTATTTGCCAGTAGCGATAAACGCTAATGGGCTGCTCCTCGAATATAAATTAGCACCATCCTCACCAAGCAATATTGTTGGCCCATCAAATATGTAGTCTTCAACCTTATCAATAACGCCTGATGCGCCATAATAATCATAGGCCTGTTCTGTCATCAGACCTCGGACTTCACCGCTCAGAGGTATCCTTTTATGGTCCAGGCTATCCAGTTCATCCTTAACCCTATTTACTTCCCAATGTGCTGGCACCTCCCCCAGCCACGCCAAGCCGCTGTCTTTATAAGCGCCATAACGCACAATGGCTTGAGTCACAGCGCCAACCCCGCTTCCAGCGCCTGCAACTCCTTATCCAGCGCGTCGATCTCGGCCAGAATTTCGCCCACTTCGCGCAGCTTTTCCGGCTGGTAAAAAATCTTGTTGAAGTTGATCTCCACGCCCACGACGTTTTCCAGGTACTCGAACGGCTTGCTGATGTACTTCGCCATGAAGGCGGCGATGGCTTTCTGGTTGGCGGCTGCATCCTTGTGGAAAGGGATGATCTCGTAATCCTTCTGATAATCGGGCGCGAGTTCCACGCTGATTTCGATGCGCTCTGGCTGGGTCTTGCTGGCATTTTTCAACGCGACTTTGACGACGATTTTGCCGCAGCCCAGCACTTCTTTCTTGCCTGATGCTTCCTTGATCAGGGTTTCCCGCTCGTTGTCGAAATAAAATTTTTCTTCGGCGGTGGTGACGACCAGAGGTTGCTCCTTGTAATCCAGGCTGGCGATGAAAGGCTTGAGGTCTTGCTCGAAGTAATCGGCGAGCGATGTGTGTTTTTCTTTATCGAAGCTCGTTATCGTAAACTTCGTAAGTTCACGTTCTCCGTTGCTCAGGCTCAGCGGTGTCAGCTTCTCGCTGGTCTTGCCTTCCTTCAGCTTCGCGGCAAAACTGTTGCCCTGTTCGTCCACGTTGGTGAGCAGGATCGCCTGCTTGTTGAAGTAGGAAAATTCCTTGTCAAACACGCGGGCGTAGTCGTTATCCTTGTAGGCGGTGAGCGTGGCGACGATGTCGAGGCGGCTGGCGGCATCGACCTCCTTGCGCTTGGAACCTTTGCTCTTTTTCAGCGGCTTGAATTTCTCGCTGGCGTTGATCAGCATCACTTTGTCTTTGTGATGCGGCTGTTTATTTTTATTCAGCACCCACAGATAGGTGTAAATGCCGGTGTTGAAGAATTCATCGGTCGGCAGCTGGATCACCGCTTCCACCACGTCGCTGTCCAGCATCCATTTGCGGATGTTGCTCTCGCTCGAACCGGCATCGCCGCTGAACAGCGTCGAGCCGTTGTGTACCACCACGCCCATGCCGACGGGATCGAGCTTGGAGACCAGGTGCTGCATGAACAGCAGTTGCCCGTCCGAGATCGAGGGAATGAATTTGAAGCGCCCGGTCTTGTCATGGGTGATGTCTTTTTCGTAACCTTTCCAGCTCACGCCGTAAGGCGGATTGGCGACGACCACATCGAATTCTTCGTTGTAGAACTTGTCGTCCACCAGCGTGTTGCCGTGTTCGATCTTGGAATCGGGGCGAAAGCGGCTCTCGATCTTGGCCAACGCGTACAGCGCGTCGTTCCAGTCCTGGCCGAAAGTTTGCGTCAGGCGTTTGAACTTCTGGTTGATGCGGTCTTCCACGCCGAACAGCATGTTGCCGCCGCCGCAGGTGCAGTCGTAAATCTTCAGCAAGGTGTCGGATTCTTCGATCTTCGAGGCGATAATCTCGGCGATCAGCGCGATCACGTCGTCCGGCGTGTATTGCTCCCCAGCAGTCTCCGCCGAGATGTCCGCCCACTTGCGCTTGATGTGCTCTTCGAGCGTGGTGATTTCGGAGTTGTTGAACGGCTTGAGATCAATCTCCGCCCACAGCTTGGTGTAGCCCAGCAGGACTTTCTTGGCCTTGAGCTTGGCGATCACACCCTTGATGTCGAGGAATTTCTCCCCTTCGCCCGCGTCCACGCCGAGCAGGTCTTTGGTCTCGCCGTCGAAGCCCTTGAGGTAGGCGTCGAAGTCGATGTCGAACGACTTGTCGTTCTTGCAGATGTCGGCCAGCGACTGCTTCTTTTCGAAGATGAAGATGTTGTAGCCCTGGCCTTCGTCCTTGATCAGATCATACAGGTCGTCTTTTTTGATCCCGGCAAATTTCTTTTCGCCGATGTCGGCCTTGAGGTTGTCGAACATCCGCACCAGGCGGCTCTCGATCATCACCAGCGCAAAAAACGGCATCATGAAAGACGGCCATTCCGATTCCTTGATCCCGCAACCGCGCAACAAGTCCGCCGTCGCCCAGATTTTTGATTCGTATTGCAGGATGTTCATTTCTAGGCCTGATTCCAGTTGTACTTAATTTAAGGCAACGGCGATTGTTCGGTCTGGTAGTTGAAGAGCAAAATTGGGTCGTGTTATTAAATTCCCCAACCTCTTTTTTATAATCGCAGCCGCAGAAGCGCCAAAGCGTGCGGCGAATCCTAACAGATATCAGCGCATGGCCGGCGAGAAACAGTCAGCTTCGCATTAGTTCATTAACTATCCAAATGTAAGCTATGACTGGCACCCAAAAGTGACTGTTTGAAAACGTTGAAAGCAGACTTTCCAGCTGGCTCCAACGACAGCCGTTTTAGAAAATCGCCACCGTCCGCCCAGGCCGAGGAGCGGACGGCTACAGTGCTTCCTCTGTACGTCTACTCCTCGCACACAGCAGAACTTCGTGTTACCGAATGGCTTGCCTGGAAGCGGACTTCCACGATCCCATCTTAACCGACCTTGAAAGATAATCTCCGACACTGCCTGTCCAGATCAAATCACGGCTGCTGCAAATAATCAGCCACCGCCGAGCTAACCCCGTTGCATCCGCACCATATCTGCAATGTCTTTCAAAATCACCAGCATGAAGCCGGCGGGGAAAAGCATCAAAAATGGAATCGCCAGCCAGGTTTCCCTTTGCCACGAAAAAATGACCGGCAGAAAGCTGTAGCACAAGAATAGGGTGTTCATGACCAAGTACGGGACGGCCTTCTGGCGATAGAGAAATGCTGTCATGGGCGGCGACTGATTTCCCTGCACCCCGAACTTCGGCGTCCGCTCAAAATGGCCGCCGCTGCTCAACGCACCCTTAATGACTGAAAGGGCAATGCTGGGCGCCATTCCGATGCCAAAAACCGGCAGAAGCGGCAGCCAGCGCAGCGAGCGGTTTGACCCGCAGACGAGCGCATACGCAAAGAAATACATCAAAATGGCGAAACTTGTCCCGGCAAGCAGCGGCAAGTCTATTTTCAGCAATTGGTAGGGGCCAATGCCCACGCGCCAAGTGATGGCGGCATACAGGGTGAGTGTCGTGAGTGCGCCGAGCAGCCAGCCAAAATTGGCCAGAAGGTGTGCCGCCGCCTCGACCTTCACTGCCAGCGGCAACGGGGAAGCGAACAGGCGTGGCAATATCTTGCGCGCCGTCTGGACGGAGCCTTTGGCCCAGCGCTGCTGCTGGCTGCGGAAGGCTGCAAGCGTGATGGGAAGCTCGGAGGGAACAGCGATGTCATCACGATAGATAAACTTCCACCCGAGCAACTGGGCGCGATAACTGAGTTCCAAATCTTCTGTCACCGTATCCGCTTTCCATCCGCCGGCTGATTCTATTGCGCTCCGCCGCCAGATACCGGCCGTTCCGTTGAAGTTGAAAAATAGATTTCGCCCGCACCGTACCCGGTGTTCGATACCGAAATGTGGGCTAAGCAGAAGGGACTGGACACCGGTGAGCCACGAGGCATCGGCGTTAAGAAAAGTCCATCTCGCCTGGACCATACCGATTTTCGGGTCAGAAAAACAAGGAACCGTCCGGACCAGAAAATCGGGTTGCGGAAGAAAGTCGGCATCAAAAATTGCGATGTATTCGCCCGCTGCATGCGCCATCCCTTCTTGCAGCGCACCCGCCTTGTAGCCTCGTCTATGTTCGCGCCTGAGCACCCTGATATTGGCCCCTTCAGGAGCCAGCCGCTTCACAGTTTCATCGACAATACCCACGGTATCGTCCGTCGAATCGTCCAGCACCTGTATTTCCAACTTGTCTTTCGGCCACTCGAGGCGCGTGGCATATTCGATAAGGCGCGTGGCAACGAAACGTTCGTTGTAGAAGGGCAACTGAACGGTCACTACCGGAAAGTCTGTCGTTTTGTCAGGGAGGGGCGCGTGGCTTTCCTTGCGGCGCTCCATGAACCAGCATGCAATCAACCATAAGCGATGCAGGCCATAGAAAAGAAGCCCGCCCAGTGAAGCAAAATGAATAATCGTCAATATCTGCAGGTAATCAAAACTCATGGCATTCCAAATATTTTTTTGCGACCCCATACTTAACGGGCATGGCAAGTGTGCCACACCTGATTATGAAACTTGTCATGCCCGTTTCCCTCACCTCAATCCTCTCCCGCAAGCGGGCGAGGAGGCGAACGAATCGCTGCGCGAGTTTCACGTTAACCTGTTGATACGGCACGAATCGCAGCTCAACCTCGCTTGCTGGTGCCGTGCATCTGGCATACGCGCGGCAAGGTGCAGCGCAGGAAGCAGCGGCTGCGGGCTCACTACGATCCCGCAGGCATCCGATAAAAAAATTCCCAACAATACCCGAACCAAATTTGATATGCTATCACCCACTGTTGTAGTGGGTTCAGGTGGGTTCGCCGTACCGCCGCCTTGTCTTCCCTTGGGGGACGAGCCGGGTCTGACGGCTTGCATGTAGCTGACCGGATTCTGTTGCAATGGGATGTGCCGTATCAAAGCGCTGCCAGCGAGCAGGTCAGCGGATCCTATGAGGTGCGAAGCTCCAACCATTCGCGGTAGTTTCACGCTACCGTGTTGCTGTTGCTTGCCACACTATGCCAATTCCATAGCGGAATTTGGCGCAGGCATCATCATATCTGTCTTTCTTCGCAAGTTCTGGCCGTGCCCTTAATTTTATATAACAGGGGAGTAGCCATGTCTCATCACAAAAAATCCGATGCTGTCGCTCATGACAGGGTCGATCCCGCAGTAAAACAAAATTTGGTCATGCCGATTGTCAGGGTGCTGGCTGACATGAAAAAACAATTTGGAAGCCTCATTTTCCTGCTTGCCAGCGTTTTCGTTCTGGCAGCTTGCAGCGGAGGAACCTCTACCAGCACCACGGTTAGCGGCACGACTTCGTACACCAACAACAATTTGCTGGCAAACGGTGCGTCGCTGGATGTCAGCGCCGCCAATCAGATCATCATCGACGTTCGCAGCGCCGCTCTTTACGCCGCTGGCCACATCACCAACGCCATCAATATCCCTCACTCGGCGCTCAACGCCACCTCGAATGCGCTTGACATAACCACTGCGGTGAATGCTCTCAGCGCCGCCGGTGTTTCCAATACCGCGAAGATCGTTGTGTACGGCGCAGATATCGACGGCAACACGGGATGGGTGTTCTGGGCACTCGAGTATCTGGGCGCCAAAAATATCCAGGTGCTGAATGGCGGGTACGCCAAATGGGTAGCGGATGGCCGCACAGTTTCCACCACCGCCACCACGCTGCCGGCAACGACGATTACGCCTGCCGTGGATACCGCCCGGCTCGCCACCAAGGCCGACGTCCTGGGACATTACGCCGACACCACCAACTACGCCATTCTCGATTCGCGCAATTACAGCGATGCCACCACCAACAATTTCGTGACATCGCACATCCCGAATGCCGTCAGCATTCTGATCGGTGATTTCCTGAATGCGGATAAAACCGTGAAGTCCTATACAGACCTCAAGGCCTTGCTGGATGCCAAAGGCGTTACCACAGGTAAGACGGTCATCACCCATTGCTACGTTGGCCTGCGCTCGGCACAGGAATATTTCGTCCTCAGACTCATGGGTTTCAATGCGAGCAATTACGACGGCTCCTGGACAGAATGGGCTGCGGATACGACACTGCCCGTCCACAATGTCGGCTTGCTGGCGAGCGGCGCAACGCTGGATGCCAACGCCGCCAACCAGGTGATTATCGACATTCGAAGTGCGGCTGATTACGCGGCGGGTCACATCACCAACGCCATCAATATCCCTCACTCGACGCTTAACGCCGCCTCGAATGCGCTTGACACCACTACTGCGGTAAATACACTCAGCGCCGCCGGTGTTTCAAATACCGCGAAAATCGTTGTGTACGGCGCAGATATAGATGGCAACACGGGCTGGGCGTTCTGGGTGCTCGAGTATCTGGGTGCACAAAATGTCCAGGTTCTTGATGGCGGGTACACCAAGTGGGTAGCGGATGGCCGCACAGTTGTAACTACAGCTGCGACGTTGCCGACAGCGGTGTTCACACCCGCCGTAAAAGCTGATGCGCTCGCCACCAAGTCCGATGTAGTCGCGCATTACGCCGACACCAGCAACTACGCCATTGTCGATTCGCGCAATTACAGCGATGCCACCACCAACAATTACGTGACATCGCATATCCCGAATGCCGTCAGCATTCTGATTGGCGACTTCCTGAATGCGGATAAAACCGTGAAGCCCTATACAGACCTCAAGACATTGCTGGATGCCAAGGGTGTCACGACAGGCAAGACGGTCATTACCCATTGTTACGTTGGCTGGCGCTCGGCGCAGGAATACCTTGTTCTCAGGCTCATGGGCTTCAAGGTCAGCAACTACGACGGTTCCTGGACAGAATGGGCTGCGGATACGACGCCGCTGCCAACTCAGGCCGGCGCGCAAGCCGGGTTGCTGGCAAACGCCGCCTCGCTGGATGTCAATGCGGCCAACCAGGTGATTATTGATGCGAGAAGCGCGGCTGATTACGCCGCCGGCCACATCACCAACGCCATCAATTTGCCCCCTTCGGCGCTCGATACAGCCTCCAACTCGTATGAGCTCAATACGCCCGCTGCGGCGGCAACCGTCCTCGGTGCTGCCGGTGTTTCCGACACGGCCAACATCATTGTGTATGGCAAGAAAGGCGATTTTGGCGCCAAGGAAAGGGTGTTTTGGGCGCTCGAGTATTTGGGCGCGAAGAAAGTTGCCATACTGGATGGCGGGTATGACAAATGGGTAGCCGATGGCCGCGCAGTGTCTACCACAGCCACCACGCTGCCGGTAGCCGTGTTCACGCCTGCCGTGGAGGCCACCCGGCTGGCCACCAAAGCCGATGTGGTCGCGCATTATGCCGACACCGCCCACTACGCTATTGTCGATTCGCGTTCCAACGCCGATTACGCCACCGCGCACATCCCCAATGCCATCAACATCATCATGGCGGACTACCTGAATGCGGACGGCACCACGAAATCCTACGCGGGGATCAAGACTATGCTGGAAGCCAAAGGCGTGACGGCGGGCAAGACGGTCATCGCCCATTGTTACGTGGGATACATGTCCGGGCAGGGCTACTTCATGGCAAGGCTCATGGGCATCAACACCAGCAATTACGATGGCTCTTGGACCGAATGGGCTGCGGATACGACGCTGCCGACCCGCACGGGCTCCACCCCCTAAACTTATAGCCACCCTAAACGCTTAATTTGACCGGATATGCCCTGGCAGAAACAGCCTCTGCCAGGGCAATCAAAACCTGTTTGAACTGATGAGGTTAATTATGAAAACGCGCAATACCCTAAAAAAAGTCATCCTCGTGGCGGCCATGTCGCAAGCCATGTTTGCCAGTAATTGCTTCGCGGGGGCGTGGACGCTGCCGGAAGGGAAGCTGTACGACAAGGCTTCCGTAAATTATTACACTGCCGATCCAAGCTTCACCGACGCAAACCTTGGCAACTATATTGAATATGGCATTACCGATTCCATCAGTATCATCAATTCGATTTACTACAAGCAAATCGAGAATCAGTATAGTTCCACCGTTGCCGGCATCACGACAACGACAACCTCGAAAACCCATGGAATAGCAGATGTCGAAATAGGGTTGAAACATAAACTGTCGGAAGGGTCGAATGGTGTTTTCTCGCACCAAGCCATGGTGAAAATTCCGGGTGACTACGACAAAAACGGCGCGCTGCCTCTCGGCAACGGTCAGGTTGACCTGGAATACCGCGTTTTGTACGGAGTTTCGCTGGGGCACTTGCTCCCCGGCGGTTATGCCAATTTTGAAGCGGGCTACCGTTACAGAGCAGAAGCGCCTTCGGACGAATTCCGCTATCTCGCGGAAATTGGTGCAGACATCACCGAACGGTTATATGTTCGGGTGAAGCTGGATGGCATCGCCAGCATGGGCAACGCCGACAATATGGTTGCCGCCAGCGGCAACCCCACAACGGGATATCAGTACGATCTGCAAAAACTTGATACAGCCCTGGGATACAAATTGACCGACGAATGGGGGCTGGAATTCGGCTACACCCCGACAGTTCACGCGCGAAATACGGCAAAAGGGACAACCTATTCATTGGGCCTTACTTATTCGCTCAAATAAACGGTATCAGTCCGATACACCGCAAGAAAATCGACGCAATCAAAAGCTTGGCAACATAATGCTGGATGGTCCGCCGCACTGATGATTATTACATTGCGGCGGAGTCACGATGATCTTACAGGCACGGGATTGCATGTCAGTGAGGCAAGAGTTGTGATGCACACTGCTTACAGCAGCAAATAAATGCTCTATGCACAACAGCGCATGTGCTTGACGCAGCAGCATTGAACGGAAATACAAATGAAACGCAGCAAGTTGAGACCGCTCAAATTTCTTTTGCCTCTTATCCCCGTCCTCGTGCTTGTCTACGGGATTTCGGCCTTCCAATCCGGAAACCTCATGACGATCGATGATTTTCGCGGCTGGATTTGTGGCTATGGGGCATTGGGTCCGTTGATGTTTATGCTGGTGTACGGATTGCTGGTCACCTTCGGCTTTCCTGCTGTTCTCTGCTCTGCAGTGGGCGGGCTGCTGTTCGGGCGATTTTACGGAACTGCCTACAATTTATTCGGGGCCTGTCTCGGCGCCAGCGGCGCTTTCTGGATAGCCCGGCTAATCGCACGCGACTTTGTCGCAAATAAATAAATAAGGTAATCCCCCGGCTTAGCCGGGGGACTCACTAGGTTTGACCGGGCGCTACGGTCAGCCTGATTCTACTGACTTGATCAAAAGTTAGGAGAATCAAATGAAAGATTACCA
>JBAYVP010000102.1:0-14912 GCA_041674485.1 Sulfuricellaceae bacterium
AACATGGTGGTTTTAAACAGCTTTGTCATGCATTTTGCGTTCATGTGAGAAGAATTTCTCACGCGAAGCCGCGAAGACGCGAAAAAAACCAAACCTGTATTGGTTTTTCTTCGCGTCTTCGCGTCTTCGCGTGAGTATGTTTTTTGGTTCCGGCTTGTCCGGTTTAGTCACTTACCGGCCAAGTCACAAGCAATTTGTGACAAGAATATATCGTAGATCAAGCACTGGAGCGGCTTTCCGCAAAAAAACAATGACAGGATGAACAGGATTTACTAAGATGGGTTTTCTATCCTGTTCATCCTGTCAATCCTGTCTAAATGTCTGTTTGGTTCCGGCTAGTCCGGCTTAGTCACTTACCGGCCAAGTCGTTACAATTTTTGCGAAGAATATGTCGTAGATCAAGCACTGGCGCAGTTCTCCGGGTGATTCTTTTTCACCGCAGAGACGCCGAGACGCAGAGAAATATAACGGAGGGTGAAAGCATACCATTACTCTACAAAATCTCTGCGTCTTGGCGTCTCTGCGGTAAATATTTTTGGTTCCGGCAATTGTCCGGCTTAGGATAATATTAACGCCTCAATATTTTGCCAAATACTCGCGTATCGACGGCGTCAGCGTACCGCGCTCCCAAATTTTTCCGCTTTTGTCGATTTCCCGTATCTGCCAGACGCCGATCAGGCTATTGCACACCATGACCTCTTCTGCGTCCCATAGTGTATTCAGCGGTATATCCTGGATTTTGGCCGGGATGCCGGTTTGATCCGCCCAGGCGAGGATACGCTCCCGTGTTGCGCCGGCGACGCCGCAACGGCTCAGGTCGGGGGTGAGAAGGACGCCTGACCGCAGGATGAATAGATTACTCATCACGCCTTCGATTATGTTGCCGTGCTGGTCCAGCAACAGGCCTTCGGCTATCCGGGAATCGTTCCATTCCGCCCGCGCCAGCACGTTTTCCAGGCGGTTGAGGTGTTTGACGCCGGCGAGCCGGGGTTGGTCGGCCAGTCGCAGTTCGCATATCCGCGCCTTGATGCCTTTATCCGTATTTTCGGCGGGATAGTTCGGCAATGGGCTGCGGATGACGATGCGGGTGGGCTGGGCCGGCAGCGGCAAGGTGTAGCCGCGTGTCCCCTGCCCTCTTGTGACGATGATTTTTATCACGCATTCCGTCATATCCTGGGCGACCGATGCGATTTCGTCCAGCAAGATATTCTCTCCCGGCGCCGGAATGCCCAGTCGTTCGCAATCGCCGCGCAGCTTGGCGTAGTGCAGCCGCCAGCACAGCGGTTTGCCGCCGCGTGCGGCCAAGGTGCGGAAAACGCCGTCGCCGTAGGTTAGCCCACGGTCGGTGACGGCAATTTTGTCTTCCTCTATGCCATTTATCAGTATCATCCTTCCAGCGCTCTTAATAATCCCTTCGCTTTGGCGCGCGTTTCATTGAGTTCGCGTAGCGGTTCGGAATCCGCCACGATGCCCGCGCCGGCCTTGAAGGATAGGTGCGCGCCGTTCAGCATGAAGGTGCGGATCAGGATGCTCATATCCATGCTGCCATCGCGGTTCAGATAGCCCATGCTGCCGGTGTAGGCCAGACGCGGGGAGGCTTCCAGTTCGCGGATGATTTGCATGGTGCGCACCTTGGGGCAGCCGGTGATGGTGCCGCCGGGAAATAGTGCGGCGATAGTCTCGCTTGGCCTGACGCCGGGGCGCAACTTGCCGCTGACGTTGGATTCGATGTGGTGGACATGGGCGTAGCTGCGTAGCGCCATCAGTTCGTCCACGGTTACGCTGCCGGGTTGGCAGATACGCCCAAGGTCGTTACGTTCCAGGTCGATCAACATGATGTGCTCGGCGCGTTCTTTCGGGCTGGACATTAAGGCCAGCCTGAGTTGTTCGTCTTCGGCGATGGCGCTTGAGCGCGGGTGGGTGCCGGCTATCGGGCGGGTTTCCACCCTGCTGTTTTGCACTTTGACCAGTCTTTCGGGGGATGAGCTGATGATCCGGTGCTGGCCGAAGTCGGCGATGCCGGCGAAAGGCGCAGGATTGCTGCGGCGCAAGCGGGCATAGAGTTGCGCCGCGCTGCCGGCGGCCAATTTCGCTTGCCAACGCCGTGCCAGATTGACCTGGAATACGTCCCCTGCGTGGATATAACGCTTGATGCGGGCAACGCCGTCGAGAAATCCGGCTTCGTCTTCCTCGATCAGGTTCTCCACGCTGACCATTGCATCCGGCACAGCGGCAATGCGGCTCAAATCGGCCTGCATGGCTGCGAGGCAGTCTGCGAAACCTGCTTCGGCGAACAGGAAAGTTTGCTGCCGCGCCCTATCCACCATCAGCGCCGCCGGGATGCGCACCAGCATTCCCAATGGAAAATCTTCGGCTATTTGCCTTGGCGTAACGCTGGGTTCCAGTTCGTGCAATAACTCATAGCCGACGTAGATGAACCAGCCGCCGGTGAAGGGCAAGTCCAATGCTTCCCGGTTATCTCCGCCGACGCGCAGCCATTCCCTGTCGAGCACGGGTAAGAACGGGGAATGCGCTGCTTGCGTGAAGGATTCCTGCGGAAAGGCGAACAGGATGTCCCATCCGTCATCCCCCAAGGTTTGCAGCAAGAAAGGATAGCGCCGCGTGTCGGCGATATGCAGGCCGAGCAGGTCTGGCGTTCCGGGAAGGCTGATAACGGGCACGGTTGATTACCGTTTTCAGCTTTCCAGGAAGTTTAAATTTTACGGAAAACCAGTGTGCCGTTGGTTCCGCCAAAGCCGAAGGAATTGGAGAGCGCCACGTCGATTTTCATGTCGCGGGCGCTGTTGGCGACATAATCGAGATCGCACTCGGGGTCCTGCTCGAATATGTTGATGGTCGGCGGCGAAATCTGGTGATAGATGCTCAGCGCCGAAAACACCGCCTCAACGCCGCCGGCGGCGCCCAGCAGGTGGCCGGTCATGGATTTGGTGGAATTCACCACGACCTTATAGGCGTGGTCGCCGAAACACAGCTTGACCGCTTTGGTTTCCGCCAGATCGCCGAGCGGCGTGGAGGTGCCGTGGGCATTGATGTAATCGACCTGTTCCGGGTTGATGCCTGCGTTGCGCAAGGCGTTACGCATGCAGCGCGCCGCGCCGCTGCCGTCTTCGCACGGCGCCGTCATGTGGTTGGCGTCCGCGCTCATGCCGAAACCCGGCGCTTCGCAATAGATTCTTGCGCCGCGCGCCTTGGCGTGTTCGTATTCTTCCAGCACCAGGATGCCGGCGCCCTCCCCCAGCACGAAGCCGTCGCGTCCTTTGTCCCAGGGACGGCTGGCCGTGGCGGGATCGTCGTTGCGGGTGGACAGCGCCCGCGCCGAGGAAAAACCACCGATTGCCAGCGCGGTCACGGTAGCTTCCGCGCCGCCGGCGATCATGACATCCGCGTCGCCGTATTCGATCAGACGCGCCGAATCGCCGATGCAGTGCGTCGCAGTGCTGCATGCCGTGACCATCGCCAGATTAGGCCCCTTAAAGCCGTACAGGATGGATAGGTTGCCGGAAATCATGTTGATGATGGTGCCGGGAATGAAGAACGGCGAGATTTTCCGCGCGCCGCCTCCGAGAAAGGTGTTGTGCGTGTCTTCTATCATCGGCAAGCCGCCGATGCCGGAGCCGATGTTGACGCCGATGCGTTCGGCGTTCTGCTCGGTGACTTCGAGACCCGAATCCTTCAACGCTTCCATCGCCGCCACCATGCCATAATGGATGAAAATATCCATGCGGCGCGCTTCCTTGGCGGAGAGGAACTGCGTGACATCGAATCCCTTGACCTCGCCGGCTATCTGCGAAGCGAAGGTGGAAGCATCGAAGCGGGATATCCGGGTAATGCCGGATATCCCAGCGAGGATATTTTCCCAGGCTTGTGGAATATTGTTTCCGACCGGCGAAAGTATACCCAAACCGGTAACGACTACTCTACGTTTAGACACGGCGGCTCCGAACAGCGTGAGAGGGAATGTGCTTGAAAACTTGAATCGCTCCAGATTGCATTCAAAAGAAGACTATGCGGAAGGGCACAGGCAGTACAAACAGTACGACAAGGCCCGACAACGACAGTATTCGTTTGAACGCAGTTTGGAATTATTTGGGGTGTGCGTTGATGTAATCAACAGCTTGTTTGACGGTGGTGATTTTCTCGGCTTCTTCGTCGGGTATTTCGCATTCGAATTCTTCTTCGAGCGCCATCACCAGTTCCACGGTGTCCAGAGAATCCGCACCGAGGTCATCGACGAACGACGATTCGATTTTTACTTCTGCATCGCTTACCCCCAATTGTTCCGCAACGATTTTTTTTACGCGTTGTTCGATGTTTTCCATTTGAATTACCCTTCGCGAGTGACATATAAAAAGCGACTATAGAAAAAGCTCCGGCATTCTACCAAAGATTGCCCAGGCTACCAAACCAAGAAAATTTCCATTTAAAAACAACAAGTTAAGCCATCATCATGCCGCCGTTGACGTGCAATGTCGTGCCGGTGATGTAGCTGGCTTGCGGGGATGCCAGAAAAACCACTGAGGCGGCGACATCTTCCACCGACCCCAGCCGTCCCAGCGGGATGTGATCCACCAGCGCCTTGCGCTGCTCCTCGCCCAAGGCGCGCGTCATGTCGGTGTCAATGAAGCCGGGCGCCACGCAGTTGACGGTGATGTTGCGGCTCGCCACTTCGCGCGCCAGCGATTTGGAAAACCCGATGACGCCGGCCTTGGCTGCGGCGTAATTGGTTTGTCCGGCATTGCCCATCACCCCGACTACCGAGGCAATGTTGATAATGCACCCCCGGCGCGCTTTCATCATGCCGCGCATGACTGCGCGGCTGAGGCGAAATACGGATTTGAGGTTGGTTTCCATGATGGCGTCCCATTCCTCGTCCTTCATGCGCATCAGCAGGTTGTCGCGGGTGATGCCGGCATTGTTGACGAGTATGGAAACCTCGCCGAATTGCTCCTGAATGGCTTTCAGCCCTTGCTCGATTTGGGCGGGGTTGGTGACATCCATCACCACCCCCGTGCCTTTGATGCCGGCTTGCGCCAGATAGGCGCCGACGGCATCCGCGCCGTTTTGGCTCATTTCCGTGCCGACCACCGTCGCGCCTTGTTTCCCCAGCCCCAGCGCGATTGCCTGGCCGATGCCGCGACCGGTGCCGGTCACCAATGCAATTTGCCCATCCAGCATGTTATTCTCCATTTCGTTTGTTCATTACAGTGCTGCTTTTAATAGCGTAGCAATGGCTTCGGCGTCTATCAGCGCCCAGCCCTGCAGGTTGCTGTCTATGCGTTTGTTCAGCCCCGCCAACACCTTGCCCGGGCCGCATTCGACCACATGGCCGATGCCTTGGGCGGCAATTGCGCGCACGGTTTCGACCCAGCGCACCGGACTATATAGTTGGCGCACCAGCGCATCCTTGATTGCGGCGCTCTCGCTGTATCCCTTTACGTCGGCGTTGTGCAGCACCGTCACCGCAGGCGTCTTAAGCGTCACGGATTGCAGATAGTCCGCCAATTTTTCCGCTGCCGGGCGCATCAACGCGCAATGGGAAGGCACACTGACCGGCAACGGCAAAGCGCGTTTCGCTCCCTTGGCCTTGGCCAAAACAATGCAGCGTTCGACCGCGCTTTTATCGCCGGCGATCACCACTTGGCCAGGCGAATTGAAATTGACGGCCTCCACGACTTCACCCTGCGCCGCTTCGGCGCACACCGCGCGTATCCCGTCGTCGTCCAGGCCGAGTATGGCCGCCATGCCGCCCTGCCCTTCGGCGACCGCAGCCTGCATCGCCAGCGCACGAAAGCGCACCAGTGGCAACGCATCGGCAAAAGCCAGCGCATCGGCTGCGACCAGCGCGCTATATTCCCCCAGGCTGTGCCCGGCGGCCAGCGCCGGTTTTGGCCCGCCCAGCGCGTTCCAGGCGCGAAACACCGCCACGCCGGCTGTTAGCATGAGCGGCTGGGTGTTGGCGGTCAGGTTCAGTTCTTCGGTTGTGCCGGTCGATGCCAGTTGCCACAAATCCTGCTTGAGAATATCCGATGCTTCGGCAAAGGTTTCATGCACCACGGCAAGGCTGTCGAAGCCCTGCATCATGCCGACTGATTGGGAGCCTTGGCCGGGAAAAACGAAAGCGAATTTCATTTCATAATCCTAAATTCCTCAGTTGAACGGGCGGGAGTGTGCGGTTTTCCGGGTGCAGGCTCCGCGTTACCAGCGCACCAGCACGGAACCCCAGGTAAAACCGCCGCCTATGCCTTCCATCAACACGGTTTCGTCCGCCTTGATACGCCCGTCGCGCACCGCGACATCCAGCGCCAGCGGGATGGAAGCGGCGGAGGTGTTGCCGTGCTTGTCCACCGTCACCACCACGTTGTCCATGCTCATGCCGAGCTTTTTTGCCGTCGCCTGGATGATGCGCGTGTTGGCTTGGTGCGGCACCAGCCAGTTTATATCGCTTTTCTTCAAACCATTTTTCTCAAGTGTTTCCTCAACAATCTCGTCCAACACCTTGACTGCAAACTTGAATACTGCGCCGCCATCCATTTCGACAAACGGGTTGCCCCGGATTTTTCCACCATGGATGTGGGCCGGTGATTTCAACATGCCGCGATAGCTGCCGTCGGCGTGCAAATGGGTGGAGACGATGCCGGGCGCGTTGTCGGCTTTGACCACGACCGCGCCGGCGCCATCGCCGAACAGAACGCAGGTGCCGCGGTCGCTCCAGTCGAGCAACCGGGAGAAAGTTTCCGCCCCCACCACCAGGGCGCATCGGCTGCTGCCGTTGCGGATGAACTGGTCGGCCACCGTCAGCGCATAGACGAACCCGCCGCACACCGCTTGCAGATCGAAAGCCGCGCAGCCATTCTTGATGCCGAGCTTGTCCTGCATAATGCATGCAGTGCTGGGAAAGGCCATGTCCGGCGTGGTGGTCGCCACGATAATCAGGTCGATTTCCTGGGGTGTTACGCCCGCCATTTCGATGGCGCAGCGACTGGCGGCAAACGCTAGGTCGCTGGTGGTTTCATTTTCGGCGGCGATATGGCGTTCGCGGATGCCGGTGCGGCTGGCGATCCACTCGTCGGTAGTTTCCACGATTTTTTGCAGGTCATGGTTGGTCAGAACTTTTTCCGGCAGATAACCGCCGGTGCCCACGATACGGGAATAAATCATCCTGGAAACCTCAATTGGACAGGTAGTATCATGCCGCTCCTTATTACGCTTGCAGCAGGGAAATTTGTTCGTTGATGCGGCGCAAAACGCCAGTGCGCGCTTCTTCAACGGCACGCTCAATGGCGAATTGGAAAGCGAAACTGTCGGCGGAACCATGGCTTTTCACCACCACGCCCTTTAATCCCAGCAGGCTTGCGCCGTTGTAGCGGCGATGATCGACGCGTTTTTTGAATGCGTTCAATACCGGGAAAGCGACCACGGCAGCCAGCTTGGTCAGCCAGTTGCGCTTGAATTCCTGCTTGATGAAGATGCCCATCATCTGCGCCAGTCCTTCCGAAGCCTTCAACGCGACATTGCCGACAAAACCGTCGCATACTACCACATCGACAGTGCCCTTATAGATGTCGTCGCCTTCGACGTTGCCGTAAAAATTAAGATGGCTGTGGCGCAACAACACGGCAGCCTGCTTGACGACTTCGTTGCCCTTGATGTCTTCCTCACCGATGTTGAGCAGACCGACGCTGGGGTTTTCCTTGTGCTCCACCGCCGACACCAGCATCGCGCCCATGATGCCGAACTGCAACAGATGGTTGGCGGTGCAATCGACGTTTGCGCCAAGGTCGAGAACATGAGTATGGCCGTTCAAGGTAGGCAGCATGGATGCTATCGCCGGGCGTTCGATGCCGGGAAGCATTTTCAGCACAAAGCGGGAAATCGCCATCAGCGCGCCGGTGTTGCCGGCGCTGACGCAGGCATGCGCCTCGCCGCTTTTGACCAGATTGACGGCGATGCGCATTGAGGAATCTTTTTTGTTGCGTAACGCCAGCGCCGGTTGATCGTCCATCGTGACCACCTCGCCGGCATGGTGTATGCGCAATCTCGGTCCGAGCGCAGCGTTGTGTGCGCGCAACTCCGCCTCGATTACCTCGCTGAGTCCCACCAGAACGATGTTTATCCCGGTGTCGCGCTGCATGAAGGCCAACGCGGCCGGCACCGTGACGTGCGGGCCATGGTCGCCGCCCATGGCATCAATAGCAACCGTAATATCCATTACCCAGCAAGAAACATGTTTACCGGGTGCTCTGAAACCATACCCTGCGCGACCACAATTTGCGGATTCAGCCGCATCTCGCGGGATGCGATGCAAGATGCAAATTGCGCCGCGTGGTGATTCTCACGCAAGCAATTTGCAACGCGAAAGTCGCGCCCGCTGGGGGCAATCCAACCGGACAATTCCCTCCCGCGAGAAGACATATATCACTCGCCCTTGGCGCCGGCGACCTTTTTGCCACGGTAATAGCCGCTCGGGCTGACATGATGGCGCAGATGCACTTCGCCCGTGGTCGGCTCCACTGCCAGCGCCGGATTGGTCAGAAAATCGTGGGCGCGGCGCATGCCGCGTTTGGAAGGGGATTTCTTGTTTTGTTGTACAGCCATGATGCACTCCTAAATATTAAGTAATTTTTTTCGACTTCAAGTTATTTTTTTAACTTGGCCAGCACCCCGAAAGGGTTCGCCTCGCCAAGCCCGGATAGTCGCCGGTAGTTTGCCGCAGCGCATTCCGCAAGGGGGTGCAAAGGGGCAATCGGGAGGCTCAACAACACCTCCTCTTCCACCAACGCCGGAACGTCCATTGCTGGGTTCACCGGAATGGCGTCCGCCGAATCCTCTTCCCCTTCGAGCGGGAGAAAATCGTCCGCATTTTCCACCAATTCCAACGTGGATACAATATCAAGCTTAAATGCCAGTGCATCAAGGCAACGCTGGCATTGCAACGCCAATTCGCCTTGCACGGTGCAAACCAGGTAGGGCTTGGCATTTTCGCCGATCTTGCCGGACAACGTGTAAGATAGTCCCCCGCCGCTGGAATGCAGATATTCCTGCAATCGGCTCAAGTCCGCGACCGCAATTTCGCCCTGCAAGCGCTTGCCTTGCTGTGCGAACTCAAGGCTATTGATGACGACCTGTTCAGACATAAGCCGCGCATGATACAATTTTCCGGTTTGCGTGTCAAAATGCCGGCCTGTCGCACACCTCGGCACGACATATCTCTTGTTATTCGTGCAGATGGGCGTTTCCCGCCAGGCCGCATTTAAACTTAACCGATACAGTTACGGAATTTACCGCGTGATTAAGAAAATCCTTATCGCTAACCGTGGCGAAATCGCGGTGCGCATTGTGCGCGCCTGCTCCGAAATGGGCATCAAATCGGTCGCCATCTTTAGCGATGCGGATCGCCACGCGCTCCATGTCAAAAAGGCGGACGAGGCATGCAACATCGGTTCGGACCCCGTGATCGGCTACCTCAACGCCCACAATATCGTCAAACTGGCGGTGGAAACGGGTTGTGACGCGCTGCATCCGGGTTATGGCTTTCTCTCGGAAAACCCGGCATTGGCGGAACTGTGCGCCAAGCGCGGCATTAAGTTCATCGGCCCGTCCCCGGAGGTGATCCACCGTATGGGCGACAAAATCCAGGCGCGCCAGGCCATGATAGATGCCGGCGTGCCGGTGGTGCCGGGCAGCCAGGGGAATCTGGAAAACGTCGGGCAAGCCCGCGAACTGGCCGCTGAAATCGGCTATCCGGTGATGCTCAAAGCCACCAACGGCGGCGGCGGGCGCGGCATCCGGCGGTGCAACAACCTTGATGAACTGCTCAAGAATTTCGACCGCGTGGTTTCCGAAGCCACCAAGGCGTTCGGCAAACCGGAAGTCTTCATGGAAAAGTGCGTGGTCAACCCCAAGCATATCGAAGTGCAGGTGATCGGCGACAGCTTAGGCAATGTCGTCCACTTGTTCGAGCGCGATTGCTCAATTCAGCGCCGCAACCAGAAGCTGATCGAGATCGCCCCCTCGCCGCAACTCACCCCCGCGCAGCGCGACTACATCGGCAAAATCGCGGTGCAGGCGGCCAAAACCGTTGGCTACGAAAACGCCGGCACGGTGGAATTCCTGCTCGACACCGACAACCAGTTTTACTTCATGGAGATGAACACCCGCCTCCAGGTGGAGCACACCGTCACGGAAACCATCACCGGCATCGACATTGTGCAGGAGCAAATCCGCGTCGCCAGCGGCCTGCCGCTGCAATACCGGCAGGAAGACATCCACTATCGCGGCTATGCAATGGAATTCCGCATCAATGCGGAAGACCCAAAAAACGATTTTCTCCCCAGTTTCGGGCGCATCACCCGCTACTATGCGCCGGGCGGCCCCGGCGTGCGCACCGACGCCGCGATGTACACCGGCTACGTGATTCCGCCCTATTACGATTCAATGTGCGCCAAGCTTACGGTGTGGAGCCTCACCTGGGAGGGCGTCATTGAGCGCGGGCGGCGCGCGCTGAACGACATGGTGGTCTATGGGGTGAAAACCACCATTCCCTATTACCAGGAAATCTTGCAACACCCGGAGTTCCGTAACGGCGCATTCGACACCAGCTTCGTCGAAAGCCACCCGGAACTCGTCAACTACACGGTCAGCCGCCCGAAAGAACTGTTGGCGGCGGCTATTTCAGCGGCAATTGCAGCTCACGCGGGCTTGTGAAGGGAAATACGGCATGGCAAAAGTTAATATCAGCGAGTTGGTTTTGCGTGACGGGCACCAGTCCTTGATAGCAACCCGTTTGCGCACCGAGGACATGCTGCCGATATGCGCCAAGCTCGACAGCGTGGGCTTCTGGTCGCTGGAAGCCTGGGGCGGCGCGACTTTCGATTCCTGTGTGCGTTTCCTGCGCGAAGACCCATGGGAGCGCCTGCGCAAACTGCGCAAGGCGCTGCCCAATACGCGCATCCAGATGTTGCTGCGGGGGCAAAACCTGCTCGGCTACCGCCATTATTCCGACGACGTGGTGCGCGCCTTCGTCAAGAAATCGGCGGATAACGGGGTGGACATATTCCGCATATTCGACGCGATGAACGACCTGCGCAATCTCAAGGTTGCAGTCGAAGCAACCAAGGCCAGCGGCAAAATAGCCGAAGGCGCAATCAGCTACACCACCAGCCCGGTGCATAACATTCCGCATTTCGTCGGCTTGGCGCAGGAACTGGAAGCAATGGGCTGCGACACGCTGGCGATCAAGGACATGGCCGGTTTGCTCACGCCGACCGTCACCTTCGATCTGGTCACGGCAATCCGCGCCGCCGTCAAGCTGCCCATCCACCTGCACAGCCATGCCACCAGCGGCTTGTCCGCGATGTGCTTCCTGAAAGGCGTGGAAGCCGGCGCAACGATACTCGACACCTGCAACTCCTCGTTCGGCGAGGGCGCCAGCCACTCCTCCACCGAGAGCATCGTCGCGGCGCTGGCCGGTACGGAATACGACACCGGCCTATCCCTGCCGCTGTTGCAGGAAATCACCGCCTATTTCCGCGAAGTGCGCAAGAAATACTGGCAGTTCGAAAGCGCATTCACCGGCGTGGACACCCGCGTTCTCGTCAATCAAGTCCCCGGCGGCATGATCTCCAACCTATCCAACCAACTCAAGGATCAGGGCGCGCTCGACCGCATGGACGAAGTGCTGAATGAAATTCCGCGCGTGCGCGAAGACCTGGGCTTTCCCCCGCTGGTCACGCCGACTTCGCAGATCGTCGGCACCCAGGCGGTGCTCAACGTGCTCACCGGCGAACGCTACAAACCAGTGACCACCGAGATCAAAAACTACCTGCAAGGCCGCTACGGCAAAGCACCGGGCGAAGTCAACTCGCAAGTGCGCAACATCGCCATCGGCAACACCGAAGTCATCACCTGCCGCCCCGCCGACCTGTTGCAGGACGAAATGGATAAAATCCGCGGCGAAGTCGAAAACCTGACAAATAGCGAGGAAGACATCCTCACCTACGCAATGTTCCCGGAACTGGCGCGCACCTTCTTCCTGCAGGAGCGCACCGCCGGCCAACTCAAACCGGAACCGTTGCTGCCGATAGGCGCCAATCTCGCCAGCGACACGCGCTTTGCGCCCAACGAATTCAACGTCACGCTGCACGGCGAAACCTACCATATCCACATCACCGGATCAGGCCGCGCCGGCGAGGAACAGCGTCCTTTCTTCGTCACCGTGGATGGCGTGCAGGAAGAAGTTGTTGTCGAAGTGCTCAACGAAGTCGAAGTCGCCGGCGGAAAGGGCGGCGGCAAATCCAAATCCAAGGAAGACGACAAGGCCACGGACGGCAAACGCCCGCGCCCTACCCACCCAGGGCACATCGCCACGGCGATGCCGGGAACTATCGTAGATGTGCTGGTCGAACCCGGACAAAAGGTCAAACCCGGCGACCCGGTGCTGGTGATCGAAGCGATGAAAATGGAAAACGAAGTGCAAACCCCTATCGGCGGCACCGTGGTCAATGTCTGGGTGGCCAAGGGCGATAGCGTTAAGCCGGACGAAGCGCTGATAGAAATTCAACCGGAGTAAAAACGGGTACACTCTCGAAATCCCGCAAGGAGAAAATCATGACAGACAACGTGGAAAGTCTAGTTCTTGAGCATTTAAGAGCCATGCGCGAAAGCCTGGATAAAATCGTCCAGGATGTCGGAGACATCAAGCTAAGAATAAGCTCAGTGGAAAGCCGGCTGACACTGGTGGAGCGTGGGGTAGGAATAATTCACGAAGACATAGCGTTCGCGTAAACCAGAATCGACCGGTTTGACTCCAGATTGGACAGGATCGAAAAACGCCTGGAATTGGTTAACGCTTAACTAAAGAACCGCTCCAAAAGCAGTGCTGAGTTCCAAGTGCTGAGGAAAACCGACTTCTCAGCACTCAATACTCAGCACTCAGGATTACCATGGAACTCATACTCGCCTCCACATCGCCCTATCGGCGGGAATTGCTTTCCCGCCTGAAAATCCCGTTCGAAGTCACCTCGCCGCTCGTTGATGAAACCCCGCTGCCCGACGAGATGCCGGAACAAACGGCTTTTCGCCTCGCTATCGCCAAGGCGCAAGCCGTCGCGGCGCAACATCCCGACGCGCTGATCATCGGCTCCGACCAAGTCGCAACACTCGACGGAATGCAGCTCGGCAAGCCGCACACCCATGAAAACGCCACCCGGCAACTACGCACCATGCGCGGCAAAACCGTCACCTTCCACACCGCGTTGTGCCTCTACAACAGCCGCAGCGGCAACACCCAGGCGCAAGTAGTGCCTTTCAAGGTGAGCTTTCGGAACTTAAGCGACGCGGAAATTGAAGGCTACCTGCAGAAGGAACAGCCCTACAACTGCGCCGGCAGCGCCAAAGCGGAAGGGCTGGGCATCGCGCTGATCGAAAAAATGACCGGAGACGACCCCAACGCGCTGATCGGGCTACCCCTGATCGCGCTGGTGGACATGTTGAAACACGAAGGCGTGTCGGTATTTTGAACCTAGAAACCTCCGTTGAATGGGCTGGAGTGTGCGGTTTTCCGGGTGCATGGCAAGGCGCAACGACGCGGAATGGTCATTCCATTCCCTTCTCAAGGAGTTGCAACGCCGCCATGCGCCCGGAAAACCGTGCAATCCAGCCCGTAGCGTTCTCACCAAATAGGTGAGCGCGAAATATATGGCAAAGTTTTTTAGAGCCATCATGTTATGTATATTGGCAAGCGGTCAACGGAGGTTTCTAGGTTGAACGGCACTCTCTACCTTATCCCCGCCCCATTGGGCGAAGCGGGCGACCTGCCCGCCATCCTTCCCGAGCAAGTGCGGCTTATCGCATTGTCCCTGGACACCTTTGTCGCGGAAAACGCCAAAACCGCCCGGCATGTCCTCAAGCGCTACGGCATCACCAGAGCTTTGCAGGAAATCGCCATCGCCACGCTGGACCAACACACCCCGCCGGAAAAAATCAAGGAACTGCTCGCCCCACTGCTGGCAGGAAAAGACCTGGGACTGATGTCCGAAGCCGGCTGCCCCGCCGTCGCCGACCCCGGCGCGCAACTGGTGCGGCTCGCGCACGAAAAAGGCATCCGGGTCGCACCGCTGGTCGGCCCCTCCTCCCTGCTGCTCGCGCTGATGGGTTCCGGCTTAAACGGCCAATCCTTCGTCTTCCACGGCTACCTGCCGGCCAACCATGAAGCGCGGGTGAAAAAACTGGCGGAAATCGAAAAGGAAAGCCGCACGCGCCGCCAAACCCAACTCTTCATCGAAGCGCCCTATCGCAACCAGCCAATGCTCGCAGACATATTGACCGCCTGCCGCCCGGACACCCTGCTATGCCTCGCCACCGACCTTACGCAAGCCGGTGAAAGCATCGTTACCCGGCAGGTGGCCGCTTGGAAAAAAAACCCGCCGGAAATCCACAAGAAGCCTACGATATTTTTGCTTTATGCCGGGTAGAAGGCCATGCAGGCTGGGGCAGGCGCCAGGGTAAATTTGTTATCAGAAATTCATGATAAAAATCAATGATGGAAAACATTCATGAATCCCAGGCAAACTGAGCAGCGACGCTGCTCAACTCATGACGGTAATCCATAAAGACAAAACCTTTTTCACCGCAGAGGACGCGGAGGACGCAGAGGAAGAGCATGAGGGTTTTCCTCCGCGTCCTCTGCGGTGAATCGGTTTTTTCCGTGCTGAGAACAAATTTACCCTGGGACATGCGCGGATTACTCTTGATTTCCTGTGCGCGTCAGCTTCAGAGCACCTGATCTCGCGGATTTTAATTGAGACGGTTGACTGAACAGAAAAATGGAAAATACAACATAATCAATCGCATAAAATTCGTTTCTACGAAATTTCGGGTCAAGATAAATCCGA
>JBAYVP010000103.1:0-14838 GCA_041674485.1 Sulfuricellaceae bacterium
AGGGCGTTAAGTTGGGCAAGGTGGCCATGCGGGCGGTAGAAGCAAAACTCCAACGACTGGCGGCACTGCCCCGCTGGTTCGTTACCATTCAGCCCGGATATGTGCCGGAGCGGCAATAAGCGGAACATCCCTAAATTTACCCTGCAAGGATGCCCGGGAGCCGCGCCAGCCGCGCGAAATTAGGATAATATAATCGTTTCAGCCTTTATAGTGGCGTATTCGGCAACGGCGACGGTGAGCGTCTGGGATTGCGGAGCAAATGACGCACAGGGAGGTGCGTTCCAAATCCTTGTGGCATGTCGGATATTTTTGCTCATGCAAAGGTAAAAATTGCTTGCGGGATGCCGTTAGACGGAATATAGAAGCAGTTTTTCCAGCCTGCTTCCGGCAGGCGGGTGAAGGGCGAAAACGTTTTTTAGTGGTTGAGTTTCTGCGACGCAAGGCATATGCCTTGCACGGGAGAAATTGTCCGGTTGGATTGCCCCCAGCGGGCGCACTGCCGCGTTGCAAATTACTTGTGTGAGAATGACCACACGGCGCAATTTGCGCCTTGCATTGCATCCCGCTGGGAACAATCCAATCCGGACAATTTCCCCCGTGCAAGGCATAAACATTCAAAACTGAACATTGCATACTTTATATAGAAACATTAACCATGAGCCATATGAACTGTCAGCTACGACTGACTGCTGTCGGGCGGAATTTCCCAGACATAATGGCACGGAGGCTATCATGAATTACAAAGCGATTTTTGAAGAATTGCGTGCGATCCACGATGCACGGATGGGAAGCCGCGTTCAAATTGTGATGAACATCAATGTGATGACCCAGTTATCCAGTTTTGGCCCCCAGCCTGCTCAGATGCTGTCCGGCGATACGATGGAAATCTGGCGGACAGGCGACAAGGCGTTGCCGTCGGGTTAGAAGAAGGTGCGAAAGGGGCGCTTCGCCGATTAGCCGGGGGGGGCTTACCGTTCAAGTGCTACCTGACTCGGTGACGCACCGTATCCGCTTCTTAACAATCTCCCGACGCCTAAGCCGGGCGAGCCGGAATCCAGTTGTTGCAGGATGGATATACTCAAAGGGCACAAGAGCGAAGCGCATCCACCTGAACATTCCGGAACACCGTTCGGTGGATGCGCTTGCGCTTATCCACCCTACCTCGCCGCGATGCCCAAAGCACCGCGCCAGTGTTTGATCTACGACGCGTTTTTCGCAAACAATGTAAAGACTTGGCCGATAAGTTATTTAAAGGTTTTACCTAACCGGCGATGTGCCGCATTCGCTTACAATCTCCCGACGCCCAATAGACATGATCCGCGAAGAACCGGCATTCAAGATCGTCAATGCCAATCTCCCCTTGTTGGTGCTCCACGTCAATACGACCGACATGGATAAACTCAAAAGCCAGTTGGGCGCGCGCCTTGTCCAGATGCCCGATTTTTTTTCCGATACGCCCATGGCGCTTGGGCTTGCCGCCATCGCTTCGAGCGACGTCACGCCGGATTTTGCCGATCTGGTGTTGTTCATGCGCGCTCATGGCATACGCACTGCGGGCGTGCTGGGCGGCTCATTGGCACAACGCGAAGCCGCCGGCCTAGCCGGCCTGGGACTGTTTCCCGATGCACCGGCGCGCCCGGCGGCGCATCCGTCCGGCGCGTCCGATCTCTCCGCCGAGTCGCACAGCCAGCGGCAAACCGAATTACCGGGATTCGAAGAAGCGGGGAGCGAACCCAGCGCCGTCAAAACTTCCCGCCCCAGTACAGCCAAAACGCTCCGCGCGGATAATCTGTGGGAGGCGCCTATCCTGCGCCCGACCATGGTCATCGATAAACCGGTGCGCGCCGGGCAGCGCATCTACGCCGAGGGCGCCAACCTGGTGGTGCTCGCCGTCGTCAATTCCGGCGCGGAACTGATTGCCGATGGGGATATCCACATTTACGCCCCGCTACGTGGCCGGGTAATCGCCGGCGCATGCGGCAACGAGGGCGCGCGGATATTCGCGCAACAGATGAATGCGGAGCTGATCTCCATCGCCGGCTGTTTCCGTATCTTCGAGGACGGCATTCCCGAAAACGTGCGCGGCAAGTCCGCTCAGGTGCGCCTGGAAGGTTCGCGCCTGATTTTCCAGCCGTTCCGCAACCAGTAGTTTTTTTGCACAGCGTTTTACGTGTAGAATCAAATATATTTTGTTCAGGAATTAAACGTGTCCAAAGTCATAGTTGTCACTTCCGGCAAAGGTGGCGTGGGTAAGACCACCACCAGCGCCAGTTTTTCCAGCGGTCTGGCTCTGCGGGGCAACAAGACTGCCGTCATCGATTTCGACGTGGGGTTGCGCAACCTGGACCTGATCATGGGCTGCGAACGCCGCGTGGTGTATGACATTATCAACGTCATCAACGGCGAAGTCGCGCTCAAACAGGCGCTCATCAAGGACAAGAACTGCGATAATCTGTATATTCTCCCGGCCTCCCAAACGCGCGACAAGGATGCGCTCAACCTTGAAGGCGTCGAGCGGATTTTGAACGAGCTTAAGGAAAGCTTCGATTGCATCGTGTGTGATTCTCCGGCGGGCATCGAATCCGGCGCGTTCACGGCGATGTATTTTGCCGATGAAGCGCTGGTGGTGACCAATCCCGAGGTTTCGTCGGTGCGCGATTCGGACCGCATACTCGGGATACTCGCGGCCAAATCGAAGCGCGCAGTGGAGGGGCAGGAACCGGTCAAGGAACACCTGCTGGTGACCCGCTACGACGCCAAGCGGGTGGCCGCCGGGGAAATGATGTCGGTGGAGGACATTCAGGAAATTTTGCGCATTCCGCTGATCGGTGTGATCCCGGAATCGGAATCCGTGTTGCAGGCGTCCAACTCGGGCACTCCCGCGATTCATCTGACCAAGAGCGACGTGGCCGATGCCTATCGGGATGTGGTGGCGCGTTTCATGGGTGACGAAGGCGTACCCATGCGTTTCGTCACCGCCGAAAAAGCGGGTTTTTTCAAACGCTTGTTCGGAGGCCACTGATATGTCCATGATCTCCGGCCTACTCGAATATCTGCGCGGCGATGACAAAAAAAGCGCCGTCATCGCCAAGGAACGCCTGCAAATCATTCTCGCTCACGAACGCGCGGGGCGGGGCGCGGCAACCCCCGATTATCTGCCCGCCCTGCAGGAGGAATTGCTGGCGGTGATAGCGAAATACATCCATGTCGACCGGGGACTCATCAAGGTGCAACTGGAAAAACACGGCGAATACGATGTGCTGGAACTGAACGTAACATTGCCGGAAGGCTTGCGCGGCAACTAACCCCTTGATCGTTCCCACGCTCCGGCGCTCATCGTTACACACATCTTTTCAATCATTTGATTACATGCAGAAAAGATGGAGCAAGGCATTCCCTCCCCGGAAAGCGGGAGGGTTAGGGTGGGGATGGGGTGGAAGACACAGGCAACAATGTAAAATATTGATTTTAGCCTGTGTCGTTCTAACCCATCCCCCTCCCAACCTCCCCCTTGAAGGGGGAGGGGCTTCCCGCTCCGACTTGTGTGTAACGATGAGCGCCGGAGCGTGGGAACGATCAGAAATACGATGTGCTGGAACTGAACGTAACATTGCCGGAAAGCTTGCGCGGCAACTAGCCCCCATTTTTCACTATTGCTTATCAAGGAAAGCCATGAGCACTTTGTCGAAATTGCACGAAAGCTTTGAAAAGGCCTTGTGGTACACGCTGACGCGCAAACTCAGCAGCTTCCTGCTGTTGTTCGTTTTCGACCTCATTTTCCTCGCGGTTTACAATATGCAAAGAGAGGCGACAGTTGGGATACTCAAGGCCGGTGCGGTAGACCGCAGTATTATCCAGGCGATCTCGGATAAACTCGACGGCGGCCTTTACGTGTTGCTGGTGATCACGTTCATCGCGCTGGCCTGGAACGTGGGGCAGATACTCTACCTGCGCTGGCTGGTGGTGCGCCCGTTGAAGGTCATCACCGGGATACTTAACGACATCGCCCGCGGCGAGGGCGATTTCACCCGCAGCCTGCCGTTGCTGACGCATGACGAACTGAGAGACCTCGCCGACAGCTACAACCGTTTCACCGATAAAATGCGCACCATGATCACCGACGTCAAGTCCGGCGCCCAGGAACTTCAGCAAACCGCCGACGGGCTGGCCTCGATTTCGGCGCGCGTGGCCGACAATTCGCAGCAGCAAAGCCAGGAAACCTACGCGATGGCGGCGCAGGTCGAAATCATGACTTATACGCTGGACGGCTTGGCCAGCCAGGCCGAAGACGTGCAGCGCATATCCAGCGAATCCAACGAGCATTCGATACGCGGCGGCGAAGTGATTCATGCCGCTGTCAATGAAATGAACCAGATTGCGCAGATGGTCAACGAATCCTCGCTGATTATCCAGAATCTCGGACAAAAATCGGATCAGATATCGCAGATCGTCAATGTCATCAAGGAAATCGCCGACCAGACCAACCTGCTGGCGCTCAATGCGGCAATCGAAGCGGCGCGGGCGGGCGAACACGGACGCGGTTTCGCCGTCGTCGCCGACGAAGTGCGCAAGCTGTCCGAACGCACCAGCAAATCAACGCAGGAAATCTCATCCATGATAGAGAATATCCAGTCCGGCACCCGCCTTGCCATCCAAAGCATGGAAGGCGGCGTCAAACGCGTCGGCGAAGGCGCCCTGCTGGCGCAGCAGGCCGGCGAGGCGATCAACCAGATCAAGGTCGGCGTCGGCCAAGTCGTGCTGGGCGTCAACGAAATCAGCCAATCCCTGAAGGAGAATGCGCTGTCGAACTCGGAAAACTCCCGCAAGGTGGAGAGCATCGCGCGCATATCGGAAGAAAACAGCAACGCATTCATGGAAACCAGCAAGACGATACAGCGCGTCGATGACCTTGCCAACAACTTAGGCAATCTGGTGGGGCGTTTCAGGACATAGCTCTGCCCATTTGACTTGGCTGAACGAATCACGACCGGCTGCCCGACCGCAAATATCGGGATCGGGACTATGGCTCATCAATTCCCGGAAAAATTCATGTATATCAATCCAGCCAACCCTATCGGGGTGTTCGATTCCGGCGTCGGCGGCCTGACCGTGGTGCGCGCGCTGATGGAGCGCCTGCCGTTCGAGGACATCGTCTATTTCGGCGACACCGCGCGCGTGCCCTATGGCGTGAAATCGGTCGAAACCATTTCCCACTACACCACGCAGATAGCCGAATTTCTATTGGCCAAGCAGGTCAAGTTGCTGATCGTGGCGTGCAACACCATGGCGGCGGTGGCGTCAGGCGTGGTGCATGACCTTTCGCCGGTGCCGGTGCTCGACGTGATCGACGCCGGCGCGCTGGGCGCCATCGCCGCTTCCGTCAGGAAGCAGGTCGGCGTCATCGGCACTCCCACCACCATCAACAGCAACGCCTACGCCCGCGCCATCCACCAGCATGCGCCGGAAGTGCGCATTTACTCGCAGGCCTGCCCGCTGTTCGTGCCGCTGGTGGAAGAAGGCTGGCTGGACCACCCGGTTACCCGTCTCACCGCGCAGGAGTACCTCAAACCGGTGCTGGCGCAGCACATCGACACCCTGGTGCTAGGGTGCACCCACTATCCCTTGCTCAAACCGCTGTTGCAGGAAGCCGCCGGCAGCGGCGTGCGGCTGGTCGATTCCGCCGAAGCCATGGCTGAGCAGGCCGCCGCGCTGCTTACCGAAATGCGTCTCGCCAACCCGCAACGCAACGCCGCCGACTATCAATATTACGTCACCGACGTGCCGCTACGCTTCCAGACCATAGGCGAGCGCTTCCTTGGACGGACACTGGCGAACGTGCATGTCGTGAAGTGGTAGCCACTTGTTTTTTTGCCTGAAATTGCTATATTTTGGGTATGATTTCCGCATCTCTTCCCCCTTATTCGAACTACTCCTCCGCGCCGATTAAACCGCTGGCGCAGAAAGGGGGCAGTGAGCCGGAAACCCGGAATATTCCAGGCGCCAATGGCGCAGGCGCAGCCGCCACGGCAGACCAACCCGCTAAATCCGGGCGGTCCAAACCGGGTCTGTCCAAACAAGATTCGACCCAATCGGCGCAAGACCAGAAGCGCATAGCAGAACTGAAAAAAATCGACAGCAACGTGCGCGCCCACGAACAAGCACATTTGGCCGCAGCGGGCGGACTGGCGATGAGTGGCGCCACCTTCACCTATACGCGCGGGCCGGACGGCCAGCAATACGCAGTCGGCGGGGAAGTGTCGATAGACGTGTCGCCCGGCAAAACCCCGCGGGAAACCATCGATAAAGCGGAAAGAATCAAAGCCGCAGCGCTGGCGCCCGCCGACCCTTCCGCCCAGGATCGCGCCGTCGCCGGTGCTGCCGCCCAGATGGAAGCGCAAGCGCAACAGCAATTGGCGCAAGAAAAACTGGATGCCGCTCAGGGCAAAGGCAGCGAAAGCGACGCGACAGTGACCTCTTCCCAACAAAAAACCGAAACTTCAGGCGGCGCCAGTGCTTTCCACGGCATCGCCAGTTATCGCAGCCAGAACGCGGCTTCCGACGCGCCCGGCAGGTATATCGATTTCACCGCATAGCCGCTGATCTATGTTACACAAGTCAAATCAAGCCGTTTGTGGCTTTGCTTGTCGAAGCATGAACGACTTGATTTGACTTGGATTTTTAATCCGTTCATCCTTCGACAAGCTCAGGACGAACGGATTAAAAATTGGGGGGAAGGCGTATGCATATGGTAGGCCGGTAGGTCAATGCTTGCCGGTGCTGCCGAACCCGCCCTGTCCGCGCTCGCTTTCCACGAACTCGTCCACCACGTTGAAACACACTTGCACCACCGGCACCACCACCAGTTGCGCGATGCGTTCCATCGGGTTGAGGAGGAACGGGGTCTGGCTGCGGTTCCAGCACGACACGAAGATTTGCCCCTGATAGTCGGAATCGATCAGCCCGACCAGATTGCCGAGCACGATGCCGTGCTTGTGCCCCAACCCGGAGCGCGGCAGCACCATCGCCGCCAGCTTGGGATCGTCCAGATGAAGAGCGATGCCGGTGGGGATTAATTCGGTCTGGCCGGGATGTATGGTCTGCACATGCTCAATGCAGGCGCGCAGATCAAGCCCCGCTGCGCCCGGCGTAGCGTAGCAGGGCGGATGCTGCTTGAGACGCTCGTCGAGGATTTTGATGTCGATGTTTTTCATCCTAGAAACCTCCGTTGAACGGGCTGGAGTGTGCGGTTTTCCGGGTGCAGGGCATACCCGACGGCTTGACGGCCTAGGCACAAGAGGCGCAACGACGCGCAGTGGTTATTGTTGCAACGCCGCCATGCGCCCGGAAAACCGTGCAATCCAGCTCGTAGCGTTCTCACCATACGGGTGAACGTAAAATATATGACAAAGTTATTTAGAACCATCATGTTATACATATTGGCAAGCGGTCAACGGAGGTTTCTAGGTTCATGGTTTTCTTTCTTTGCGTGATAAGTAATACAAGCTCAAACCGTCAACACAATGCATTCAGGAAGCTTTGTGCCTGATCAACAGCCCAAGCCGCTTTCTCAACGCCAATATCTTCGCCTGTATAGTCTGCAAGCAACCGAACATGCTCAACCTGATTAAGTGACCGGCCAAGCTCGGCGGAAACCAAACCCGGCTTCACTAAATGTTTTCCGAAAGCGCCGATTAATCCGCTGTGGGTCTTAGTTTCCGCAGGGTTAACATGGGCGCCGGATTGCAGCAATGCCGCATGGGCGGCATCAAACATTGCGTAATAGGCGCGATTACAGGCTCCTTCAAAATCGCCACTTTCCAAGAGCAGTCTGGCTGAAACCAAAGCCCGATTGGCTTTTACGGTGTAATCTGCCGGTGTCACAGATACACTCCGTCGCGCTGGATATTCTCAATCAAAGCAGGGTTGTTGAAGTTTTCCGGGTGCGCCCACTCGTCTTCCCAAAGTGGAAGCGCTTCTATCAGCACTCCGGTTTCCAGCATGACATCGAAGGCGATGCCTGCCATGTCGAGAGCGGCATCGACGCGGCATCCCTGTGCGCCACGAAGCACCACCGCCATATCGGCATCGCTGTCCCGGCGATGGGCGCCGCGCGCGCGGCTGCCGAACAAAACCGCCTCGGCCAGATCGTACTGGCCGGCAAGTCTGGCGAGAAAAGCCAGTGCCGCCTGCTGCGTTGCAATGTCGATATTTTTCTTATCCTTGGTGAAATTCATGCGGCCTCTTGCATAGCCTCATCGTGGTTAATGGCGTTCCGGTACAAGTCCATAATCGGAAAGCACAGATCATAATCTCCCCACACCAAGTCCCCATATTCGATCCTGAATCCGGCAAATTGTTTCGGATCGAGGTAAGCACGTATCGCGGGGTGCGCTGAGCGCCCGAGGAATGGGTAAAAATCGACGACCTGTTCCTTGCCATCGTTAAATTGCAGCCTGATACGATAGCCATTCTGATATTCCGCAGTCATGAGCACCAGCATAGACTGCTTCATTTCAGCCTCAATGAAACAAGACTTGCGATATGCTCAATCAACTGCCGCGCCAATATTTTTTTGGCAGCGCGCGGCAGCGGGTGCGTCCCGCCATCGTCGAACAGCACCAGTTCGTTTTCGTCGCTGCCTAGCGCATTCTGCGCCAAATTGGCGACGATGAGCGGCAGTTTTTTGCGGCGGCGTTTGGCTTCGGCGTGTTCGTGCAGATTTTCGCTTTCCGCCGCGAAGCCCACGCAAAACGGCGCATCGGGGCGGTTCGCCACGCTTGCCAGGATGTCCGGGTTGGGCGTGAGTTCCAGCGTGATTGCGCTGCCGTCCTTTTTGATTTTTTGCGCGCTAGGGTGGGCTACGCGGTAATCGGCTACTGCCGCCACCGCAATGAAAATATCGCAGCCCGGCACATCGCGCTCGACGGCGACCAGCATTTCCTGCGCGCTGGTGATGTGGATTGTTTTCGCCCGCGTCGGCGGCGTCAGGCAAGTCGGACCGCTCACCAGCACCACCTCGGCGCCCGCATCGAGCGCGGCTTGCGCGACGGCGTAGCCCATTTTGCCGGAGCTTGAATTAGTAATGCCGCGCACCGGGTCTATGGCCTCGAAGGTCGGTCCGGCGGTGATCAACACTTTTTTCCCCTGCAACACCTTGGGTTGCCATACGGCTTCCAGCGCATCGGCCAGATCAGCCGGCTCCCACATGCGCCCCATCCCTGTTTCGCCGCAGGCTTGCGCGCCGCAGGCCGGGCCGAGGAGCATGACGCCGTCGTGCGCCAATTGTGCAATATTGCGTTGGGTGGCGGGGTTTTCCCACATTTCGCGGTTCATCGCCGGTGCTGCCAGCAATGGGCAGGCGCGCGCCAGGCACAGCGTGGAGAGCAGGTCGTCGGCCAAGCCATGCGCCAGCTTGGCGATAAAATCGGCGCTCGCCGGGGCGATCAGCACCGCGTCGAAGCCGCGCGTCAGCGCGATATGCGCCATCCCGTCGGCGGCGCGCCCATCCCACAAATCGGTGTAAACGGCATTGCCGGACAGCGCCTGGAAAGTTGCGGGCGCGACAAAACGGCAGGCGGCTTCGGTCATTGCCACTTGCACTTCGATGGATCTGCGGCGCAACAGGCGCACGAGTTCCGCCGCCTTATAGGCGGCGATGCCGCCGGTGACGCCGAGGAGTATGCGTTTAACGGATAATTCAGACATAATGAGGATATTCTAACAGCAAAAAATTTTCCCATGGCGATTACCGACTGGCCGTCCGACGAAAGGCCGCGCGAACGTCTCCTGAAACAGGGCGCAACTTGCCTTTCGGATGCCGAATTACTGGCAATTTTCCTGCGCACCGGCACTACGGGCAAGAGCGCGGTGGATCTGGCGCGCGATCTGATCACCCGTTTCGACAGCTTGACCGGCCTGTTCGCGGCATCAGAGCAGGACTTTTGTTCAATCCGTGGCATGGGCACAGCGAAATTCGCCCAGTTGCAAGCCGTGCTGGAAATGTCCAAACGGGCGTTGCAGGAAAACATGGAGCAACGCGATGTCCTCAGCGCACCGCAAGCGGTGCGCAATTACCTGCGCCTGCAACTCACCGGCCTGCCCCATGAAACCTTTCTCGGCCTGTTCCTCGACGCGCAAAACCGCGTGATCTCCAGCGACGAACTGTTTCGCGGCACCCTCACGCAGACCAGCGTCTACCCGCGCGAAGTGGTCAAGCGCGCACTACAGCACAACGCCGCCGCCATCATCTTCGCCCACAACCATCCGTCCGGCTTGCCCGAACCGAGCAACTCCGACAAAGTATTGACCGTCGCGCTAAAGGATGCGTTGGCGCTGGTGGACGTGAAAGTGCTCGATCACTTCATCGTCGCCGACAGCGGCATGTTGTCGTTCGCCGAACGCGGCTTGTTGTAAATACGGGAAAATGCTGTCGTTCGTTATACCTTTCCCTTCTCCTTATCCTTATCAAAAAGTCGCAATGCCACCATGCGCCCGGAAAACCGCACACTCCAGCCCGTTCAACGAAGGTTTCTAGTAGCTTACCAGTCAAGTCGTTGCATTTTTTGCGAAGAATGTGTCGTAGATCAAGCACTGGAGCGGTTCTCCGGGTGATTCTTTTTCACCGCAGAGACGCCGAGGCGCGGAGAAACACAACGGAGGATGAAACCATACCATTACTCTACAAAATCTCTGCGTCTGAAGCGTCTCTGCGGTAAATATTTTTTGGTTCCGGCTCGTCCGACTTAGGATGACAAGCATTGCGTCCCAGTTTCACCGCACCAGCGCCAGCCACCCGGCTAGGCCCAGCAAGGTCGCCGACAGCACCGGCAGCGTGAGCGCCGCGCCGATGCGGCAATATTGCCCCCAGCCCACCGCGATGCCGCGTTGCGCCAGGACATGCAGCCATAGCAAGGTGGCCAGGCTGCCCAGCGGAGTCATTTTCGGCCCCAGGTTGCAGCCTATCACGTTGGCGTAGATCAGCGCCTCGCGCACCGGCGGCGCCAGATCGGCCTGCTCAATGGCGAGGCTGGCGATCATCACCGTCGGCAGGTTGTTCATCACCGCCGACAAGCCGGCAAACAGCAAGCCGCCGCCCAGCGTCGCCGGCGTCATACCGTAGCCGCCCAGCCACTCCAGGAAACGCGCCAGTTCCGCCGTCATCCCCTGATTGCGCAGGCCGAACACCACCAGGTACATGCCCAGCGAAAACAGCACGACTTGCCAGGGCGCTTCGCGCAGCAAGGTCATGACCGGGATCACCCCCTTGGGTTGTTGCGGCAACCAGTGTTCGCGCAATGCCGCCGCAACCAGAATGAACGCAGCCGCCCCGGCCACCAGCGAAACCGGCAAGCCGAGCGGGTGCGCGGCGAAATAGCCGACCGGCAACACCGCCAACACCAGCCAACCGGCGCGAAACACAAAAGGATCGCGTATGGCGGTTTTCGGCTCGTCCAGCAGCGCGACATTGAAACGCGGCGGGATGTCCGCGCGGAACAGCCACCACGCAATCAACAGCGTTGCCGCGACCGAAACGCAATTCACCGCCACCATCACCGCAGCATACTCCGAAAAGGAAATATGGAAATAATTTGCAACGATGATATTGGTCAAATTGGAAATCATCAGCGGCAGGCTGGCGGCATCCGCCACGAAGCCGCTCGCCATCACAAAGGCCAGCGCGGCTGCGGGCTTGAAACGCAGCGCGTGGAGCATTTCCAGCACAATCGGGGTGAGGATCAGCACCGCGCCGTCGTTGGCGAACAGCGCGGAAACCGCCGCGCCGAGCAGGATAATCAGCAGGAACAGGCGATGCCCGTAACCCTTGCCCCAACGCGCTACATGCAGCGCTGCCCATTCGAAAAAACCGGCGGCATCGAGGATCAGCGAAATCAGGATCAGTGCAATAAAAGTAAAGGTGGCGTCCCAAACGATATGCCATACCAGCGGCACGTCGCCCAACGTCACCACCCCACCCGCCAGCGCCGCCAGCGCACCGCCCAGCGCGCTCCAGCCGATCCCCAGGCCGCGCGGCTGCCGGATCACCAGGGCGAGGGTGGCAAGAAAAATCAGAATGGCTGCCGACATGGTTGAGTTCCGCGTAAAGCCCCTAAAGTTTTTTCTACACTTGTTCGAAGAATTGTGGTTGAATATAAGTATGCTTAATGGATACTATTAGGAATTGTTATGGCAGATAGAAGGCTTCAGGTATTTTACACGGTAGCGAAACAACTCAGCTTCACCAAGGCGGCGGAATTGCTGTTCATGACGCAGCCGGCGGTGACTTTCCAGGTCAAGCAACTGGAAGAGCATTTCAACACGCGGCTGTTCGAACGCAGCCACAGCAAGATCACGCTGACGCCGGCCGGGCGGCTGGCGATGGAATATGCCGAGCGCATCCTCAATCTCGCCGCCGAAATGGAGACCCGGCTGATGGAAATGACCGGGGATGTCAGCGGCGTATTATTGATCGGCGCCAGCACCACCATCGCCGAATATATGCTGCCGCGCCTGCTGGGCGAATTCAAGGCGAAATTTCCGCAAGTCCAGACGCGCCTGACGGTGGCGAATTCCGAAACCGTCGAGTCCCGCGTGGCCGACCATACGCTGGACATTGGCCTGATCGAAGCGCCGGCGCACCATCCCAGCTTGGAAGCCGAAGTGTGTTGCGAGGACGAATTGGTCGTGATTTGCGCACCGCAGAACGAGTTGGCCAAACAGTCCGTAGCCATGCCGGAACAATTGGCGACGCTGCCCTACATCAGCCGCGAAACCGGCTCCGGCACGCGCGAAGTGGTGGACGAATTCTTCCGGCGTTCCGGTTTCAACCCCGAGGATTTGCACATCGTCATGGAACTGGGCAGCCCGGAAGCGCTCAAGGGCGCCGTGGAAGCGGGGCTGGGCATCGCCATCGTATCGCGCGCCACCATCCTCAAGGAATTGAAACTCGGGGAACTGGTCGCCGTGCCGTTGCAGCCCCGTTTGATGCGCCCGCTTTCCCTGGTGTACGCCCACGAAAAATTCCGCTCCAAACTACTGCAATCCTTCCTGGATTTCGCCGCCATCGGACTAAAAACGAAAAATCTCGAAGGCAGCGGATTGACCGAAACCCAGAGAATGTGATCTAATCGCGCTTCTTCAGCTTCGGGTGGTTAGCTCAGCGGTAGAGCACTGCCTTCACACGGCAGGGGTCACAGGTTCAATCCCTGTACCACCCACCAATTAAGCATCCAAGGCAGTCCAGCAAAGGCCGGAAACTCCAATAAATACAGGGTTCCCGGCCTTTTTTACGTCTATCGAAGTCCTATCCAATCCGTTGCAATCCTAATTTTCTGTTGGTGCTATCGTTGGTATGTGGCGATATGGGCATCGCCAATACCAAATAAAAGCCATTTCGCTGCGATTATCGAACCAAAGCAAGTAGCGGAGTTGCTGCGCGTGATTGACGGATATTCGGGCAGCATCGCGAGTACGAGTATCGGCGAGTATCGGAGTATCGGGGTCAGGTCTTGCGAAATAACATCGCTCTTCCTGCTGCTTCGCTGCGGTCATTTCTCTCTACTCCAAGCATGATGCGATTTTGCAAGACCTGACCCCATGCTCCTGCATGTGCAAGACCTGACCCCATGCTCCTGCATGCTCCTGTGACCCCATGCTCCTGTGCTCCTGAGACCTGACCCCATGCTCCTGTGCTCCTGTGTGACCCTGTCCGTAAATTGAGGAAATCCAAAAACCAGTGCTGATTTTTTGTTAAAAAACGATAAATTTCGACAGCCTAGCGCCATCGTGAACACCAGAATTGAGTATTGGCGCGGGTTGACGGTTCATGGTGAACGCATCGTGACCGGCGAAATCAAGTATCGGTGCGGGGTGGCGAGTTGCGTTTCTGATATTGACGCCACCGCAAACCCGGCGCATCATTCACCCAATGCCGCAAACACGGCAGGCGGGTTTCGCAGCCCGGAGAAAAGGCGTAAGGCCGCCACCAAGCGGTTTTTTTACGTCTACGACCATGGCCCCCTTTTAATGGGCGCGCCTTGTGGGGCAGCTTCGGCTGCGCCGGTTCCTTTTCCCGGTCTGCGAACCCGCAAGGTCGCGTCCTCCCGTTTCGCAGCGGGTGGCGTGATTCTCAATCCGCTTGAAAAGGAGTCCCACCACCATGAGCACCACCACCTCAATCAATGCCGCCATCCAAGAACTGAGCAGCACCATCAACACGCTGTCGCGCTTTTTTCCCGAAGACGACAAGGGCGCAACCGCTGCAATGCTGACCGTTACCACGGCACAAACGCACCTGCGCGACGCCTTGGAAGCGGCAGCACTCGCCGGCGATCAACCCGCCACCTCCTCCGCCCCAGCCGCATCCACGCCGAAGCACCAGACCGCAGACTATCCGTTCTTCTCATGCAATCTCCAGAAAGACAAGCTGTTCTCTGTGCGTGAGGGCATCCCGCTGGAGGGCGCGCTTGAACAGGCGTCTTTGTTTTTGGATTCGGCGCAAGCCATTGCCGGCATCGCCGAAGACGTGACCCCAGCGGTGGTTTATGGTGCGGCCTACCTGATCGAAATGGCGAAGGCCGTAGTCGATGCCACCGTGTACGCAGTTCATGCCGAAGAAATGGGAGGAGACCGGCCAGAGCTTTACCGCTGACCCTCGGTGACGCCCTTCACGGGTGAGCAAAATTCGCCTATGGAACAAAAGACCAGCGAGGGCGCACGCAATTTAGAAACTGTCCATTAATTATTTCCCCTTAATTTCAAACGGCAGAAAAGCCCCTCTCCCGCAAGCGGGAGAGGGGTTGGGGTGAGGGACGCTGCGCATAGTCACCGTTTGCCGAAGCG
>JBAYVP010000104.1:0-14800 GCA_041674485.1 Sulfuricellaceae bacterium
GCATCTCTACAACGAAAAACGGCGTCAGTGGGAAACTTGGCGCCGTTTCTTTTGAAAGATTTTGCTTAACAACCATCACCGAACGTGAATATCAGGCCATCAAATTGGTTGAGCACACTCAGCCCGTAGCGCTCTCACCATACGGGGGAACGCAAAATAGATGACAAAGTTGTTTAGAACCGCCATGTTACACATCTTGGTAAGCGGTCAACTGAGCTTTCTAGGATTATTCCAAGTCCAGCCGCTGTTCATATTCGCCCTGCGGCTCGCGTACCAACTGCTCCCCCTGCCACGCTCCTGCTGTTCGCTCCCACACGTTTTTTGCATCACCCGCCTGACTTGTTCTTTTTTCTGCGGACTCTTCCAGCAAGATCAAAACCCTGACTGGCTGACCTTCTACCAAATGGAGGGTTTTTGGCACAGCGATCTGCCCATGTTCAAGATGCGAGTTAAATTCGATGGCTTGCATGATGATCTCTTTGAGGTTTGCGGCGAACTGTCTGCTGCTGGTTTAGTTTACACAACAGTCATGGATAGGAAATTCAACCGCACTTATTTGAGTATCCACGACGGCGGCGTTCCCGTCAACCCCGATTTTTATCTCCGAATTCCCAAGAAAACTCGAAATGCCGCTCCAGCGTGGGAACGCACACATGGGACGCTCCAGCGTTCCAATATGGCGGGTAGAACTAGAATGGTAAGCGCATAGATATTTCGGCAGGCGAATCGTCAAAAGTTTTGTGGTTTTGCCGGTTGGATGGGTAACGCTACGCGACGCTGGAGCGTCCAAGGCGGCATTCCCACGCTGGAGCGTGGGAACGATCAATGTGCAACGCCCTCACCCCAATCGGCAGGGTAAATTTGTTCCCGGCACGGAAAAAACCGATTCACCGCAGAGGACGCGGAGGACGCAGAGGAAAAGCATGAGGGGGTTTCCTCCGCGTCCTCTGCGGTGAAAAAGGTTTTGTCTTTATGGGTCATGAGTCGAGCTGAGTCGAGTCTTCAGCACAAATAATGTTAACGATATTTGCGCGCTGCCGTACTAGACCAAGAGCCGCGTTCGTCAACGAACGCGCCACCATTTATCGCGGATAAACCCGCTCCCACAATCGGTTTCCGCAACACTATTGCGCACCGGTAATTTGTAGCGTTTCTTGGTATACAATCCGTGGCGGGCGATCCTGCTTTCTGCGAATTTTCCATGACTACTGCTGTTTCCTCAACCGCGCTGATCGACGCCGTGCTACGGCAAGCCGCCGCCCACCACCAAGCCGGCCAACTGCAAGAGGCGGAACAGCTATACCACGCCATCCTGCAAATCCAGCCCAGCCACCCGGATGTCAACCATAATCTGGGGGTGCTGCTGGGGCAGACAGGGCGGCACGTAGCGGGATTGCCCCACCTGAAGGCAGCGCTGGAGGCTGATCCCTCCCAAGGAGATTACTGGCTGTCTTATGCCGATACGTTGTTGGCGTGCGATCAGGCCGGGGAGGCGCTAACGGTTGTCCAGACCGCCATGCAGCATGGGCTTGACTCTTCGGCGGCCCAGTTAATGCGGGATAGGGCGGAGGCCGATGTGCGCAGATGCCGTGCTACGACTATTTTGGAAGTATTCGACAAAGTCGGCCAGCCTCATGCAAAACCCCGACCGTTGCCGCAAGCCGAGCATGACCGGCTTGCCGCCCTGTTCAACGCCGGGCGCTATGCGGAAGTGGAAAACCGGGCGCGCGGGTTGATTGAACACTACCCGGATTCCGGGTTCGCCTGGAAAATGTTCAGTATCGCCCTTCATTTTGAAGGAATAAATAGCCTGCCTGCTTTTCAAAAGGTAACGGAACTGTTGCCTGACGATGCCGAGGGACATTGCAATTTGGGCGATGCCTTACGGGGTGTTGGCCGGTTTGAGGATGCGGTGGCGAGTTGTCGCCGGGCGCTGGAGATCAACCCCAGTTTTGCCGAGGCGCACTACAATCTGGGCAATGCCTATCGAGACCTCGCGCAACTGGATGATGCCGCGACGAGCTTCCGCCGCGCATTGGAGATCAAACCCGATTATGCCGCAGCGCATAACAATCTGGGCAATGTTCTGAGGGACCTCAGGCAACTCGATGCCGCCATGGCGAGCTACCGCCGGGCGCTGGAAATCAACCCCGACTACACCGAGATATTTTACAATCTGTTGTTTGCGCTTAACTACCACCCGGACAAGAGCGGTGAAGAAATTTACGCCGCTTACCGGGAATACGATGAGCGTTTCGGTCTGCCCCAGAAGGGGAAATGGCGCCCCCATGACAATAATCGGGACGCTAACCGTCGTCTGAAAGTCGGGTACGTCTCACCGGATTTTTGTCGCCATTCCTGTCGGCACTTTCTGGAACCGCTGCTGGCGCATCACGACAAGAACGCCTTCGATATCTATGCCTATGCCGAACTGGTGCAGGAGGACGAAGTGACTGCCCGCTATCGGGGATATGTGGATCATTGGACGCCAACGGCGGGCATGAGCGACGAGCACTTAAGCGAGCGTATTCGTGCCGATGGCATCGATATTCTGGTGGATTTGGCCGGCCATACCGCCAAAAACCGGCTGTCGGTATTCGCCCGCAAGCCCGCGCCGGTGTCTCTGTCCTGGTTGGGATTCGGCTACACGACAGGACTCACGGCGGTGGATTATCTGTTGACCGATGCGACCAGCGTCCCGGAAGGCAGCGAAGGATTGTTCTCGGAAACGCCCTGGCGGCTGGAGACTCCTGGATACGTCTACCGCCCAGCGGAAGGCATGGGTGCGGTCAGCTCCTTGCCGGCCTTGACGCGCGGGCATGTCACCTTCGGCACCCTGACGCGGGCGGTGCGCATCAATCACCGCACCATACGGGTATGGTCGGCGCTATTGAAGCGGGTGGAAGGTTCGCGGCTGGTGATTGACAGCCGCAATTTTCAAAGCATATCGGCGCAAGACGCGCTGGCGGAGGAATTCGTCGCTCAGGGAATCAGCCGGGATCGTTTGGAAATCGGTTGCCACAGCCCGCCGTGGGATGTGTTGCGCGGCTTGGACATCGGCTTGGACTGTTTTCCTCACAACTCCGGCACAACGCTGTTTGAAACCTTATACATGGGCGTTCCCTTCGTCACGCTGGCAGGGCGTCCCAGCGTCGGGCGGTTGGGTAGCGCTATCCTGGAAGGGGTGGGGCATCCTTCATTAATTACCCGCACGGAAGACGACTATGTTGAGATTGCCGCAGCCCTGGCTTCGGATTTGCCGAAACTCGCCGCCTTGCGCGGCGGGCTGCGGCAGGAAATGGAAACCGGCCCGCTGATGGACGAAGCGGGCTTCGCCCGCAAGGTGGAAACGGCGTATCGGGAAATGTTCGGGAAATGGGCGAAAGCATGAGCGTAGCGGAGAATCGGGAAGCGAACGCCGCGTCGGCAACGATAGCACAAGCCCTCCGGCAAGCTGTCGTTCATCATCAGGCCGGTCAATTTCAAGAAGCGGAGCAGCTTTATCGCGTGATCCTGCAAGTCCAGCCCGGCCATCCAGATGCCAATCATAACTTGGGGGTGTTGCTGGGGCAGACAGGGCGGCGCGTAGCGGGGTTGCCCCACCTGAAAGCCGCGCTGGAGGCTAACCCGTTCCAAGGGGACTACTGGTTGTCGTATGCCGATGCGCTGTTAATGTGCAACCAAGCCGAGGACGCGCTAACAGTTATCCAGACCGCCATGCAGCACGGACTCGATACTCCTGCAACCCGGTTAATGCGGGATAAAGCCGAAGCCGATGTGCGAAGATGCAGCCGCGCTACGAGCACCCCGGAAATTCCTGACAAAATCGGCCAGCCGCAAGCTCAGCCGCCCGAATCGTTGTCGCAAATCGAACGCAATCAGCTTATCGCCTTGTTCAATGCCGGACGCCATGCGGAAATGGAAAGCCAGGCGCGAGTGGCTTGCGAGCGGGATCAGGATTCGGGTTTTGCCTGGAAGGCATTGGGTGTAGCCCTTCAAATGCAAGGCAAGGATGCGCTGGCAGCCTTGCGAAGGGCAACTGAGCTTTTACCGGATGACGCCGATGCGCATAACAGTCTGGGGGTTGTGCTGAAAGACCACGGGCAACTTGACGGCGCAGTGGCAAGCTGCCGCCGGGCGCTCAAGATCAAACCCGATTTGGCCGAAGCGCATAGCAACTTGGGCAATGCCTTGCGTGCTCTCGGACAATTTGCCGACGCGGTGGCGAGCTACCGTAGGGCGCTGGAGATCAAGCCTGATTATGTCGAGGCACATAATAATCTGGGGGTCACCCTGAAGGAAATCGGGCGACTCGACGACGCACTGGCGAGTTGCCGCCGCGCGCTCAAGATCAAACCCGATTATGCCGAAGCGCATAACAGCCAGGGTAGTGTTCTGAAAGACCTCGGTCAACTCGATGATGCGATGGCAAGCTACCTCCACGCGCTGAAGATCAAACCCGATTTCGCAGAGGTACACAATAATCTGGGGAATCTCCTGAAAGACTTTGGGCAGCTTGACGACGCAGTAGCGAGCTACCGCCGTGCGCTGGAGATAAAACCGGATTATGCCGAGGCATACAACAATCTGTTGTTTACTCTTAACTACCACCCGGACAAGAGCGACGAGGAAATTTATGCCGCATACCGGGAGTACGACGAACGCTTCGGCTTGCCCCAGCGAGGAAAATGGCGCACCCACGACAACAGCCGCGAAGCCGGTCGCTGCCTGAAGGTCGGCTATGTCTCACCGGACTTTCGCCGCCATTCGTGCCGGCATTTCCTGGAGCCTTTGCTGGCGCACCACGACAAGAAGGCATTTGATATCTACGCCTATGCCGAACTGGTGCAGGAGGATGAAGTTACTGCCCGCTATCGGGGATATGCGGATCACTGGACGCCGACGGCGGGCATGACCGACGAGCACTTAAGCGAGCGCATCCGCGCCGACGGCATAGACATCCTGGTGGATATGGCCGGCCATACCAAGGGCAACCGGCTGTCGGTATTCGCCCAAAAGCCCGCACCGGTTTCTCTCTCCTGGCTGGGATTCGGCTATACCACCGGCCTCTCGGCAGTGGATTACCTGTTGACCGACGCGACCAGTGCGCCGGAAGGCAGCGAAGGGCTGTTTTCGGAAGTCCCCTGGCGCTTGGAAACCCCAGTCTACGCTTACCGTCCGGCGGAAGGCATGGGTTTGGTCAGCCCCTTGCCGGCCTTGACGCGCGGACATATCACCTTCGGCACCCTGACGCGGGCGGTGCGCATCAATCATCGCACCATTCGGGTATGGTCGGAGATATTGAAACAGGTGGCAGGCGCACGGCTGGTGATCGATAGCCGCGACTTCCGGGGCGCCACGATGCAGGCTGCTCTGGCGGAAAAATTTGCCGCCCATGGGGTCGCGCGGGATAGGCTGGAAATCGGCTACCATAGCCCGCCGTGGGATATTTTGCGCGGCCTGGACATCGGCCTGGACTGCTTTCCCCACAATTCCGGGACAACATTGTTTGAAACCTTGTACATGGGCGTCCCCTTCATTACGCTGGCGGAACGCCCCAGCGTCGGGCGGCTGGGCAGTTCTATCCTGGAAGGGATAGGGCATTCTTCGTTAATCGCCCACACCGAAGACGAATATGTGGAGATAGCCGTAGCCTTGGCTACAGATTTGCCTAAGCTCGCCACCTTGCGCGGTGAACTGCGGCAGGAAATGGAAAGCGGTCCACTGATGGACGAAGCGGGATTCGCCCGCAAGGTGGAAACGGCGTACCGGGAGATGTGGTCCAGGTGGAGCAAGCAAAGTGGTGGAAATACTGAAGAGTTGCCTGAGCGAACACCTCAGCCGCAAACCAAATCGCACGGCATATCCCTGGCCGAATTACTGAGGGCGGGGAAAACCGTAGCAGGCAAGCCCGCCAAAAAGGGGAAATCTTCCGCAAAGCCGGCCTCCTCCCGTGAGTCGTTGCCGCAAAGCGAGTGCAACCAGTTGGTTGCGCTGTTCAATGGCGGGCGCTATACGGAAATGGAAAACCGGGCGCGCTTGTTGATTGAACGGTATCCCGATTCCGGGTTCGCCTGGAAGGGATTGGGGGCTTCCTTGCAAATGCAAGGCAAAAATGCGCTGGCCGCTTTGCAAAAAGCTGCAGAACGCTTGCCCAATGACGCCGATGCGCATAACAACCTGGGCAACGCCCTGCGTAATCTCGGACGAATTGATGAAGCGGCGAAGCGTTACGCCCACGCATTGAAAATCAATCCCGATTTTGCCGAAGCGCACAACAATCTGGGCAATGCGCTACACGACCTCGGACGCTTTGAGGCTGCGGCGGCGAGCTGCCGCCATGCGCTGCAAATCAAACCCGACTTTGCCGAAGCGCACAGCAATTTGGGCAATGCCTTGCTTGCGCTTGGGCGACTCGAAGGTGCGCTGGCAAGCTATGCCCAGGCGCTGGCGCTTAAACCCGATTATGCCGAAGCGCATAACAACCTGGGGGTTGCGCTGCAAGCGCTGGGGCGGTTCGAGGATGCCGTGGCGAGCCACACCCAAGCGCTGGAGATCAAACCCGACTACGCTGAGGCGCATAACAATCTGGGCAATGCGCTGAAAGACCTTGAGCGGCTTGATGACGCAGTGGCAAGTTTTCGTCGTGCGCTGGAGATCAAACCCGACTACGCCGAAGCGCACAATAATCTGGGCAATGCGCTGCGGGAGCTTGGGCAACGCGATGGCGCATTGGCAAGCTACACCCGGGCGCTGGAGATCGCCCCCGGTTTTGCCGAGGCGCACAACAATCTGGGCAATGTCCTGAAAGACTTCGAGCGGCTTGACGATGCGGTGGCAAGTTACGCCCAAGCACTGGAGATCAAACCCGACTATTTCGAAGCGTACAACAATCTGGGCAATGCGCTGAAAGACCTGGGACAACTCGATAAAGCCGTGGCAAGCTACGCCCAGGCGCTAAAAATCAAGCCCGACTTTGCCGAGGCGCATAGCAACCTGGGTTCTGCCTTGAAAGACCTCGGGCGTTTCGGTGACGCCGAGGCGAGTTTTCGCCATGCGCTGGAGATCAAGCCCGATTATGCCGAGGCGTACAACAATCTGTTATTCACCCTCAATTACCATCCAGACAAAAGCGGCGAGGAAATTTTTGCCGCGTATCGGGAGTACGATGAGCGCTTCGGCCTGCCCCTGCGGGAGAAATGGCAGCCCCATGGCGACAATCGCGATCCCCAACGTCGTCTGAAGGTGGGCTATGTTTCGCCGGACTTTCGCCGCCACTCGTGCCGACATTTTCTGGAACCCCTGCTGGCGCAGCACGACAAGAATGCCGTCGAAGTTTACGCCTATGCCGAACTGACGCGGGAAGACAACGTTACTGCCCGGTATAAGGGATATGTGGATCATTGGACGCCTACCGTGGGCATGAGCGATGAGCGCTTAAGTGCGCGCATCCGTGCCGACGGCATCGACATCCTGGTGGATCTGGCCGGCCACACCGCCAATAACCGGTTGTCGGTATTCGCCCGCAAGCCCGCGCCGGTGTCCCTGTCCTGGTTGGGATTCGGCTACACCACTGGCCTTACGGCGGTGGATTATCTGTTGACCGATGCGGTAGCCGCACCGGAAGGCAGCGAAGGGCTGTTTTCGGAAACGCCCTGGCGGCTGGAGACGCCTGGATATGCCTACCGTCCGGCGGAAGGCATGGGTGCGGTGAACACATTGCCGGCCTTGACGCGCGGGCATGTCACCTTCGGCGCCCTGACGCGAGCGGTGCGTATCAATCCTCTTACCATACGGGTGTGGTCGGCGCTATTGAAACGGGTGGAGGGGGCGCGACTGGTGATAGACAGCCGCGATTTCCAGAGCGCCGCGATGCAAGACGCTCTGGCGGCAAAGTTCGCCGCTCAGGGAATCGTGCGAGAACGCTTGGCAATCGGTTTCCACAGCCCACCGTGGGATGTGCTGCGTAGCTTGGACATCGGGCTGGATTGCTTCCCTCACAATTCCGGGACAACGTTGTTTGAAACCCTGTACATGGGCGTCCCCTTTATCACGCTGGCGGGGCGTCCCAGCGTCGGGCGGCTGGGCAGTTCTATCCTGGAAGGGATAGGGCATCCTTCGTTAATCGCTCACACCGAAGACGAATACGTGGAGATAGCCGCAGCCCTGGCTTCGGATTTGCCTAAGCTTGCCACCCTGCGCGGCGGACTGCGGCAGGAAATGGAAATCGGCGCGCTGATGGATGAAACGGGATTCGCCCGCAAGGTGGAAGCGGCGTACCGGGAGATGTGGGGCAAGTGGTGTTGCGCCAGTTGATCTATTTCGTATTTTTCGTGGAAGATGCGGTTTTTAGTCACTTACTGGCCAAGTCACAAGCAATTGGTGACAAGAACATATGGTAGATCAAGCACTGGAGCGGCTTTCCGCAAAAAACAATGACAGGATGAACAGGATTTACAGGATGGGTTTTCTATCCTGTTCATCCTGTAAATCCTGTCTAAACATCTGTTTGGTTCCGGCTCGTCCGGCTTAGGATTATGGATAGCTTTACCCACCTTTGTCTGAACTGCGAACGGGCTGACATGCAATTGCAAACCCAGGATATTACATTGTCTTTCGATGGGCTGAGTTTGTTGTTGACGCAAGTGCGCGGTTGGCATTGCCCGGTTTGCGGCGAAATTGAATTTACCGATAAAGATAGCGCAGAGCGCTATGACGCTACGTTGGAAACGCTGCATGCAGAAGCTCAATTACGCCCATAACCCCGTGACGTCAAACTCCGCTCCCAACCTTATAGCCTGCCACGATTGCGATCTGCTGCAATGGGAAACGCCGTTGCAGCCAGGCGGCGTGGCGCTTTGCGGACGTTGCGGCGCGGTGTTGTATCGCAATAATCCCGGCAATGTCGAGCGGGCGCTGGCGTTAACGATAGCTGCGGCCATCCTGTTTGCGATTTCCAATTTTTTTCCGATAGTCGGCATCGAGAGCCAGGGCAACCGCATTGCCAGTACGCTATTCGGTGCCGTGCTGACCTTGTGGGACGACCATATGGAACTCGTTGCCGGGCTGGTGTTTGTCACCGTCATCCTGGTTCCGGCGCTCGAACTCGCATTGATGATTTTTTTGCTGGCGGCGCGCAGCCCCTCGCCGCTGGTGCTGCGCATGTTGCTGGCGACGCGGCCATGGGCGATGATAGAGGTTTTCATGCTTGGCTTGCTGGTGTCGGTGCAGCGGCTTACGCATATCGCGACCATCACGCCGGGTGTCGCGCTGTGGTCGTTTGGTGCATTGATGGTGCTGTTCGCCGGCCTCACGGCGACCTTCAACGTGCGCGATTTATGGAGCTTGATGCCGCTAGGGCGTAGCCATGCAAACCGGTGACTTCACAGCGGCGGAACTTGGCCTGTGCGCTTGCCATGCCTGCGGGCTGGTTTCGCAGCCGCCGGGTGGCGAGCAAATCGATGCGGCGTGCCCACGGTGCGGCGCGCGGCTGCATCCGCGCAAACCGCATAGCGTCGCATACACCTGGGCGTTGCTGATTGCCGCGTACATCCTGTTTATTCCTGCGAATTTGCTGCCCGTGATGGAAACGGCTTCGCTCTTCGGCGCGCAGCAGGATACCATCATGAGCGGCATCGTTTATCTTTGGGTGTCCGGCTCCTGGCCGCTGGCGGTGCTGGTGTTCGTCGCCAGCATCGTCGTGCCGCTGACCAAGCTGATTGTGCTCACCTTGTTGCTTGCGTCAGTGCAGTTGCGTTGGGACAGCTTGCCGCGCGAGCGCACCCGGTTGTACCGGATGATAGAATTCATCGGACGCTGGTCTATGCTGGATATTTACGTGGTCACGATACTCGCCGCGCTGGTGCGACTGCAAACGCTGGCGACGGTCAAGGCCGGGCTGGGGGCGGTTGCTTTTGGCGCAGTAGTGGTGCTGACCATGCTTGCCTCAATGGCGTTCGACCCGCGCCTGATATGGGATAACGTTAAACCTAGAAAGCTCAGTTGACCGCTTGCCAAGATGCGTAACACAGTGCTTCTAAACAACTTTGTCATATATTTTACGTTCACCCGTTTGGTGAGAACGCTTTGATCTGGATTGCACGGTTTTCCGGGCGCATGGCGGCGTTGCAACTACAAGAGAAGGCAATGGAATAACCATTGCGCGTCGTTGCGCCTTGCCCTGCACCCGGAAAACCGCACACTCCAGCCCGTTCAACTGAGCTTTCTAGGTTAAAAATGACGATACCTGAGATGCCCGCCCCGAATTTAAACGATCTGCCCGAAGCGCTGGCAATTCCGAAACGCCGCCGTTTGCCTCAGTTGGTCTGGATTGTTCCGCTCGTTGCGCTGATTATCGGCGGCTGGCTGGTGGCGAACACCATTGCCCAGCGCGGGCCGACGGTGGTGATCAGTTTTCTGGCGGCAGAGGGGATCGAACCGGGCAAGACGCGCATCCGTTACAAGAACGTGGACATCGGCGAAGTGAAAAACGTCGAGGTGGCGAAAGACCGCAGCCATGTGCTGGTCACCGCGCAACTGGTCAAGCAGGCGGAAAATTTCCTGGTTTCCGACACCCGTTTCTGGGTAGTGCGCCCGCGCATTTCAGGCGGCAAGATTTCGGGCATCGGCACCTTGCTGTCGGGCGCCTATATCGGCGTCGATATAGGCAAGTCGAGCGAGGCGAGCAGCATGTTCGTCGGGCTGGAAGTGGCGCCGGTGCTGACCAACGGCCTGCCTGGGCGGCATTTCGTCTTGCAGGCCGCCAATATTGGCTCGCTGGATATCGGTTCGCCGGTCTATTTCCGCCGCATTCAGGTGGGCGAGGTGGTGGCCTACGAACTCGATAAGGATGGCGGCAACGTGACCGTTAAGGTATTTATCCATGCGCCTTACGACCGCCATGTCACGCCGCGCATGCGTTTCTGGAATGCCAGCGGCATCGATGTCTCGCTGGATGCCAACGGCGTGCGCCTGCAATCGCAATCGCTGGCGTCCGTCCTGCTCGGCGGCATTGCCTTCGAAGCGCTTGACGGCGACCGGAGTGCCGATGAGGCGCCCGCCGACACGACTTTTGTGCTTTATCCCGATCGCGCCACGGCGATGAAAGCACCCGATGGCAAGCCGCTGCTCCTGACGCTATACTTCGAGGATTCGATCCGTGGGCTGGCGCCCGGCGCGCCGTTGGATTTTCGCGGCATCGTGGTCGGCGAGGTGCTTGCTGTCGGCGTCGAATTCGAACCTAAACGCGACTGGTTTCATTTTCCCGTGCATGTTGCGCTATATACCGAACGCATCGGTTTGCGCGGCAGCGAAAAGGGGAAAGATAGCGCCGACATGATTAAGCAGGGATTGATGAAGGCCATGAACGAACGCGGTTTCCGCGCGCAACTGCGCACCGGCAACCTGCTGACCGGCCAAAGCTACATCGCGCTGGACTTTTTCCCCGACCTCAAGAAAATCGCCATCGATTGGAACCGGCAGCCGCTGGAATTGCCGACCGTGCGCAGCAATTTTGAGGAGATTCAAGTCTCACTGGCGAAAGTCCTCGCCAAGCTGGGCAAAATGCCGCTCGACGAGATCGGCGCCGATATCCGCAACGTTCTCAAAACGCTGGAGCGCTCCGTCAACAGCATAGACAAGCTGGCGCAACGCGTCGAAGGCGAAACGGCGCCGGAGATTAATGCCGGCATCAAAGATATGCGCGCCACGCTCAAAAGCATAGATAAACTGGTGCAGCGCGTCGATGGCGAAATGGCGCCGGAAGTCATTGCCGGTATAAAGGATATGCGCGCCACCTTCAAAAGCCTGGACAAGCTGGCGCAGCGCGTCGATGGTGAAACGGTGCCGGAAGTTAACGCCGGCATCAAGGACATGCGTTCCATACTTAGGAGCGTAGACAAACTGGCACAGCGCGTCGATGGCGAGATAATGCCGGAGGTCAACGCCGGCATCAAGGATGCGCGCGCCACCTTCCAAAGCCTGGACAAATTGACGTTGCGCGTCGATCGCGAAATGGCGCCGGAAATCATGGCCGGCATCAAGGATGTACGCGCCGCCGTCAAAAGCCTGGACAAATTGGCGTTGCGCGTCGATGGCGAAACAGTGCCGGAGGTCAACGCCGGCATCAAGGATATACGCGCCACCCTCAAGAATATCGACAAGCTGGTGCATAGTATGGACAAGCTGGCGCAACGCATCGATGGCGAAGTGGCGCCCCAAGTCATAGCCGGCGTCAAGGAACTGCGCGCCGCCCTGGTCACGGTGGAGCGCCTGCTGTCCGAAGATGCGCCGCTACAGCAGGATGTCCGCGATGCGCTACGCGAGGTCGGGCGCGCGGCGCAATCGTTCCGTTTCCTTGCCGACACTTTCGAACGCCAACCCGAAGCCCTGTTACGAGGCAAGAAGGAGGAGCTGCCGTGATCCGCTTTATCGTACTAGCCATACTGGCCGTGCTATCCGGCTGTGCCGGATCGCCCAAGATCAACTTCTATACGCTGGATGCGCCGCCTTATCCCGAAGTGCATGGCACCGACGCCTCCCGTTTGAGCATTCTGCTGGGGCCGGTGACGCTAATGGAGATAGTCGATCGTCCGCAATTGGTCATACGCACCGGCGGCAACCGGGTGGAAGTGATCGACACCAGCCGCTGGGCGCAGCCGTTAAAGGGCGAAACGGCGCGCGTGCTGGCGGCGAACCTGGCGCGTGAAATGGGTACGCTACAGGTATACCTGCATGGTCAGGGAATGGCCTCGGATCACGACATTCGCGTGACGGTGGACATCCTGCGCTTCGAATCCTTGCCCGGCGTCGCAGCAAGCCTAGAAGCACTGTGGAGCGTACGCCGCAAAGACGGCGGCGCACCGCTTGCCGGTCGCTCGGTAGTGCGCGAAGCTGTGCAGATTGATGGCTACGAGCCGTTGGTCGCCGCGCATAGCCGCGCGCTCGCGCGCGTCAGCCGCGACATAGCCGCAGCCATACGCGCAGCCGGCTTCGGCAAATGACCGGCATCTCCACAAAGCACATTTTGTTGCCAGGGAAATAACATGGAATTCAAGGATTATTACAAGATCATGGGGGTCGCGCGCGACGCGACCCAAGATGAAATCAAGCGCGCATACCGCCAGATGGCGCGCAAATATCATCCCGATGTCAGCAAGGAAGCCAATGCCGAGGCGCGTTTCAAAGAAGTCGGCGAGGCTTATGAAGTGCTGAAGGATGCGGAAAAACGCGCCGCCTACGATCAACTGGGGGCGAACTGGAAAGCCGGACAGGAATTCCGCCCGCCGCCGGACTGGGACGCCGGCTTCGAGTTTTCCGGCGGCGGCTTCACCGGAGGCGATGCGGCAGGTTTCAGCGATTTTTTCGAATCGCTGTACGGGCGCGGCTTCGGCGCCGGGCGCGGAGCGCACGCAGCCTACCCCGCGCAGGGCGAAGACCATCACGCCAAGGTGTTGATCGAACTGGAAGACGCCTACACCGGCGCGACCCGCACCATCGTCCTGCATGTGCCCGAGATCGATGCGCGGGGACATGTGGCCACGCGCGAACACAAGCTGAACGTGACGATCCCGCGCGGCATACGCGCCGGCCAGCATATCCGCCTGGTGGGACAGGGCGCGCCGGGCCGCGGGCAAGGCAAGCCGGGCGACCTGTACCTGGAAGTCGAATTTCTTCCTCATGCGCATTATCGCGTCGAGCAACGCGACGTCTATCTCGAACTGCCGGTCGCGCCCTGGGAAGCCGCGTTGGGCGCAACGGTGAAAGCACCCACCCCAGGCGGAACCGTCGAACTCAAAATTCCGGCAAACGCCGTTGCGGGAAACAAGCTGCGCCTGAAAGGACGCGGCATTCCGGGCAGTACGCCGGGTGATTTTTATGTCGTGTTGCAAATCGCGCTGCCGCCGGCAGACGCTGAAACGTCCAGGTCGTTCTATCGCAACATGGCCGAGCAGTTCAAATCCTTCAACCCGCGCACCAAACTGGGAGTGTAAGCATGGATAACGAGAAAATGCTGCCGCAATTGAGCGGATTCATACTGGAAGAGCAAACCCAATTCACGCTGGCCGAACTCAGCCGCGCCTGCGCAGTACATGCCGAATGCATCATCGAGCTGGTCGAAGAAGGCGTGCTTGCACCGGTCGGGCGCGAACCGCATCGCTGGCGCTTCACCGGCATTCATCTGCGCCGCGCCACCATGGCCTTGCGCCTGCAACGCGATCTGGGCGTCAACCTCGCCGGCGCGGCGCTCGCGCTGCAATTGCTGGAGGAAACCGAAACCCTGCGGGCGCGGCTCAGAGCGCTGGGCGGCGCTTGATTTCCCATCGCAAATTGCAATAACCGGGACGATAAACCATGCGATTTTTAGATGTTAAAATCGATTACGCCTTCAACCTAGAAACCTCCGTTGACCGCTTGCCAAGATGTGTAATAGGGTAGTTCTAAACAACTTTATCATATATTTTGCGTGTACCCGTTTGGTGAGAGCGCGACTGGCTGGATTGCACGGTTTTCCGGGCGCATGGCGGCGTTGCAACTCTTCAAGAAAGAGAAGGCAATGGAACGACCATTGCGCGTCGTTGCGCCTTGCCCTGCACCCGGAAAACCGCACACTCCAGCCCGTTCAACGGAGGTTTCTAGGTTAAAAGCTATGTTGGTCGGCGCCTTAAGACCTGCAAACTCCTAGGAGTCTGTCGGACTTACCCTAATTCAATCACTTTGAGTTAGAATGGCTTATTTATATATATTTTAAGGTAGAACCGCCATCAGCAAGCAATTTATCACCATTGATCGAAGCAAGCCC
>JBAYVP010000105.1:0-14704 GCA_041674485.1 Sulfuricellaceae bacterium
CTGGAGTGTGCGGTTTTCCGGGTGCAGGGCAAGGCGCAACGACGAAGAATGGTTGTTCCATTCTGAGGAGTTGCAACGCCGCCATGCGCCCGGAAAACCGTGCAATCCAGCTCGTAGCGTTCTCACCATACGGGTGAACGTAAGATATATGGCAAAGTTGTTTAGAACCACCATGTTACACGTCCAGGCAAGCGGTCAACTGAGCTTTCTAGGATATTGGGCGTGCGAGGCCACCCGGATGCGCCCGGCATCAGGATGCGCAGGGTTGATGAGGTAGTTTTGCGTGTAGGGGACGACGGCGCTGGGCACGGCCAGCAGCGCCGAGCTTGCCTCGCGCAGCCAGGCATCGCCTGCTGCCCGCGTCAAGTCCAGGCGTTTGCGCCAGTCGGGGTGGAGCGCGCTTTTATCCAGCGCGTATACGGCGAGGTCGTCCGGCGCTTCTATCTTTAGCAGGCGATAGGTTTCGGGCAGGGCATCCAGGTCGGCGAGTTCGAGATGCACCAGAACTTCAAGGAGCGCCGAGGCGGGGGAGCTGGCGGTATAGACGACGGGGCTACCCTTGTTGTGCCAGCGCGCCGGGGCGCGAAGTCCGCCTTGTCCTTTGATGTCGGCGTAGTTGCTGATGCGCCAGACGATCACGCAAAAAAACCTTCATCGATCTGCACCAGGGCTTCTTCCACCAAGCGGCTGCCGACATCGGTTTCCAGCATTCGGAGGGGAGCGCGCCCATCAAAGCGTTTCATCGGACAGCGCAGCCAGTTCATGGCTTTTTCCTTGCTGTCGAATACGGACTCGGCTTGCGCCAGCACCCGCGCCAGCCGCACGGCACGGTCGGATTCGCCGGGCGACAGTGGTTCGGATTTGGCGCGGCGGTGGGTCAGCGTGCGGCGTGGCGCCACCAATTCGTAGACTTCCTGCTGGGTGATCCCCGCCTTGATAAAAATCTCTATCACATTGACCGGCAGCCCATCCTGCACCAGGTTGACGACCGCCATCTCGCCGAGCGTCCCATCGTGCGCGAGCAATCCGCAAAACCTGGCGTGCTCCCGGCTGAGCCGCTGGTCGCGGCTTTCCAGCCCGGCGATGTTTACGCAATACCCGCCCACAATACCCTGACGCGCGACGAAGTTGCCCGGAAGCGCTTCGCCGGAAGTGTCGGCTTGTTGCGCCGCTTTGACGATTAAGGTTTTTTCGCACTGCATGGCAGCCTCCTTGGCAAGATGCCATTGTATCTCAGGCATGCTGCCAAAACAAAGATATTTGGCGTTAACAAAGATATTTGGCGTTTCATGCGTCAGTAACTTCAGACCACCTGATCCCGAAACCAAACGAAACCGCCGATATATTTTTTTATCCGGGCCAGGTTCTTTCCGTGCCGAGAACCAATTTACCCAGCCTGGGGCGCCGGGCGCCAACCATTGCCACCGACGTGACACAGCCGTATAATCCGTGACACATTTACATGATTGGAGAATCGCCATGAGAGAACTCTCCGTGCGCGAAATGCGACAAAGTTACGCAGTCCTGCACAAGCTCCTCGAAGAGGAAGGCGAAGTCGTCCTGACCCAGCGCGGCAAGCCTTTTGCGCGCGTGCTGCCGTTCGAAACCGCCGCGCCCGCGCGCCGCATCCCCTCGCTCAAATGGCTGCGGGATCAGGCGCCGTTTCAGGAAACGCCCAGCGAGGCATTGGTTCGGGAAGACCGGGATGCCCGTGACTGAGTGCTACGTCGATACCAGCGCGCTCCTCAAGCTTTACGTGAGCGAGGCGTTTTCGGAACAAGCGCAATATTATCTGTCCGGTATGGACCACCCGGCGATCAGCAGCTTGACCACGCTGGAATGGCATTGCGCGATGGCGCGGCGGCAGCGCTCCGGCGCGTTTTCGGAAGCTTATCTGGCGATGGCGCGGCAGGAATTCATGCGCCATGTCTCGGAAGGCTATTTTCGCGTCCATCCCGTCAGCGACACCCTGCTTGCTCAAGCGCAAGGGCTGCTCGATGCCGTCAGGCCGGTTCCGCTACGCACGCTGGACGCCATGCATCTGGCCGCCGCGCGCGCGCTGGATGCGCAGGGCATCGCCACCGCCGACAGAATAATGGCCCAAGCCGCCGAGCGGCTTGGAATGAAAGTTGAACGATTTTTTTGCATAAACACCTACACATCATGACTGACGAAACCCAAAAAACCGCCACATCCCAGGACGAAAACCAGATTATCACCGAGCGCCGCGACAAGCTAAAAAAGCTGCGCAGCCAAGGCGTCGCCTTTCCCAACGATTTTGCGCGCAGCGACATGGCAGCCGATTTGCACGCGAGCCACGGCGCCAAGGAAAACGCGGAACTGGAAGGCGCGCCGCTCACCGTGAGCGTAGCCGGGCGCATGATGCTGAAACGCGTGATGGGCAAGGCCGCATTCGCCACGGTGCAGGACATGAGCGGGCGCATCCAGCTCTACATCACCGCCGACGGCGTCGGCACGCAAGTGCTCGAAGCCTTCAAGCACCACGACCTGGGCGACATCTTCGGCGCGACCGGCACGCTGTTCAAAACCAAGACCGGCGAACTGACAGTGCGCGTGACCGAACTGCGGCTACTCACCAAGTCGCTACGCCAGTTGCCGGAAAAATTCCACGGACTCTCCGACCAGGAACAGAAATACCGCCAACGCTACCTCGACCTGATCACCAACGAGGAATCGCGCAAGGTGTTCACGGTGCGCACCAAAACGATACAGGCGATCCGCACGTTCCTGGTGGAGCGCGGCTATCTGGAAGTGGAAACGCCGATGATGCACACGATACCCGGCGGCGCATCGGCGCGCCCGTTCAACACTCACCACAATGCGCTGGACATGCAGCTCTACCTGCGCATCGCCCCGGAACTGTACCTCAAGCGTCTGGTGGTGGGCGGCTTCGAGAAAGTCTTCGAGATCAACCGCAATTTCCGCAACGAAGGCTTGTCCACGCGCCATAACCCGGAATTCACCATGATCGAATTCTACGAGGCGTACCGCGATTACAAATACCTGATGGACTTGACCGAGGAAATGTTCCGCACCGTGGCGAAATCGGTGCTCGGCCACGCGGTGGTGCAATATCAGGGCAACACCATCAACTTAGGCGCGCCGTTCGACCGCCTGACCATCGTCGAGGCAATACAAAAATACCATCCGGGCAAATTCAGCGACGAACAACTGCACGATCGCAAGGCGCTGATCGACACGCTGAAGGGACTAAACGCCGCCTACAAGCCGACCGACGGCGTGGGCGGGCTGCAACTCTCCTTATTTGAAGAAACCACCGAGAGCCTGCTGATCCAGCCGACCTTCATCATCGACTACCCGGCGGAAGTATCGCCCTTGGCGCGCCGCAGCGACGCGAACCCGGCCATCACCGAACGCTTCGAGCTGTTTGTCGTCGGGCGCGAACTGGCGAACGGCTTTTCCGAGTTGAACGACCCCGAAGATCAGGCGGAACGTTTCATGGAACAGGTGCGGCAGAAAGAATCGGGCGACGCGGAAGCGATGCATTACGACGCAGACTACATCCGCGCACTGGAATTCGGCCTGCCGCCCACCGCCGGCGAAGGCATCGGCATAGACCGGCTGATTATGCTGCTCACCGACAGCCCGAGCATCCGCGACGTGATCTTGTTCCCGCAGATGCGCCCGGAATAAAACAGAGTCGAGTTTCCCCGTTCATGGTTCGACAGCGCTTCACCACGAACGGGGAAACTCGACTCTGTGCCTCGTGCGTATGCCGAGATCGCACCATTCCAACCTACCTTATTTTTAATCCGTTCGTCCTTCGACAGGCTCAGGACGAACGGATTAAAAATAAGGTAGGTTGGAATGTTTTTTAGTAAGCCCCAAACCGGGAAGCTGAGATTTGATGAATGCACCGTATTTCAACAGCCTAGGGCGTACCTGGGCTATGGAGTTAGCCACACAAAACGGTCAACATAGAACCAAGGATAAATCATGACCAAATCGTTTGACGTAGTCGTCATCGGCGGCGGCCCCGGTGGTTACGTGGCGGCGATCCGTTGCGCGCAGTTGGGGCTTAACACCGCCTGCATAGACGAGTGGCAAACTCCCGCCGGCAAGCCCGCGCTGGGCGGGACATGCCTTAATGTGGGCTGCATTCCGTCCAAGGCGTTGCTGGAATCCTCGGAAAATTTCGCGCGCATCGCCCATGATTTTCCCGCGCACGGCATCAGCGTCACCGGGGCGAGCATCGACATTGCCGCAATGCAGGCGCGCAAGGCAAAAATCGTCAAGACGCTAACCGGCGGCATCGAGATGCTTTTTAAGAAGAACAAGGTGACCCGCCTGCACGGCCATGGTCGCTTTGTCGGCGAAAACGGCGCTTGGCAGGTGGAAGTGGCAAGCGCGGATAAAACGGAGCTTCTCGAAGCGCAGCATGTCATACTCGCCACCGGTTCCGCGCCGCGCGCGCTCGATGTCGCGCCGTTCGACGGCGTGCTGGTGGTGGACAATGCCGGAGCGCTGTCCTTCGGCGAGACGCCGGCGCGGCTCGGCATCATCGGCGCCGGCGTGATCGGCCTGGAGCTGGGCAGCGTGTGGCGGCGGCTGGGCGCGGAAGTCACGGTGCTGGAAGCGGGCGATGCCTTTCTTCCCGCCGCCGACGGGCAGGTGGCGGTGACAGCGTTAAAACTATTGGGCAAGCAGGGGTTGAAAATCCATTGCGGCGTGAAAATCGGCGCGGTTCAAACCACCGGGAATAGCGTCATCGTCGAGTATGAAGGCAAGAACGGCAAGACCATCGAAACCTTCGACCGTCTGCTGGTCGCCGCCGGGCGTACACCCAACACGGCAGGCTTAAACGCCGAGCGCGTGGGGTTGAAAATCGATGCGCGCGGCTTTATCGAGGTGGACGGCCAGTGTCGCACCAATTTGCCCAAGGTGTGGGCGGTCGGCGACGTGGTGCGTGGGCCTATGCTGGCGCACAAGGCCAGCGAGGAAGGCGTGATGGTGGCGGAACTGATCAAAGGCCAAGCCGGGCAGGTGAATTACGATACGATTCCCTACGTGATCTACACCACGCCGGAAATCGCCTGGGTCGGCAAAACCGAGCAGGAACTGACAGCCGTCGGCATCGCCTATGAGGTGGGACAGTTTCCCTTTGCCGCCAACGGGCGCGCCCATGCGTTGAATGAAACGGCAGGCTTCGTCAAATTCCTCGCCGACGCCGGCACTGACCGGATACTCGGCGTGCATATCATCGGCCCGTCCGCATCGGAACTGATCGCCGAAGCGGTGGTGGCGATGGAATTCGCCGCGAGCAGCGAAGACATCGCGCGCATCGTCCACGCCCACCCATCGTTGTCGGAATCCCTGCACGAAGCGGCGCTGGGCGTGGCGCAACGGGCGATACATATTTGATACGCCGGCAAGGTAAATTTATTCTCGCCCAGAAAAAGATTATTCACCGCAGAGACGCCGAGAAATCAATGAAAAGGGTGAAACCATTCAACCTAACTCGGACAATTGCCGGAACCAAAAAATATTTACCGCAGAGACGCTTCAGACGCAGAGATTTCATAGAGTAATGGTATGGTTTTACCATCCGTTATATTTCTTCGCGCCTCGGCGTCTCTGCGGTGAATGGTTTTTCCCGGGCGGAGAACAAATTTACCCTGGATACGCCAGTACTGATTATCGGCAAGCACAAAAAGTTTCGGTAAAATTCCGCCATGGAAATCATATCAAGCATACAGGCATTGCGCGCGCGGCTGGAACGGGAAACCTCGACGGCCTTCGTGCCCACCATGGGCAATCTGCACGAAGGGCATTTGTCGCTGGTCAGGCTGGCGCGGCAGCATGGGCGGTGCGTGGTGGCGAGCATTTTCGTCAACCCGCTCCAATTCGGACCGCGCGAGGATTACGCCAAGTACCCGCGCACGCTCAATGAGGACTGCGCCAAGCTGGCAGGGCTGGCCGACGTGGTGTTTACGCCCGATGCCGGCGAACTTTATCCGGCGCCGCAGCAGGTGTTCGTCGAGCCGCCGCCGCTGGCCGGTGAACTGTGCGGGGCTTTCCGCCCCGGCCATTTTCGCGGCGTCGCGACGGTGGTGTTAAAACTTTTCAACGTCGTGCAACCGCAAGCCGCTGTGTTCGGCAAAAAGGATTACCAGCAACTCGCCGTGATCCGCGCGCTGACCGAGCAGCTCAACCTGCCGCTACGCATCGTCGCCGGAGAAACCACGCGCGCGCACGACGGCTTGGCGCTCAGTTCGCGCAACGGTTTCCTGAGCGCGACGGAGCGCACGGAGGCGGTGCGCCTCTACCGTAACCTGGAATATCTCGGAAACGCACTAACCGCCGGCAACCGCGATTTCGCCGCCCTCGAAGAAGCCGCCCGCGCCGATCTGGAAGCCCACGGCTGGCGGGTCGATTACGTCTCGGTGCGCAACGCCGCCGATCTTGCGCCCGCCAAATGCGACAACCGGGAGTGGGTGGCGTTGGCTGCGGCATGGCTGGGCAACACGCGGCTGATCGATAATGTCGAGTTGTGTTAGAATGTCCTCGAAGCTGGCTAGGCAGTCGCTGTATGGTTTTCCATGCAGAGGAAAGTCCGGGCTCCGCAGAGCGGGATGCCGGCTAACGGCCGGACGCCGTGAGGCGAGGAATAGGGCCACAGAGACGAGCGTATTAAGTTACGGTGAAACGCGGTAACCTCCATCCGGAGCAAGGCCAAATAGGGAAGCGATGGCGTGGCTCGCGCCGCTTCCGGGTAGGCTGCTTGAGCCTTGGGGCAATCCAAGGCCTAGAGGAATGACTGCCCACGACAGAACCCGGCTTATCGGCCAGCTTCTTTTTTTCGCTATATTTCCATTTGAAACCGGGGTAAAACTTCCCCCGTTCATGGTTCGACAGAGAGCTTCTTACCACGAACGGGGGAAGTTTTACCCCGTCATTCCGCAGATACGGGCGAATTTTCAGCCCGGATCCCGTAGCGCCATTTGCGCCATTTCCAACGCGCCGTCTCTGGTCTTGTGCCCCGCGACAAAGCGCCCTTTATGGCAAAACACGCAGCCTTTCAGGCCGACGACCTCATCCAGTTCCGCGCCGTCCAGCCCCGCCCAGGCAAGCGGAAGCGATTTCCGGTTGTTGAAGCTGCCTAGATAATCGGGAACAGTATTCACTTGCCATTTCACTTCGCCGTCAGGCAATACCACATACAAGACGCGCTCGTACTCGGGCGCGCCCAATACGGTTTCCTTCCACGGCACGTCCCGGTCCAGCACCAGCAAGCGCCCCTCTTCCAATATCGCCCCCTGCGCGACGGCAGCCCTGGCATTTTCCATGCCGTTTGCGTCCCGGATGGTGTTTTGCAATATCGCTTTTGCCAGGCTGAGCGCCTGTTCGAACGCTTCTTGCCTGGCTTCCGGGGAGGTGTCATCCTGCCAGCCGGGATTGAAGCCGCCGATAGCCGAGGAAATAGTCATCACCGTGACGGGCTGGGCTTCCTTATGAGTCAAAGCCATCCCGCAATCCACCGCATCCACGCCCTGCACCAGACAGCGATCGACCTTGGACGCAGCCGCAGCCGAGCCGCACAGTTCCTGCCCCAATTCACGCCATACCAGACCGAACGAGCTGTAGGGAATGCCGTTCTCGCGCGCTTCTGCATAGCCCAACTGATGATGGTCGAAACGGCAAGTCGCGGAATCGAACACGCGCCCCACGTCGAACAGGATGTCGGCGGCATCCAGCAAAGCCTGGTCGCGCGTGCGCAATATGGACAAGGATGGATTCACCAGACGCATCGCCGCAGCCGCCCACACGTCGTCCGCATGGAAAGAACCGGAATGGGTGGCGGCAACGACGCCGGAGCGTTGAAGGAGAGAAAAAAGATTCGACACGTTACCTCAATAGGGGGGTGTTGGGTTGGATTTTGTCGGTTCCGCCATGCTTGAACCGACCTGCATCAGACTTGCCGGGATATCCGTGAGAGGGTGGAGTCACAGAGCAAGCGTAGGCTGGGGTGAGGTACGAACCCCAGCAGATTCATCCACCCAGTCATGCTGGGGTTCGTACCTCACCCCAGCCTACGCTTGCTGTATTTGTATTTGCAAATGTGAAAACCCCCTTTCGGGGGTTATTCACCACTGTAGCCCTAACTTACGGGCAAAAGCTCTTTGTTTTCCATGGTCAAGGCATCTGACCTATCTGTATGAAAAATAAACGGACTTCTGATGCGCTGTGATATATCTTATATATGTGTGACCTTCGTCTTTAATTTTTATTTTTCGCCAAACCCAACACGCGCAAAATAGCATTTTCAGCCATAATGGGCAACTGTTTTTTCAAGAACCACCGGAACCGCAACCAAACAAAGAGGGATGGAAAACCAGCGTCAGCCGAATTTGCCGGTAATGTAATCTTCCGTGGCTTTTTTCGCCGGGGTGGTGAAGATGGTGTCGGTGTCGCCGAATTCAATCAGTTCGCCTAGATACATGTAGGCGGTGTAGTCGGAAACGCGCGCCGCCTGCTGCATATTGTGGGTGACGATGACGATGGTGTATTCCGATTTGAGTTCGTTGATCAGTTCCTCAATATGCGCGGTGGAAATCGGGTCCAGTGCGGAGCACGGCTCGTCGAGCAGCACCACTTCCGGTTTGACGGCGATGCCGCGCGCGATGCACAGGCGCTGTTGCTGTCCGCCGGACAGGCTGTTGCCGCTTTGCGGCAGGATGTCTTTCACTTCGTTCCACAACGCGGCCTTGCGCAACGCCCATTCGACGCGCTCTTCCATCTCGCGGCGGCCCAGGTTTTCGTAGAGTTTCACGCCGAATGCGATGTTGTCGAAAATCGACATCGGAAACGGCGTCGGTTTTTGGAACACCATGCCGACCTTGGCGCGCAGCATGTTCAAATCCTGCCTGGGATCGAGCACGTTCGCGCCATCCAGCGCGATTTCGCCTTCGGCGCGCTGGTTCGGATAAAGCTGGTACATGCGGTTCAGGGTGCGCAACAGCGTGGACTTGCCGCAGCCGGACGGCCCGATGAAGGCGGTCACTTTGTGTTCCGCAACTTCCAGGTTAATGTTTTTCAGCGCGTGGAACTTGCCGTAATAGAAGTTCAAATCACGAATGTTGATTTTGGTCGGGTGGTCCGGCGTCATGTCGATTTTCCGTTAATATTGCGAACTTTTTTGGTGGAACAGTGTGCGTGCCAAGACATTCAACCCCAGCACACTCGCAGTGATCAGCAGCGCACCCGCCCATGCCAGCTTGTGCCAGTCTTCGTAAGGGCTCATCGCAAACTGGAAGATCACTACCGGCAGGTTGGCCATCGGCTGGTTCATGTTGAGGCTCCAAAACTGGTTGTTGAGCGCAGTGAACAGCAGCGGCGCGGTTTCGCCGCTGATGCGCGCGACCGCCAACAGGATGCCGGTAATCACCCCCGCACGGGAAGCGCGCAAGGTGATTTGCATAATCACCTTGGTTTGCGGCGCCCCCAGCGCGGCGGCGGCCTCGCGCATAGTGTCCGGCACCAGGCGCAGCATATTTTCGGTGGTGCGCACCACCACCGGGATGACGATCAAGGACAGCGCCAAGGCGCCCGCCCAGCCGGAAAAGTGCCGGGAACTCGCCACCACCACCTCGTAAATGAACAGGCCGATTACGATGGACGGCGCGGACAGCAGGATGTCGTTGATGAAGCGCGTGGTGGGCGCAAGCCAGCCGCGGTTGCCGAATTCGGCGAGGTAAACGCCGGCCAGTATCCCCACCGGGGTGCCGATCAGCGTCCCGACCGCAGCCATCATCAGGCTGCCGGCGATGGCGTTGAGCAGTCCGCCGGCGCTGCCGGGCGGCGGCGTCATTTGCGTGAACATCGCCAGACTGATGCCGCCCAGGCCGTATTTGAGCAGCGTGAACAATATCCAGAACAGCCAGAACAAGCCGAACGCCACCGCGAAGTAGGAAGCCGTCAGATTGAAGCGATTGATCAGGCGTCGGCGTGTGTATAAATCTATCATTGCGATTTCCTGGTGGACTTAGGTGGATTTGCCTTCGCGCTTGCCAAGCTGCAACAGCAACAGCTTGGACAGCGCCAGCACGACGAAAGCGATGAAAAACAGAATCAGCCCCAACTCAATCAGCGATGATGTGTACAGCTCGCCATCGGCCTCGGTGAATTCGTTGGCCAGCGCCGAGGCAATGCTGTTGCCGGGCATGAACAGGGAGGCGCTGAGTTTGTGCGCGTTGCCGATCACGAAAGTGACCGCCATGGTTTCGCCCAGCGCGCGCCCCAGCCCCAGCATGATGCTGCCTATCACGCCGCTCTTGGTGTAGGGCAGCACCACATTCCATACCACTTCCCAAGTCGTTGCGCCGAGGCCGTAAGCCGATTCCTTGAGCATCGGCGGCACGATTTCGAACACATCGCGCATCACCGCAGCGATGAAGGGGATGACCATGATAGCCAGGATGACGCCGGCGGACAACATGCCTATGCCCATCGGTGCGCCCTCGAACAGCGGCGCCAGCAAGGGCGTTTCGCCCAGCGTATTTTTTAGCATAGGCTGTATGGTCTGGGAGAAAATCGGCGCGAATACGAACAGCCCCCACATGCCGTAAATGATGCTGGGTATGCCGGCCAACAATTCAATCGCCGTGCCGAGCGGGCGGCGCAACCACGCCGGCGCCAATTCGGTGAGAAACAACGCAATGCCGAAACTGACCGGAATCGCGATCAGCAACGCGATGGTGGAAGTGGCCAGCGTCCCGACTATCGGCACCAACGCGCCGAATTTCTCGGTGACCGGATTCCATTCGGCGCTGAACAGGAAGCCCAGGCCGAATGCTCGAACCGCCGGCATGCTGCCGATAACCAGCGAGAGAATGATGCCGGCCAGCAGGGCAAACACCAGAAAGGCGAAAAAACGGGTAACGTTGCGGAAGGCGAGATCTAGCAGATGCCCCCGGTTCATGGGTGCGTTGGAGGATAATTTTGGCATGAACGATATTATAGTGGCGGGATCAATTATACGCACGGCTGTTTGGGTGTTTTCGACCATGATTTTCTGCTACCTCGAATTCTCGATAGTGGGCTGACGCATGGAATGCGCCACTTGTGCCAACGCATCAAGGCTCGAAGTATAGAAATGAAATGTTACACGAATGTTACAGGGCGGAGTCTCAGTGCAGTACAGCCGTCCCTGAGAAAACCGTCGCGGCTTCGTCGCGTTGCGCCAGCCAGCCGCGCTGGAGCGGTTTGAGTTCCCATTCGGCGCGTTGCGCGAAGCGGTCCATCGCATTGACGAACCAATGCAGTTGCGCCCGGGTTAACATGATGACGGCCAGGGCGGTTTCACTGCTGTTGCAATAGAGCAGCAGTGCGCAGTGTTCCGGTTGGCGCCGGATGTCGATGCGCGTGAGCAGATGGCGCACCAGCGGTTTCTGCGCGGTCGGCGGCGCGGTCGGCGGCGCCACGGCATCGGTGTGCGCCGCTTGTTCGGCCATCTTCGCCAATGTCTGGGCATGTTCCATCATGATTACGTCTTCCCGCAGCTTGGCCGGCAGGGCTGCCGCCATATCGCTGCTTTCCATCAGTATTATAGCCAGCTTCTCCAGTATCGCCCCCGTCATGCGCCGGGTCAGCAGCAGCGCCACCGGCGCTTGATCGTCAAACGTGCAGTGCAGGACGATCCGGTCTTCGGCTTCGTTGAAATTAAAAGTAATGTTGGTTATCGGCTTCATGGGGGGCAGTGGCTAGGCTCGGGTATAATCCGCAAATGCTAATTTTGCCACATTAGATGAGAATATTGGGAATAGATCCAGGTTTGCGCATCACCGGCTTCGGCGTGGTCGAAGCCGTCGGCCAGCGTCTGGAATATGTCGCCAGTGGTTGCATACGCACGCCCGACGGCGAATTGGCGATGCGTCTGAAAAGCATCGTGAACGGCGTGACGGAAGTTATCGCGACCTATGCGCCGGTGCAAAGCGCCGTGGAACAGGTGTTCGTCAACGTTAATCCGAGGTCTACGCTGCTGCTGGGACAGGCGCGGGGTGCTGCGATTTGCGCGCTGATCCTGCGCAACCTGCCGGTGGCGGAATACACTGCATTGCAAGTCAAACAGGCAGTGGTCGGCAACGGCCATGCCCACAAGGAACAGGTGCAGGAAATGGTGAAGCGCCTGTTAAAGCTCGACGGCGCGCCCCAGGCGGACGCCGCCGACGCGCTGGCCTGTGCGATTTGCCATGCCCACGGCGGCCAAGGTTTCGGCAAAACCGCCACGACGGGCTTCAAGATGAAAAACGGGAGATTGGTAGGATGATAGGCAGACTGACCGGTTCGTTGCAGGAAAAGCAACCGCCCCTGGTGTTGCTCGATGTGGGCGGCGTCGGTTACGAGGTGGATGTGCCGATGAGCACTTTCTACAACCTGCCAGCTATCGGTGAGCGCGTAACGCTGCACACCCAGTTGATCGTGCGCGAGGATGCACACCTGCTATACGGCTTCGCCACCCTTGAGGAGCGCGAAACTTTCCGCCGTCTGCTGAAAATCAGCGGCGTCGGGCCGAAGCTGGCGCTGTCCATCCTCAGCGGGCTATCCGTTTCCGAACTGGCCCATGCCGTCACCGCGCAGGAAATCGGGCGGCTCACCAAAATCCCCGGCGTCGGCAAAAAAACCGCCGAGCGCCTGTTGCTGGAATTGCGCGACAAACTGCCGGAAACCCAGGCCGCAGCCGCGCTGCTGGGCAAACCGGAAGTGCATAGCGCGAGCAGCGACGCCCTCAACGCGCTGCTTGCGCTGGGCTACAACGACCGCGAGGCGAACTGGGCGATCAAGCAACTGCCGCTGGATTTGAATGTGTCGGACAGCATACGGCAGGCATTGAAACTGTTGTCCAAGGCGTAATTCCTAAATTATCGGCCAAGTCTTTAACATTGTTTGCGAAGAATGTGTCGTAGATCAAGCACTGGCGCGCCTCTCCGGCTGAAATGCTGTCACCGCAGAGACGCGGAGATTCCGTGGTTTCTCTGCGTCTCTGCGTCTCTGCGCCTCTGCGGTAAATTTTTTGGTTCCGGCAATAGTCCGGCTTAGGCGCTGTGGAAGATGCGCTTACGCCAAAGCGTCCAATATCGCCTTGAACTTAGCCTCCGTCTCCGCCAGTTCGGTGGCCGGGTCGGAGCCGGCGACTATGCCCGCGCCCGCGTACAGTTCGGCCTCGTTTCCGTGGATCCAGGCGCAGCGTAGCGCCACGGCGAAATCGCCGTCGCCGTCCAGCCCGAGCCAGCCGGTCGCGCCGCTATACCAGGCCGGTCGGGTTTCGCCGTGGGACGCCAGCCAGTCCTGGGCGCGGCGCGTGGGGTGGCCGCCCACCGCCGGGGTGGGGTGCAGGCGTTCAACCAGGTTGAGCAGCGTCACGTCCGGCTTGGCTCTGGCCTTGACTACGCTGCGTAAATGGAACAAGTCGCGCAGTTCGCGCACGCTGGGGCGCGCCGGGATTTCCTGGAAGCTGCACGCGGCTTCGAGCGCGCGCACAATCGCATTGAGCACCAAGCGGTGCTCGCGCAAATTCTTGTCGTCGGACAGGCGCTCCAGCGAGGCCGCATCCCATGCCGTGCCGGCCAGCGCTTCGCTGACGACCTGCCCGCCGCGCAATGCCACCAGACGTTCCGGCGTTGCGCCGAGGAACACCCCCAGCCCGTTTTCGGCGTGGGAAAACTGATAACAATCCGCATAGCGCGCCGCCAACGCCGCCATCACCGCCGCCGGGTCAAATGACCGGCAAGCGCGCATGTGCATCCGGCGCGACAGCACCACCTTGTTCAGGGCGCCCGAGCGTATATCGTCAACCGCTTGTTGCGCCAACGCCAGCCAGGCTGCGTCCGCCGCTTGGGTTTTCATTCTGGAGAGTGCGCCGACAGGCGGCGCTTGCGTGAAATGCGCAACCGCAAGGCTGCGCCAGTTCCTCATCCAGGCAGCGAGGACATGTGCCGCAGCGCTTTCCCGGTCGCAACTGAAGGTCGCGGCGCATGTCCCGCCATGCCGCTGCAACAGCAATGCCGGCACGGTCAGGCGCGCATTCGGCAGAAAAGCGCCACGCTGGTTCCGGTCGAATGCGAAACCGGCCAGTGCAGCCGGCTGGATGCCGATGTCGTCTACATCCAACGCTTCCCACAGCCGACGATATTCGGAGAAAGCCGCATCCAGCGCGCGAAAGCGTCCTTCCCCCTGAGTCTCGACCTGGGCGGCGCGCCCCACGCCGAACAGCGATATGCCTTCCGCCGGATTTGCCCAATAATGGTGTTCGTCCAGACCGAACGGCAAGCTGTCGAAGGCACGTTCCGGCAACGCCACGGTAATGCTCAGCAAGCCCTTGCCGCGCCCACCGCCGTGGCGATGCAACAAATCCGCCAGACGCGTTTCCAACGTCGGCGTAGATAGCCGTAATTGGGTGTTATGCAACATCGTCCATCAACCTAATCCGGACTATTGCCGGAACCAAAAATATTTACCGCAGAGACGCAGAGGCGCTGAGAAAAAACAATGAATTATCCTAGAAACCTCCGTTGAACGGGCTGGAGTGTGCGGTTTTCCGGGTGCAGGGCATACCCGACGGCCTTACGGCCTGGGCACAAGAGGCGCAACGACGCGCAATGGTCATTCCATTGCCTTCTCTTGCAGTTGCAACGCCGCCATGCGCCCGGAAAACCGTGCAATCCAG
>JBAYVP010000106.1:0-14643 GCA_041674485.1 Sulfuricellaceae bacterium
CGATGGTGCGTGGTTGTAAGTGCGGCACTTTCGCGCTTACAACCATGCAGACTGGGCTTGTTTTGAATATTTGCCATCACCGAACATGATTATCAGTCCATCAATTTAGCTGACCAGACTCAAAATGGGCGTTCAGCATTTGAGTTGAGATTAGGCCTCCAGTTCAACGATGCAGACATTTGAAGGCTTCGTCTTGGAGATAAGGGCGCGGCTCGTTTCAATCGCCTGCTCTTTTTTTCCATGGTAAACTCCAAATTGCTGAATTGTCGTCTATTTCTCAGGTTTTTGCTTAACTTTAAGTGGCAGTGACGCTGGAGCGTGGGAACGATTCAATTGGTTGGCGGATGAACAATTACCGAGGATATGTCGATGGGAGGGCTGCCCACCGTTTTGGTTGTTGACGACAAGGAGTGGTCGCAACAGGCTTTGCGCCGTGCTCTGGAAGAAGACTTCACCGTATTCACCGCTTCCGGTGCGCATGATGGCCGCACCATCATGGCGCATGAAATGATACAGGTGGTGTTATGCGACCAGCGGATGTCGGAAACGACGGGTGTCGAGTTTTTGAAAGAGGTGCGCGAGCGTTGGCCTGAAACGGTGCGGCTCATCATTTCCGGATATGCCGAAGCCCATGACTTTATCGCGGGACTCAACGAGGCGGGCGTCTATCAATATATCCTGAAGCCCTGGCACCCCAAGGCGCTGCTGTTAACCGTGCGCGCCGCCGCACAGTTGTACAACCTGCAACAGCAGACTCAGCACCTGAATCTCGAACTAAGCGCCGCTGAACAGGCGTCGCGCCGACGTCCGGAAACCCGACGCGAGAAGTCGCAGAATTGTTTTGCCTTTTCCCATATCACCCGTGCGGCAGCCAGCCCGTTGAATGCCGTAGTGGGCATGGCGGCGCGCGTGGCAGGCAGCAATATTGCGGTGCATATCGCGGGGGAATCCGGCACCGGCAAGGAGTTGCTCGGGCGCGCCATTCATTATTCCAGCCCGCGCAGCGCACAAGCCTTCGTGATTGAAAATTGCGCGGCGATGTCCGATCAATTGCTGGAATCCGAACTGTTTGGCCACAAGCGCGGAAGCTTTACCGGCGCTTTCGAAGATCGCATCGGTTTGTTCGAGCAGGCCGATGGCGGCACTATCTTTCTGGACGAAATAGGCGATACGTCGCCGGCGCTGCAAGTCAAACTGTTGCGCGTGTTGCAGGAAGGGGAGATTCGTCAGGTCGGCAGCTCGCGTTCGCGCAAGGTGGATGTGCGCGTGCTTTCCGCGACTAACCGCGATCTCGAAGAAGAAGTGCAGCGCGGGCGTTTTCGCGCCGACCTCTATTATCGGTTGACCCAATTCGTCTTGCCGGTGCCTCCGCTACGGGAGCGCAAAATGGACATTCCGCTGATCGCTTTCGACTTGCTCAACGCAGCCGCGCAGAGCATGGGCAAAGACGTGGCGGGATTTTCTCCCGAGTCCCTGGATTGCCTGGGGCGCTACCACTGGCCGGGCAATGTGCGCGAATTGCAAAACGAAATCATGCGCGCGTTGATACTCAGCGAATCGCCCCATATCGGCGCGCATTTGTTTTCTGCAAAAGTGCTACAGGCAGCGCCGGAAGAAGCGGCAGCGGACATGCAGCTACTTTCCGGGATAAACGGCAGCCTCAAGGAGCGTATGGAAACGCTGGAAGCGCGCGTGCTGCGTGAAACGCTGATACGCCTACGCTGGAACAAGACCCGCGCCGCGGCTGAACTGGGGCTGTCGCGCGTCGGCTTGCGCAGCAAATTATCGCGCTATGGGCTGGAGAAAAACTGAGTAGGGAGCCGCGAAAGCGCGATAGGAAGACTTGACCCTTTGCGTGTTTTGTTTGTGATCTCAACAATGCAAGCCTGACCACGGTACGCCCGCCTTTGGTAACAGTGAACATAGACGGTGGAAAAGGGGAGAAAGGACGGAAAAGGAGACGCTACCCTTATTTTGAATAAAAACCTAATTTAAAGGGTGGCACTCCTTATAGCCGTTCGCATGAGTCAAGATTCTTCTGTCACCCCAGTATAGTCAGAGGATTTCCAATAATGGTTCAATGGACAGCTTCCAAATATTTTGGTAGCGTTCTCAACGGGATGCCTGCGATATAGAGCGCCATTACCCGCGTTCGCTGGGTATGGGCTGCGAGAGTTATTTGCTCGGTTTCGTCCTGCGTAGGTATCCCAAATTCTACGCTACCAATATTTAGTTCTTGGATTGGGCAACAAAAAAACAGGCGTCTTGGCACCTGTTTTCATATGGTAAACCGACCGCAGTGTAGGCTCAGTATGTAGCATTAAAAATCGATAAAAACTCGCTGGCATAACCGCTGGGGTCGTAAAAAGTCATAAAGACGAAGTCAGGCGGGAATGTTCCAATTTCTACTGCTGGACTATATACCGAGGCCATCATCGTAGCGTTAATAGACGGGTAAACAACATTATGCATATAGTTTCTGTCCGCATGGGTCGTGGTGCATTCGCGAATAGCATTGTAATAGGCACCATTGTTTGCCATCCCCATGTTGTCAATGCATGTTTTGGTGGCAGAAGCAAAAGAATTGGTATTTTTTGCATTGGCAATACTTTCCAGAAGCGTGGAAGGATTATCGGCTTTGGATTTTTTTATCAGATTATCTATGAGAGGATTGCTATCTCCCCATATCTGTTTGTAGTTCCCAATGTTACCGGCTAGGCGCTCTTTAATGCGAGCCTGAATAATTTGGAGGGGGTCGGCTGAAGTAACAATTTGGTCTGCCAATGTGACAGCCGAATATTGCAATAAAGCCAGTAAGGCAACGCACATGCTGTATTTTTTCATGATAACTCCTAATCCAATCTAAAGTTTAAAGAGCCGCGCACTTTAAGACTTTCCGTGACTGCCGCAGCCTTCCAGGCACGGGCATGGTGATTGGACTCCGAGGCAGGACTAGCATTACTGAATGTTAACCCTCATAATTTCCGCAGGCAGCCACCAACTTCAGTCATGATGACAGCCTCTACGGGAAAAAGCAATCAGGAATCGACTAAATTTCATATATAGGGGTATCTTGCGAATCGCCGCATATCGGCGCACATTTGTTTTCCGCAAAAGTGTTGCAGGCCGCACCGGAAGAAGCGGCATCGGACATGCAGCTACTTTCCGGGATAAACGGCAGCCTCAAGGAGCGCATGGAAACGCTGGAAGCGCGCGTGCTGCGTGAAACGCTGATACGCTTGCGCTGGAACAAGACCCGCGCCGCGGCTGAACTGGGGCTGTCGCGCGTCGGCTTGCGCAGCAAATTATCGCGCTATGGGCTGGAGAAAAAAACTGAATTATGAAGCTTATTGGCTTTATTCTAAGCCGGACAAGCCGGAACCAAAAATATTTACCGCAGAGACGCTTCAGACGCAGAGATTTTGTAGAGTCATTATATGGTTTCATCCTCCGTTGTATTTCTCCGCGCCTGAAGCGTCTCTGCGGTGAAAAAAATCACACGGAGAACCGCTCCAGTGCTTGATCTACGACATATTCTTCGCAAAAAATGCAACGACTTGACTGGTAAGTTACTAGGCCTTTTTCCAGACTGCGCTGGAAAAAAGAGGTTCGCTTTTGGCGAACAGCCAAACCGACTCACGCGAAGACGCGAAGGCGCGAAGAGAACCGAACCTGTATCTTTATTTTGCGAGTAGGGAATGAGACCGCCCACTCTTACTCGCCCCCACTTCTTCGCGGCTTCGCGTCTTCGCGTGAAAAATTCTTAGCAGAAATTGCGACCTTCACTTGAAAATCGCAACTTCACAAGCGACAATTTGTTGTCGTTTGTTATTGCATTAGAGCCTAAAATCTGCGTAATCTGCGGATTGAACTACGGATTTTAGGTTAAAACTGAAAATACTTCTCCAGCACCGACTGGATGCGGCGTCCCTGGCGATAGGCTTCTTTTAGGATGCGTCGGTCGAGGTGGTTGAGGGTGTCCGGGTCCACCTTGTTGCCGAGCGGTTCGTTTCTTTCCGCCTGGCTGTGTTGCAGGCGCAAACGCAGCAATTGAATATAAAGGAATGCCTCTACCCAGCCTTCCACTTCGCCGGCGTCCATATGCCAATTTTCTCCCGCCGCGCGCAGACGCCGGATAGTCGCGGTTTCGTTCACGCCGACGGCCAGACCAAAGATGCGCGCGGCATCGACGAACGGCGTGATGCCGTTGAATTTCAAGTCCAGCGTGTGCCCCTCGCCCGTCACGAAATCGCGCACCAGCCCGAGCGGCGGGCGGTTGTCCAGCGCGTTCTGCGTCATGTTGCGCAGGAACAGGCGGTTGTCCTTGATTTTGGCGTTAAGCCAATCGCGCAGTTCGTGCGCCAGCTCGCGTTTGCCGTAAATCGGGCGAAAATCGAAGAATATCGAGGCGTTAAGCAGCACCGGCATGTCGCCGCGAAAAATCCAGTCGGCGAACTTGTCTTTCCATTCATCCAGACTGAGGCACCATTCCGGGTTGCTCGCCATCACGTTGCCCTTGCACAACGGAAAGCCGCAAGCGTCCAGCGCATCGTTAATGCGCCTGGCCAGCGGCAGCAACAGCGCCCGCACCGTTTCCGCCGTCGCGCCTTGCGGCACGGTGAAGACGATGCCGTTATCCTGATCGGTGTTGAGGGTCTGTTCCAGCCGGCCTTCGCTGCCCAGCGCAAGCCAGCACAGGCCGGCTTGGCACAAGGGGCCGGCGGCGTTGCATTCGAGTTCGATGATGCGCTCGGTGAGCAAATCGTTAAGGGTGGAAATGAACAAGGTGAGCTGTTCCGCAGCGACCCCCTGGGCGAGCATGTTGTGCGCCAGTTGACGGATGTCGTCGGCGGCTTGCTTGAGCGTGTCGAGGTCGGCAGCGTTGCGGATGGCGCTGCTGATCTGGCGCAACCCGATACGTTGCAGCGAGAACAGGTCTTTTTCCGAAACCACGCCGACCAGCTTGCCGTTGTCGCACACCAGGATATGGCGCGAGCCGTGCCGCGCCATCAGCAGCGCCGCTTCGTGCGCCGGCGCGCTGGGCGGCAGGCTGACCAGCGCGGTGCTCATGATGCCGATAATAGGCCGATCGAGGTCTATCCCGGCCAGTACCACCCGGTTCAACACGTCGTGCAACGTAAAGATGCCGACCGGCGCGCCGTCTTCGGTGGCGACCATGGAGCCGATGCCGGCCTCGCGCATCGCGGCCAGCACCGCGCGCACCGGCGCATCCGGCGCGCACGTCACCGGCGCGCGCCGCACGATGCCGGACAGCGGGCTATCCATGGATTGCTGGCCGCTGCTCGAATTGGCGTATTGCGCCTGGATCGCCTGCTTGGATTGCTCCAGCAAGTGCGCCATGCGCCGCGTGCAGTATTCCTGGAATTGCGGGCTGAGGGTCAGCAGTTCGGCGAAATCGCGCGCCGCCAGCTCATAGCAAAAGGTATCCTCCTTGGCACTGTAAGTGCTGCCGGAAGCACTATTCGACAGCAACGCGCTCAACGGGAACGACTCCCCCTCGGTCATTTCCCAGCGCGTATCCTCCTTGCCGTCGCGGGAAAATCCCTGCTCCGACAACACCGCGCCCTGCTTTACGATGAAATAGCGCGCCGCCTCGCGCCGGTCGGGCGACACGATCACCTCCCCCTGAGCGTAATACCCCAGCTTGAGACGTTCCACCAGGAATTTCAGGTGCTCCGCCGCCATCCGGTCGAACGGGGAAAAATGGCGTAAATGGTCTATCGCTGCGGGGAAACCGTTGGGGGCTAGGGGGGTGGAGGTATCCATTGAGGTCGGCTATTTATGGCTGTTGAACCTAGAAAGCTCAGTTGAACGGGCTGGAGTGTGCGGTTTTCCGGGTGCAGGGCAAGGCGCAACGACGAAGAATGGTTTGTTCCATTCTGAGGAGTTGCAACGCCGCCATGCGCCCGGAAAACCGTGCAATCCAGCTCGTAGCGCTCTCACCAAACGGGTGAATGCAAAATACATGACAAAGCTGTTTAGAACAACCATGTTACACATCTTGGCAAGCGGTCAACTGAGCTTTCTAGGTTGAAGTATTCGCGTCGCTGGCGCAAAGCGGCGGGGTCACAGCGGCGGGGTCAAGTCTTGCATTCCAGCACACCGGAACGCCCACCCCATTGCGTGAGGCATCAACCATAGCCCCGATTAATCGTGCCTTATTTCACCCCGTAAATAGAGCGTATCGGGCGACAGATCGATCTCGTCAGTCCACACCACAGTGCCGTAAGCAACATGCGCTTTCATAAAGCAATTGGCTTCCGTAAGCTTCGACCAAGCCGGATAAGACAAATACGGCTTCATATCGAACCTGCGGCATTCCCCATTCGCAAAAACAACATCGAGAGAATAATCAAGCTGCGCTTTCACCTGCACAACATCGGGGGTCATCGCCTACTCCTTAACGTAACGGATCAATCTTGAAGGGCGTCTGGCCGCTGGATGCAAGAAACCAGTCAGCCATCAAATCATCTTGATGCAGTTCTATCCATGCCTGCACAAGTTTCATCTGCCGGGAAGGAAGGCTTCCCTCCAGCACCTCACCGTTCGGAATACCGATCGAAATTTTGAACTCATTATAACGCGCATGAATATGCGGCAGATGATGCTTCTCGGTATCGAAAACATACATCGATATCAGAATGCCATAAAACATGCTGATGGTCGGCATAGCACTACCTCACAGGATGGAATGCCTGCATTATCCTAGAAAGCTCAAAAGACACGCACGAAAACTATCGGTAAAGCGCTCATAGGGAACTTACTCAGAGAGGGTGACAATCCGAATTTCGGATAAGCCAAAACAGGCACATAGTTCGCGGGCAGCTTCGCGGCTAACCCGCATCAGGACGACGAACGCGCCCAGGAAACGGCCTCATCCACATCGCATTCCGTAACGCCACGGGCAGCAATGATGTCACGAATGTCTTCCAATTCCTCATCTTTGCCGGTTGCACTGATTTTTTCGGTGATAGTCATTAACGTGCCTTTGGGACAAACGCTAAAAAATCCAACTATACGCTTTTTGAGTATCCTTGAGCGCGTGCTTCCAGTCAATGCCATTTTTTCTTCAAATTCCCGAAAAAATCTGTATTCCGCTCTGCCCATATGCGAAGATGTACGATGCATACCTACTGAATTTTAAGGGAGGGATTAGTCATGGAAATTCGCAAGATTTGCCTGTTGGGCGGCAGCGGTTTTGTCGGCAACTATCTGATCAACCAGTTGTACAAGGAAGGCCATCAATTGCGCTTGGCTACGCGCCACCCCAGCCGTTGCAAGCATCTTTTCGTCCTGCCCGATCTGGATATCCGCAAAAGCGATGTGCATGATCCCGCCGAACTGGCGCGCCAATTTGCCGGCATGGACACGGTGATCAATCTGGTCGGCATCCTGCACGAACGCAAAGCCGGCGATTTCGAGCGCAACCATGTCGAACTGCCGCGCAAGGTGGTGGAAGCCTGCCGCATAGCCGGCGTCAAGCGTCTGCTGCACATGAGCGCGCTGGGCGCATCGCCCGAGGGATTGAGCAACTACCTGAAAAGCAAGGGACGCGGCGAAGCGCTGGTGCGCGAGGCGCACGGCGCGGCGCTTCAGGTCACGGTCTTTCGTCCCTCGGTGATTTTCGGCTGCGGCGACGACTTTCTCAATTTGTTCGGCAAGCTGCTGCAATGGACGCCGGTGCTCCCGTTGGGCAGCGCTCATGCCAAATTACAGCCGGTTTCCGTGAGCGATGTCGCTCGCGCCTTTGCCGTCAGCCTGGCCAATCCCGCCACGTATGGCAACGCTTACGACCTGTGCGGCCCGCAGGTCTACACCCTGAAACAACTGGTGGAGCATGTCGCATCGGTGCTTGGGCTAAAACGCCTGATCGTGCCGCTGGGCGATTCTTTGTCCTATTTTCAGGCGTGGGCGATGGAGTTCTCGCCGGTGAAAGTGCTCACTCGCGACAACTATCTCAGCCTGAAAACCGATTCCGTCTGCAACTGCCCGTTCCCCGAAGTATTCGGCTTTGCGCCCATGCCGCTGGAAGTCGAAGCGCCGGTGTGCCTGGGGTTGATGCCATCCCGCCATCCGCGCGCGTTCATCGGCGACGCCGACAATTAGCTCAAGCGAAAACGCATGGAAATTTACAGCGTCGGCGGCGCGGTGCGCGACGAACTGCTCGGGCTGCCGGTGAAGGATCGCGATTACGTGGTGGTCGGCGCCACCCCGGAAGACTTGGTGCGCCGGGGCTACCGTCCGGTCGGCAAGGATTTCCCGGTGTTTCTCCACCCGGAAACCCATGAGGAGTATGCGCTTGCCCGCACCGAGCGCAAGACGGCGCGCGGCTACAAGGGCTTCCAGGTGTATGCCAGCCCGGACGTGACGCTGGAGCAGGATTTGGCGCGGCGCGATCTCACCGTCAACGCCATCGCCAAGAATAGCGATGGGCTATTTATCGACCCCTATGGCGGCTTGGCTGATCTTCGCGCCGGCATCCTGCGCCACGTCAGCCCGGCCTTTGTCGAAGACCCGGTGCGCATCCTGCGCGTGGCGCGCTTCGCCGCCCGCTTCGGTTTTCGCATCGCCGACGAAACGCTGGCGCTAATGCGCGCCATGGTGGAAAACGGCGAAATCGATGCGCTGGTGCCGGAGCGGGCATGGCAGGAACTGGCGCGCGGCCTGATGGAACAAACTCCGTCGCGCATGTTGCTGGCCTTGCGCGAATGCGGCGCGCTGGCGCGCATCCTGCCCGAAGTGGAACGCTTGTTCGGCGTGCCCCAGCCGCAACGCTGGCACCCCGAAGTGGACACCGGCGTCCACACCCTGCTGGGGCTGGACTATGCTGCCGCGCAAGGTTATGCGTTGGCGGTGCGCTTTAGCGTACTGCTGCACGACCTGGGCAAGGGAACCACGCCCAGGGAAGAATGGCCGCGCCACATCGCCCACGAACTGCGCAGCGCCGCGCTGGTCAAGCCGCTGTGCAGCCGCCTGCGCGTCCCCGGCGATTGCCGCGAACTGGCGCTAGTGGTCGCACGCTTTCACTGCCTGCCGCACCGCGCCGATGAACTGCGCCCCGCAACCCTGCTGAAACTGTTGCTCGACACCGACGCGCTACGCCAGCCGCAACGCTTCGAACATTTCCTGCAAGCCTGCACCGCCGATTATTGCGGTCGCGGCGGCTACGAAAACCGACCATTCCCTCATGCCGACTACCTGCGCGCCGCGCTGCATGCCGCCGCCGGAATTGACGCCGGTGCAGTGGCGCGACTAGCCGGCGACAATCCCCTGACAATCCGCGACCAAGTGCAGGCAGCGCGCCTGGAAGCGGTGAAACGCTGGCATGATACAGCGCTGCGGCCAACTTCGTAGCCCGCCGTCACGGCACATTCGGTGTTGGGCAATACACGATGGCGCGTTCGTTGACAGTCGCGGCTCTCGCGCCCTTTGGATAAAAGCGCGCTTAACCTCGTTCCCACGCTCCACTTATGCGTAACGATGAGCGCGAAGCGTGGAAACGATCAAATTTATCCAGATTCGACTTCAAGCTCCTTAACGCGCATTTCGTTGCCGCCCGTCACTTGTATCTGGTAACTGCCGCAGGCGGGGCAAGGTTCATACAGCGCCGCGACGGCCACATTGCATGCGCATTTCATGCACCAGCCCTGCCCCGGCATTTCTATGATTTCCAGGCGCGCGCCCTCTGCGATTGTAGCGCGCGTCACCGCTTCGAAACAAAAACGCAACGCTTCCTTTTCCACCGCTGCCAACTGGCCGATCTCCAGCCACACGGCTTTGACTTTTACGCAGCCATCGGTGCGCGCCGCATCTTCAACGATCTGTACGATGCCTTCGGCCAGTGACATTTCATGCATGGGCAATCTCGATTTCGTACTCTACGCAGGGGTCGAGCGATAACACGTAATGTTTAACGGTGTTCGTTAAGCGCACCGCATCGCTTTCCTTCAGGCCGCCAAGATCGCTTGCCAATGCGCCTTGCGGATGAAAATTCCATTCCGTGGGTGCCACGGTCAGATACTGCGCAACCCGCCCGGCTTCGATGCGCACATGGTGCAAAAGCATGCCGCGCGCCGTTCGCACGACAGATAAGCCGGTGGCATCAGACGCGCAAATGTGCTGGATGCGTCCGTCATGCCTTGCGCGGGGGAAATTGTCCGGATTGGATTGTTCCCAGCGGGATGCAATGCAAGGCGCAAATTGCGCCGTGTGGTCATTCTCACACAAGCAATTTGCAACGCGGCAGTGCGCCTGCTGGGGGCAATCCAACCGGACAATTTCCCCCGCGCAAGGCATAATATTTTCATGCGCCAGCGCTTCGGCGCTATCCAGTAAATCGATGAGCCGGGCTATGACTCTCGCCGACAATCTGGACGGGCGCTTGCGCAATATGTCTTGCAGCAACGGAGTGTATTGGCTATGCGCCAGCGCTCCCGTTTCCATCGGCTTGCCGCCATAAAGCGGCATGGCGGCAAATTCATGGTCGAAATGGCCGGCGTATGTTTGCCAGATGTCGGTTGCCCGCCAGTTCGGCTGCAATGCGCAGTATGTAGGCTCGCCGACGAATTCCAGCCGTTCTTCCTCACACTCCAGAGCGGCAAAAACGGGGGCGAATAATCCCTGCCCCGCATTCCGCCATGCGCTCAATTTGGCGTATGAATCGAGTTGCTTCCATTCTGCAACCGTCACGCCTAACAATACCTGAAGCAGTTCAGCCAGAAAAATTTCAGCGTTGCCCTGTCCGGCGGCAATGGCATTCAGTGCGCCATGCCAATGCACAAACTGCCGCTGCTCTTGCGGCAAGCCCAGCAAGCCCGGCCAGTCCAGCAGCAAGCGCCACAAGCTTTCCTGCATCGCCTCGCAGGCCACGCTGCGCTCAAGCGCCCGTTCGCCCGGCAATTCGCCGCCTTGCGCCGCAGACACCGCAGCCATGGCCGCCGCTTGCTGTGCTTTGCCGCATACGCTAAACAACAGGGGCGCCATCTGAACGGCGTTGTCCGGCGACCGTCCTTCCAGCAGCCGGTAGGCTTGGGGGCGTGTTGATTTCAGATCAACGCCGAGCACAATATTGCCGTCCCACACGATGCGCAGACTCAGTTTGCCTGAATGGGTCATGTTATCCTGGATTCGCCACGCGTAAATGACATGCGCAAAAAATCGCGCCGCGACACGTTTGTTAGACGGATGGTTTCATCCTTGAGGTGCGGGTTGTCTGCGCTCCCGGCGAACAAGGCGATGACGATCTCTTGGGCTACCGCCAAGGCTTCATCGTGCGTGGCGAAGTCCGGCACCGGCGAGATCAATGAACAAATGTGGCATGGTCCGATTGCCGGCTCGTTCAGCCCCATAAATTCATACGCGCCGGAGGGAAAATGCCACACGGCCTTTTCATCCAACGCCAACGGAATAAGCGCTGCGTCCTGGCCGGGCAACAACACCAGATTGATGGTCCAGGGTGTCACCAACACCCCTATCCAGCGCCCTTCCCACTCGCGAAAGCCAACCGCCTCGACCCGTAGCGCCGGGTTGATAATGGGTATGTCGGCCATCCGCGTTCGTGCGATTTCGCTAAATGCGGCCTCAAGTTTCCGCACTCTAGGTGTCATTCTTTCAGCACCATGAATTTGTGTTTCGGCGCATCGCAATTCGGGCAACGCCAGTGTGCCGCCAGCGCAAAAAACGGCGTGCCTGGTAAGATATGTGCGGCTGAATCGCCTGCCGCCGGGTCATAGACCCACCAGCAAATGCCGCATTCCAACTGGGTTTGCGCATTGATTTTGCTATTGTCACCGAGATAAGAGCCTTCAAACATGCGGCATCTGTTCGCGCATGACGGCTAACCACTCGCCCAGCCGTTCGGCGCTGTCCCGATAGTCTTCAGCTGCGGCCAGGGCGACTTCGGGCACGTCCGCCACTTCAATGGTGTTGAGGATGATTTGATCCGAACTGTTGAAATACTGCACCCACCACACATGGGCCAATCGCGTGCTGGTGATGCGGCAGTTGCCATAGCCGCGCGACAGGATGCTCACCGTCCCGGCGCCGAATGCCTCGAACAGGTATTCCAGGTCTTCCGGGGACATGGGCAGCAACGACAAATTGATGACGTGCGCAGGCTGCCCGGCTTGATATTCGTTTGAGCGTTCCCGCAACTCGTTGAGAATGGCGGGGGCGTTCATGATGCCCTCGCGTAGCGGCGGCGCGCAGATGCCTCTGGTTGCGCCCGACAAGGCGGACAGCCGCACTTCGGCTGGAATGGCGCAGGCAAGCAACGCATCGCGCCGCACCCCGCCATCCCCGGAGACTTCCTGCACGCGCCAGACTCCGGCGAACACCGTTTCCTGAATATGCAGATTGCTCGGCTCGCGCACCAGCACGCTAACTTCGCCGTGTCCCAAAGACTGGTTAATCAACTCAACCACCTTGGGCGGCAGACCGAGCAATTCAATGCTCGCATCGCTCCCGGCAAGCATCGCGGCGCGCAGATTTTCCATCACCGCGCAGGCGCCGGCCAAAACTTCCGGTTCTGCTTCGAGGTGGTGAATGGGCTGGGAAAAAGTTGCCATTTCGTGCGGGAGCGGCAGGCAATCCACCGCTTCCGCTTCGGGCTGGGAGCCGGCGCCGAAGACAACGACAGGAATGGAAAAATCTCTCATGACGTTATCCTTGGGTTAACACCGTGGGCGCGCGGCTGACTGGTTTTTGCAGCATGGCGGTGCATTCGGCGATAAACGCGGACCAATCGCGCAACCCCTCGATGGCGCCGACATAGCCGCCTTTGCGCAGGAACAATAATGCCGGCAAACGTCCCAAGCCAAAACGCGTCCGCACTATCCCGGCGCTTTCCGGGCGCACCACGGCGGCGCGCCCGACGCCGATTGCCGCCAGCAATTCGGGGAAGATCACCGCCATGTCCCAGCTTTCAGCCGCCGTATCCGGCTCTTCCGTAAATAACACGACGCCAACGCCAGGTTCGTTCAAGAAAGCCTGAAAGCCGGTCGGGTCGAGATCGGCTATGCCGTGCCTCTCCACCAATTTATCCAGCAGTCCGCCGAAGTTATTGCTCATGGCTGAGCGCGGCGGTTTCCAGGCAATAGTTGCATTCATAATTTTCCTAAGCCGGACAATTGCCGGAACCAAAAAGGGGAATGGACTATGGGCTATGGGTGATGGGTGATGGGTGATGGGTGATGGGTGATGGGTGATGAGAGGTGGCTTTCATCACCCATTCCTCATTACCCATTACCCATTGCCCATTGCCCATTGCCCATTGCCCATTACCACAAAACCCGATTACAAACGAATTCTTGTCAGGTTTTGACATCATTGGGCGGGTAAACGACTATTCCTTGCGCACAAAATCAGGTCGGAAAATGTCGGGAAGTTGCGGCTCTCTGCCGATCAAATCGGCAAAGCAGTCATCGAAATCGTCCCGACCGGCGGCTATCCGTTCGAGCGCTTCCAGCGCGGAATTAATCGTGGCCGCACGTTCTGCGTCTATGGCTTCACGCGCGCTATCCAGAAACGTCAGCAACCAATCTCCGGGGTTAACGTTGCCGAGCAGCATGGTGTTGATACGTTTGCGTCCGTTGCGCCCGTCGCACCAGGCAAACAGTTCTTCAACCTCGGTGACTTGCATCGGGATGCCTATGCACATGGGGTCAACTCCCGCCTGAGACTGCAAAAAAACGCTCGTCGCCAAAGCGGCAGGCACTATCCGCCGAGGGGCGTCCAGCTTCATAAGTTGCCATGTCCAGCAGGTCGCCGTTAAAACTTCGGCTTGCAACTGGAGTCGTGCGTGGCGCATAAGGGATGTCCCAGCGTTCCATCCATTCCAGCGCGATGTGCAGCGCAGACGGGATTTGCGCCTTGACCGGCTCACGCAGGCTGCCGCCGAAATCGTCCAGTTGTTCCGGCTGCACACCGATTAGCACCATGGATTCAGGCAGCTTGCCACCCAGCGCCGCACAGGCAATGACCTCCTGAAAGCCGGTCTGATGCAAGCTCATCTTTTTGACGCCCATGAAACGCGGCACCTCGTCGTCCTGCGCGATTACCATCTCACCCGGCTTCATGCCGTAATCCACGGCATCGAATACGATCAGGCGGCGCGCATCTTCAAGGTAGGGTAGCAAATACAGCCCCTGAGTGCCGCCATCCATCAGCGTCACATCATTGCCAAACTGGTAGGCGGCATTCATCGCTTCGACGCAGCGCACGCCAAAGCCTTCGTCTGCCCACAAAATGTTGCCTATGCCCAAAATCAGTAGTTGAGTATTTTTCACGTTATCGCCACGATAATACGGTGCTGGTCACGGTGGCGAGATACTATTCCATTTGTTACGACAATGGAACGCCGTCACCCAAAAAAACGCGTATTTTTGCCCGCGTTGCATCCCTGTCCGGGGGAGAAAAAGACGAAGTGCAATGCTGAGCCATTTGCGTTGCGCTGCAGCCCTTGCGTAGCAAGGGCTGGCGAGGGGTGGCAAAATTATTTTACCCCAAAACAACAACCCTCCATAACGAAAAATCAATGGCTTATAATCCATCGTAAATGCCATGGTAAGAATTTCCACCCCAAGCCGCGCAGCACTCCGGAAAACCCATAAAAACACATGCAAC
>JBAYVP010000107.1:0-14494 GCA_041674485.1 Sulfuricellaceae bacterium
ATGGTGCATGGTTGTAAGTGCGGCACTTTCGCGCTTACAACCATGCAGACTGGGCTTGTTTTGAATATTTGCCATCACCGAACATGATTATCAGTCCATCAATTTAGCTGACCAGACTCATTGGGACGCGAAAGACAGGGCTGTCTTCACCGACGGATGTTCTCGCGTAGCCCCTAGCCCCTGAGCAGTTGCCAAGGATCATTGCTTTTCATCCGCCCCATCGGGGTTCTCCGCAGCATTCCTTCTCAATTCCAGCATGCTTTCGCTCTGGGCTGCGGGGAGCCAGAAGGCAAGCAGGGCGAGTATTTCATGCACGGGACGTTGGGTTTGGCGGGCTGCGTTGTTGGCGCAATCGATGAGGGGGCGCGCCGTGTCCTGTGCGGAAAGCAGGAAATGGTATTGCCAGTCGGACAATTCCTGGCAGCTTACGCGAAAATGCCGCCGTTTGACGCAAATGTAACTGGGACGCGATTCCGCTTGCCCGCTCGGGTCGTTGCCGTCAAACCATTGCAGGAAAACGCTTAAAGGATGGTTGGCCATCAGGAGGCGGGTGGTGGCGGGAAGCTGCACTTCGACGTTTCCGCCGAGCAGCAGGTCGTGTGGGTCTACGGTCTGCCATGTTGCGCCTTCGAGGCCTGTCGCTCTTAACGAGGCGGCAATGGCCTGTTCGATCAATGCCAGGTCAAGGGGGAAATTGAGCGCGCCGTTGTCCGCCGCTTTGGCGGATGCGCTTTGGGATTGCTTGAGAAACTGGGCGAAACCGTTGCCGAGATCATAGAGGGAGAAGCTGCGGGATGGATGGTTGGTCAGATAGGCGCGGGCGAAAAACTCAAAAAGCGGCTCTCCCAACAATCTTTGCAGGGTCGGGTAATCCGCCTTTAAGCAGGCGAATAGCCGCAACCAGTATCCTTGGGCATAAATATCGAGCCGTTTATGCGGGGAGATTCCCGGTGGCGCGACGATTACGTCTTCAATCTCCCAGCCGTATGCTTTTTGGGCGCGCGCCAAACCTTCCGGCAATCCTCTAGGCGCGGAAATAGCCGCCATCATCCAACTTTGGGTGGTGGCGAGGTCGGGTGAATGGGGAGGGGCGTTAGAATCCATGAAGGGCAATGGACTTTTCTTCATCGGGAAAATGGCCCAACTGGAAATCGATGGGGGTGGAAAGCGGCGGAAGCTGTCCATCGAGCAGGGACGATTCCGCAACCCCGGCTTGCGGCGGCAATTCGCCCGTGGACATCAAGCGCCGCGCTTTGTCGAGTTCGGCCAGCAAGTCGGGATAGTCGGGTATCTGGGCATCCCATTCGAGCAGGGTTGAGACGCCTCCCGTCAAGGCCTGCGCCAAGGCGTAAAGCTCCCAAACGCGGCTCGGCACAGGCGCGTCGTGGGTGTCGATCATGTATTCGCCGCAGTGGGTCGGCCCCGCCAGATGGATTTGCACCACTTGCTTATGGGGCAAAGCGCGAATGTAATGCTCGGGGTCGAAACGATGGTTGTGAGCGCTGACGTAAACGTTGTTCACATCAAGCAAGAGTCCGCATTGGGTCGCTTCCGCCAGCCGGGCGATAAATTCCCATTCCGGCATAGTGGAAAAGCGGTATTGGACATAGCTGCTGGGGTTTTCTATAACCAACGGACGTTCAAGAAAGTCCTGCACTTCATGCACCCGTTGCGTGACATGTTTCAGCGATTCCTCGTGTAGCGGCAGGGGCAGGAGATCGTGGGAATTGTGGCTGCCGAGTCCGGTCCAGCACAGATGGTCTGAAATCCAAACGGCGCGGACGCGGTCGGCAAGTTTTTTCAGTTTATCGAGATAGTCCCGGTTGAAGGGATGCGTGCTTCCAATCGACAGGGATACGCCATGCATCACGATGGGTAGCTCCCCCGCCAGCCGATCGACGACCTGGCTGGCGTAGCCCGCATGATCCATGAAGTTTTCGGAAATGATTTCGAACCAATCCACGCGCGCCCCCCCGGACACAATGTCCGGGAGGTGTTGCGTGCGAAGTCCGACGCCAAAGCCCAAGTTGGGCAAACCCAACCGCGGTTCCTTGAGCTGTTGTTTTGCGGACATATCCAAGTATCTCAGGTTGATGGCGGCAGGGCGATGCGCAACGTGGTGGGCGCAGGTTTTTTGCCTGGGTCCTGCTGGTTGCCCTGCATAACCTTGGTGTAAGCCTCCCAAGCAATGTCGTATACCGAATCCCCAATGGCGAAGGGCAAATCTCCCAGAGGCGCCGTTGCGCCGCCGATGACATCTTCAAGCTGCATAACACCCGCGCTGGGATAAAGTTGCGAGGCGGAAATGGGCACGGCGCAGCCGCCAAAAGTTCCGCATTTGTTGTCGTTTGGCGCGGTGTATTGTCCTTTTGGCGTAGGACCGCCGCACAAATTGCCCGCATGCAGCTTGGCGTTCGTGACGCGCGGCGCCCCGCAACCGCCGCCGCCTTGCGTGGACTGGACAAAACCGCAACCGCCCTGCGCCTTGCAGGAGTTGGAACCCCGGCAGGTGTGATAGACCTCCATGGCGGCGCAACTTGCGCCGGGTTTCTCGTAATCCATGGACTGGCAGGCGTGGTAAAGCAAGTCGGGGCTTGGCTCGCCAACGCCCTTCGAAAGGTCGGGCGCCTCGCCAAACACCGCCCAATAGAAGGACATGCGGTCGCCTGAACCGGCCATCGATGGGTAGGGAAAGCTGACTGTAGGATCGCCCCATGATTGGGTGAGGACGCGATTGATGCCTTCTATTGCGCCCACAACGACCTTGCTGAGGTCCGACTTGCTTGAGGTTTTCAGTTCATTAAGGGCGTTGGCGACATCTTCCGGGGAAGGGATTTTTTTGGACGCGGTTGCCGGGTTGTAGTCCGCGTTTATCAGGTCAGACGCATTCCAGCGTTTTCCGGCGGAAAACCATTGCGACCAGGTCAGGAAGTCAGGTTTCTTGATAAGCGCGTTCAAGCTGTCAAAGCGCGCCCAGTGATCGAAGGCATCGCCCGAAGTCCGCGCATAGCCGTCGCTTGAACCTCCGGTTGCCGCGCCGTTGGCATCATAGGAGGGGTAGTCTTGCTGTAGCGCCAGATTGTCGGGCTGGAATTGCAGATTCACATAGTTGCTTTCGGCGTCGGGAGCGTTCCGGCTGTCGAGCGCGCTCCGGCTCTTGAAATGACGGCTGAATTCTTCGAGGAGCTGGCTGATTCCCCCCTCGCCCTGGTCGCAAATGCCCGCGATAATCTTGATTGCCTCAACTGCCGCGGCCCGCGTGGCTTGCACGGTGATGCTGCCCGGCATTTTCGGATATTCAGGCTGATGGCTGGAGGAATTCACGTTGAAGAGGTCGCGTTGCTTGCTTATGTTTGCGGGGGTGAACATTTTTTCCCACAGATTTTGCCCATCGGTGTATTCCATGCTCAGGTAATTCAACAGGCAGTAGTACATCCAGCCGATGGTGCCGAACAGGGGCAGGTCGGCCTCCGTGCTCGAAGCCGTCCAGCCGGCAAAGGGGACGGCGGGGAAATATTTGTCCAGGGCGTCCGGCTTAATGTTCTTGCGCGCGAGCTCGTGGGGCTGCTCAATGGCCAAGAAGAGCGTGATCTGGTCGCTGTTCAGTTCATCTAAGTTGACCTTGACCGTAGCGGCGTTGAGGGTGTCCTTCAAGTCTATGATATGGGGGATGACGGATTTGTCCGCCCCGTAGGAACTCCACCCCTTTTCAGCGTTTTCCAGCAATGTGCCGTCAAAGAATTTGGGCGTCACGCCCAGCACCGTCGTGAGGTTTGCCGCCAGTTGCAGGTGCAGCATTTCCTGAATGAACACGCTGAAGATGGTATTGTAGGCCTGCTGGTTGGTGGTGAGATTCAGTTGGGCTGCAGTGGCCATTCCCGGCCAGATGCGCCCTTTGTAATAGTCGGTGTCTTTGGCGTTGATCTCGTGGGTGCCTTGCAATGAGGTCATCGCGCACATGTAGAGGGGAAGGGTGAACATTTCAACATTGGTGGCGCCCTGTCCCAGCGCGGCGACAGCCGCCTTGTCGGCATCCAAATTCGAGAGGTCGCGGTTTGTGATGGGGGTGAATTCCGCGGGGATGGCCCCTTTAAGCGAAGTTGTAGTCATGCAAATATCCTTTCTTATTAATTAATTGAAGTTTTCCAAAGGGGAATCGCCATAGCTGACGCCCACACCTTTTTTCTTGATTTTCCGTAACAGCCCAGCAGATTTTTTCCCTTCGTCCTAAGCCAGACAAGCCGGAACCCCAAAATATTTACCGCAGAGACGCAGAGACGCTGTGGTTTCTCTGCGCCTCTGCGTCTCTGCGGTGAAAGCATTTTGGCCGGAGAACCGCGCCAGTGCTTGAGCTACGACACATTTTTCGCAAAAAACGTAAAGACCTGGTCGATAAGTGACTAAGCGACTTTAAGCAAATTCGCCTCCGCTATCTTTGCCCCCATGAGCAGGCAACCCTCATTGGCGTGGCAATTCCCCTCGCCTTTACAGGAGGGAATGGGGAAATCCTCCTTTGGTTCTTTGGCTTGAAACGACTTAATCATCCCCTTTTGGAAGACCAACGCCATGGAAGAGCCGCCATAGCTGAAATAGCCCAACTCAGTGCCTTTTTTCACAAAGGAGCCGACTTTTATGTTGTCATGTATGGTTATGGAGGAGATTTCCGTGATGCCGATGGGGATGACCGCCACCTTGCCGCAATGTTCATTCTCAATAATGATCAAACCGCGCGTGTTCACCGTGGCTTCATACCCTTGAGACATCGTGCCTGCCGACAGATCAAGCCCCTCGGAGAGCAGCTCGCTAAAGGTAAGCCCCTGAATCACCTTGGCTTCAACGACTTTGCCGCTGATGGGCGCATGCCACCGATGATAGTCCGAACCGTCAAGGAATGACTGCATGACATCGCCCCCAACAAAATCATCTGTGTATTGGCTTTTATCAAGCATATCCACCAGCGAGTAATCCTGCCCTTTCGCCCAAAACTCAGCGCATTTCTCCACATTTCTTGCAATGCGGTAGACGGTGCCGTCATTTGCCGAGACAATGGCGCATTCGTCCTCGGGGTCGTTGATGGGACGCAGTTCCGGCTTGATCTCGCGGTGGAAGAAGTCGTTGTACGAAACGAACCCCCAGTAGGGCATGTCGGGGTTGTCTTTGTTTTTGTAGTTGGCATACTGTGCGAGGCATAAGGCGGTTTGTGCATCCGGCGATAGCCAACCGGATGTCGCCGGAACCGCCTCCGTTGGGTTCAGAACGCTCCTGGAAGCTTCGGAATCCAGGTAAGCGCACCAGGCTTTCAGGATGTCGGTCAACAGGTCGTTGAATTTCTTCAGGCGAAACAGGTTGGCGCCCGAAGGGGTGTACATGAAAAAGACAAAGAGCTTTGACATGGGGAAGTGCGCTGCGCTGGGGAGATAGTCGGGAGCGCGTTGGATCACATAATTGATGCAGATTAGCCACTCCTGAATGCTTTTAAAAACAAACCACTCAAGCTTCGCCTCCTTAAGCATTTGGGTTGCATACATGCGCGCCATGTTGTCGCCCTGGTCGCAGGTGAGATAGTCTGAAAGTGCTTGAACGGAAGGCTGAAGCTCCCCACCGGCAGCCCGCGCCTTATTAAGGGTGTCCTTTTGCCACTCGATGATGGCGAGCGCCTTTTCTATATCGCCCCCGGTTAAGTTGCTTTGCCGTGATGCGCTGGCAATATGCATAATTTTCAGAATGTCAATCATTTAAACCCTCTCTTATTAATGGGTGAATTGGAAATCCAGCCGCGTTTTTTTCAAGTATCCATGACGGCGGCACTGCCGTCAACCCCAATTTTATCGTCAAGTTTTCAGGAGAGCCGGAATGTCGCAGGGGGGATTGCACAACAAGCGGAGTATATGGCCTTTTGGTCAACCTCTTTGAACCTAGAAACCTCCGTTGAACGGGCTGGAGTGTGCGGTTTTCCGGGCGCATGGCATACCCGACGGCCTTACGGCCTGGGCACAAGAGGCGCAACGACGCGGAATGGTCATTCCATTCCCTTCTCTTGTAGTTGCAACGCCGCCATGCGCCCGGAAAACCGTGCAATCCAGCCCGTAGCGTTCTCACCAAACGGGTACACAAAATAGATAACGAAGTTGTTTAGAACTACCATGTTACGCATCTTAGCAAGCGGTCAACGGAGGTTTCTAGGTTGGGCTTGCGCAGACTGCCGGTAAGCTGTCACTATGTCCGCCATTCGGTCGCCCGGCGGACCGCGGAAAAACGAAAAGGAGAGCGAGACGGTGCATCTGGAATCGCATCAAGCAGTCGGCGGAACGTTGTATGTCGTTGCCACGCCGATAGGCAATCTCGGGGATATTACGTTGCGCGCGCTGGATATGCTGCGCGGCGTCGATATAGTAGCCGCCGAGGACACCCGCGACAGCGGCAGGCTGTTGCACCATTACGGCATCGCAGCCAAGCTGGTGGCGCTGCACGAGCACAACGAGCGCAGCGCCGGGGCGAAGATTATTGAGCGGTTGCAGGAAGGGCAATCGGTGGCGCTGATTTCCGATGCCGGCACCCCGGCGATCAGCGATCCCGGTGCGCATTTGGTGGCGGCAGTGCGCGCCGCCGGCCATAAAGTGACGCCGTTGCCGGGGGCGAATGCGGCAGTGTGCGCGCTTTCCGCCGCCGGGCTGGCGGACGCGCATTTCCTGTTTTACGGCTTTCTGCCGCATGGCGCCGGCGAACGCCGACGCCGGCTGGAGGCGTTAAAAACGCTGCCCTACTTGCTGGTGTTTTACGAATCCCCGCACCGCATCCTCGATTGCGTCGCCGATTTGCGCACCGTGCTGGGCGATGCGCGCCGCATCACTTTCGCGCGCGAACTGACCAAGTTGTTCGAGAGCATTCACGCCTGCGCGTTGGGCGAGGCGCAAGCCTGGCTCGAAGGCGACGCCAACCGACAAAAAGGCGAATTCGTGCTGCTGGTGTCCGGTGCGGAAATCCAAAAAGAGGCGGGGGTCGGCGCGGCGGCGCAACGCACGCTGGCGCTGCTGCTGGCCGAGTTGCCTTTGAAACAGGCGGTAAAACTCGCGGCGGAGATCAGCGGCGAGAAAAAAAATGCCTTGTACGAACTCGCATTGGCGCTGAAGGAAGGGGAGAGGGATGAGGGATGAGGAAAGCCTTGCGCTGATAACATTTTGGGGGATGCCGGTCCCCGCGATATTTTCCGGTTTCTCCCCCGTCCGGCTATGCGGGCTGCTGTGCTGCGTCTGGTTGGCGCTGCTATCTGCGGGTTTCGCCCATGCCGGGCGCCCCCTGGAAATTTACGGCTCAGCCATGGTGGAGAAGGAGATCATGGCGCCGTTGTCGCAAGCCTTTGAAAAGGAAACCGGCGCCCCCCTCATATTGCATGGTGTCGGTGACGGCCAGGGACTGGTTGCGCTGTTGCAGGGGAAGGCGGATGTGGCAATGGTCAGCGAATCGCTGGAGGACGCCATCTTGTCCGCCGAAAATGCCGCAAATCAGCAAGGAATAGCGCTTACTGTTCCGGCCAACCTGAAATTTCACGGACTCGGCAAAGACCGCTTACTGGTGGTAGTCAACCGGCTTAACCCTATTGTCGAACTGAGCCGCACCCAACTGAAGGACATCCATACCGGCAAAATCACCAACTGGCAGGCGGTTGGCGGCGAAAATCTGGCCGTTCGGGTAATAACCGGCCGTCCCGGCAATGAGGTGCGCACGCTGTTCCAGAAATCGGTTATGGGCGGTGAAAAATACACCACGGGAGCGCGGGAAGTCGATTCGGGTGTCGTTGAACTCCACGTGGTGTCCCAAGACAAGGGTGGCATCGGCGTTGTCAGCTCAGCTTTGTTTGCGCAAAATGCAAGACTGGTAAAATTTATCAAAGCACCGCTGCTGACCAGCCCGTTCGGCCTGATCACCATCGGCAGTCCCACCCCCGAAATCCGGGAATTGATTGATTATGTCAGGGCGGAGTTGAAATAGGGGCTGGAGTACAAAGGCGTTTATTCTCGGAAATTCATCCTAAAAAAGCATTTGAACCGCAGAGACGCCGAGGCGCGGAGAAATATAACGGAGGGTGAAAGCATACCATTACCCTACAAAATCTCTGCGTCTCTGCGTCTCTGCGGTAAATGTTTTTGGTTCCGGCTCGTCCGGTTTAGGGTTTTTCCATACTGAGAACAAATTTACCCTGTACGCCCTCCCCGCCGGACTGCAAATATCGAAAAAAAGGGGAGCCGAAGCTCCCCCTTTAGTCTTTTTAGTCTTTTCGGCAGTTTATTTCACCGTAAACCCCTGTGCCGTTCCGTCGGCGTTCTTGATATAAAACACCCCGTTGTCCTTCCACCAGCTCGGTTTTCCGGGTGTCGGCTGCGTTACGGTCCACTGCGGCATGAGGGTGTAGCTCTTGCCGTTGGCCATCGCCACCGCAGTGCCATCCATGCGCGGCAACACGCTTAAGCTCGGGTCATTCAGCTCCGTGCGGAATGTGGCTTGCAGCGTGTCGTAGTCGTAAAAATCCGGAAATATCTGCTGGGAAATCTTGTTGTTGCCGAAGTTTCCGTTGAGGAGCAGATTGCCATCCGCCGTGGTCGTGAATGTTTCCGCACCCGGCGTCACCGACCAAAAGCTCCATAACGGTCGCCCGATATACGTCGTACCATCGGCTGCGGTAACTTGCCAACTGCCGTTCCAGCGCAAGGTGCTGACGGAACCCGGCAGCGCCTGGGCGACCTTGTCGGCGAACGCGGCGGGATCGATGAACGCGGGTACAAAAGTAGTGACCAGTCCGCCGGTCACTACGTCTATCCCGCCCTCTACGCCTATACTCACCCCATCCGCGCGGCTGGTGTCGACGCGCACTCTGCGGCTTGGCATAAAGCTGGCCGTGTCACCGTTGATGGTGTAGGTCACATATGAATTTTTCAGTCCCGGTGCGGCGCCGGTTCCGTTCAATTGGAAGTTGAACACGCCCTGACCGCTCTGTCCGGGAATTACCGGCAGCCCGACCAGCCCCTGCGAGGCGTTGACGACATTGAAAATGCTTTCGTCCAGCCGCGCGCCATTAAGCCGTAGCGATGTTCCCGCAAGACGCGGGATGAACGCTTTGACTTGGTAACCGTCGGTGCTTGCAAATTTGGCGCCGCCCGGCACCATGTCGTCGCCCACCGCGTCGCTGTCGCCGCTACGGGAGCCGAGATAGGCCGCAGTCACTGTGCCGCTTTTGTCGAATTCGGCGGTTTCCCCTGCCCAGACGATGCCGTCCTTGATTGCGGCGAAGCTGTTGCCGCGCCCTTTCAGCCCCGAGAACGAGCCGGCTTCGAGCACGATGTAACAAGTAACGACATGCACTGCGTCCGATGTGGTGTCGGAACTAGCCTGGACGATGGTGTTGCACACCTGGCTGCTGCCGCCGCCGCTCTTGCCGGTTTTAATCACGTTGCCGGCGACGGTCACAATGGGCTTGTCTTCGCCGCTGGTGGTGACTTGAGCGTTGCCGGTGACCGCCAAAACAGGGGTTTGCACGCCGCCGATGTCCACCACTTCGAAAGTCATGGTGGTATTGGGCTGGCTGGATTGGATCGTGAGTTCCTGTCCGCCGATATTCAGGTTGACCGTCGAGGCCGCGCCGCCTGTTGCGGTCGGGGACGGCAGATCGACGCTGGTGCCGTGGACGTTGGGCGTGCCTGCCGGGACGACGATGGTATCAGAGGATTTGACGCCGATCTTGGCGTTCTCGCCGGTCGTATCCACCGTGACTTGGCTATCTTTGGCGCCGGAAACCACGACGATGCCGTTCTTGAGTCCGGCTATCGCCTGTCCGGTCTGGCTGGCGGTGAAGGTGGCGCTCCCCTGATTGACGGTGACGGTGCTGACGGATGTGGTTGTTCCCGGCAGCGTGACATGGGTGACGCCCAACTGGGTGTCGCCGGCGCCGCTGCTCACCCCGACGGCGCCGGTGCCGGGCAGCGTGATATTGACGCTGGGTGCGGTGCTTCCCGGCGTGGTGGTGAGCGGGGGCGGCGGCAGATTGATGGTGGTGCCGTTTCCGCCGTTGTCCGCCACCGTCACCGATTGTCCGCTGGTCAATGTGGCTGAGCCGCCGCCGGTGGGCAAGGGGGGCGGCGCAGTGGATGCCGGCGGCGTCGTTGCCGCTGCCGCAAATGTGGCCGTAACGACTTTGTCCGCGCTTATGCCGGTCAACGTACAGGTATCACCCGTACACGCCGCGCCATCGGCGCCACCCCATGTCGTCGTATACCCGCTGGCAGGTGTTGCGGTCAGAACCACCGTGGCGGCATCGATGAATTGGTCTGTACAGGTGTTGCCGCCGGTCGTTCCGGTAATGATATTTCCGACATCGGCGGACACCGTGCCGCCTGCGCCGGCAGTGACGGCTACCTTGCGCGTGGGGTTCTGATACTTGACTACCGCACTGTGCCCGTAGTCGGTCGCATACAAATAGCTGGTGCCGGAGGAAGAGGCAAATCCGGCGCCGAAAGGACTGCTGAGCGTGGTATTGGTGTTGTACTTGGTGGCCTTCGTCAGGAAATTGCCGCTGGAGTCCAGCTTGACGACGCCCAGAGCGCTGTCGGTAATGAACATGTCGTTGGTCGTGAGGTCTATGTCGATATCTTTCGGGGACGAGAAGGCGGTCGTTGTACCGCAGTTCGAGAACCCCGTCAGGGTCGTCTGCCAGACGCCCGCGCTGTTATATTTGACCACCACTGCCTTGCCGTAGTCCGCCACCCACACATTGTCCGATGAGTCGACCGCTACCCCGGTGAGATTTAAAAATACCTGACCGGGGGCGCCATTTTTGGTGTAAGTCGTCAGGGGGGCTGCGGTGCATTGCCCTGACGTGTTCATTTTGAGGATACGAAGATTGTCGTAATCGTTGACGTAAATCGCGCCGGTGGAATCAACGGCGACACCAAACGTCTTGGTCCAATTATAGGGGCCGTTCCCACCGTTTGCCGTGCAACCGGTCCAGGTGTGGGCAAGCGTCAACGCACCGCCTGCTTCCGTATAGTGGCGAATTTTTGATTCATAGTAAGTCGATATGTAAACGTCGCCGCTGTTCGGGTCCACGGCGGACCTCACAGGACCTTGGTCGTTCACGGAGACAACCTTGGTGACATAAGTGCCGTCCGTTTGCTGTATCACCACCTCGCCGCCGCCGGTGACCCCGGCATTGCTGTCGGCGATAGCCAGATTGCCGTTGCTTTTCAGAAAAGCGACATCCGTCGGGCCATTGAATGCGGCGTTGGCGCCGCTGGTGTCGAAGCGACCCCAGTGGGTGACATACTCAAAATTCGCCAATGCCGGGGACGAACACAGGAAGGCGCTTGCCACGGCGCTGCTCAACACCAGGGCTTTGCGCAGAAACAGCCCCTGCGCGGCATCCCCTGCCGAGCGCACGGTTCCCGTGGCAAACGGTAAGGCATTTTTCCGGGGCAGGCCGAAAATCGACTCAAAAGTTGCAACCATTTCATTTCTCCAATGTAATCAAAGCAATTCAGCCGAATTTTATCCAACGGCATATAATTATAGTCAGGTTTTCCCAATATATCTTGAGCAAAACCGGCGAAGTCTACCGTTTTTTCTGCATTTGCTCTAGTCGTTAATGGCGTAACGTCATGCTAAGCTTCGAAAAAATTACCGGGGAGAAGCAGAATGTCATATACCGCGCTTGAGAAAGCGACTGTTGCATTGGACGGGGGAGACCATCGAACTGCCGTCAAGCTATTGAAAAGCCATCTGAAAGGAAATCCTGCGGATGTCCCTGCGCTATACCTGCTGGGCGCTGCGTATCAGGAATCCAATCGTCTTGATGAGGCGTTAATAGCCTATGACCGGGTGCTCGCATTTCACGCGCATCATTTCGGCGCGCATTACGGGAAAGCGCTTGTCCTCCTGAATAGGGGACGCCACCAGGAGGCGATGCCCCACCACGACGCGGCGATCCGTTCCGCCCCCCGGAATTTCTGGGCCTGGGTGAACCGCGGCATTTCAAAAGCCGCAACAGGCCAATATGCTGCGGCAATTGCCGACTACGACAGGGCGCTAAGCCTGAACCCCAACCTGCCCGCAGCATTGACCAACAAGGGGAATGCATTGACGGGACTCGGCGCTTTCGACGCGGCGCTCGCCTGTTACGAGCAGGCTGTGGCCTTGTCGCGCCAGGATGCGAATGCCTGGAGCAATATGGGCGGCGCGCTGGTGAAACTGGCGCGCCACGCCGCCGCCGAAGCCGCCTGCCGCGTTGCGCTCGAACTCGCACCCCGCCTGTCCACGGCATGGAGCAACCTGGGCGCAGCCCTTTCCGGCCTGAAGCGGCATGACGCCGCCGAAGCCGCGTGCCGCAAGGCGCTGGAACTCGCCCCCGAATCGTCTGCGGCATGGAGCAATCTGGGGCACGCGCTTTATGGTTTGAAACGCTACGGCGCAACGGAAGGAGCTTGTCGCAAGGTGATCGAACTGGAGCCGCATTCACCGGAGGCGTGGAGCAATCTGGGGGCGGCGCTCGAAGGCCTGAAGCAGCATGACGCCGCCGAAGCGGCTTGCCGCAAAGCGCTGGAACTGGATGCCCATTCTGCCGAGGCATGGCGCAATCTGAGTGCGGCGCTCTGCGGCCTGAAACGCCATGACGCCACCGAAGCCGCCTGTCGCAAGGCCATAGAGCTGGCGCCGTCGGCGCCGGAAGCATGGAACAATCTGGGCGTAGCGCTTTCCGGCCTGAAGCGCTATGACGCCGCTGAAGCCGCCTGTCGCAAGGCGCTGGAACTCGATCCTGATTCGCCCACCGCCTGGAGCAATCTGGGCAACGCTCTATACGGCATGAAGCGCTTTTACGCGGCTGCGGAATGTTATGAAAAAAGCCTGGAATTGGATGCTGACGCGCCATTTATCCTGGGCGGCATGATCCATAGCAGGATGAGGATTTGCGACTGGCGTGACCTTGAACAAAACCTCGCTCGGCTAGTGCGGGAAATAGAACAAAAAAAGTGCGTCTTCCATCCATTCCCGGTTCTGGGGTTGGTTGCCAACCCTGCCTTGCAACGTAAGGCCGCCGAAACCTATGCGCGCGAAAAATATCCGCTAAACCCCGTGCTCGGCGCGATCCCCAAGCGGGCAAAGCACGACAAGATACGCCTGGGTTATTACTCGACGGATTTCCGCAAACATGTGCTCAGCTACTTGATGGCTGGGTTGTTCGAATGTCATGACAAGGAGCGCTTCGAGCTTATCGCTTTCTCATTAGGGCCGGATACGCAGGATGAGATGCGCCAACGCGTGTCTGCCGCCTTTGACCGATTTATCGATGTCGAAAATCTGTCCGATCAGGAGGTGGCGAAGTTGTCCCGCGAACTTGGCATAGATATCGCCATTGATTTGAATGGTTATACGGAGGGTTGCAGAACAGGAATTTTCGCCTGCCGGGCGGCGCCGCTTCAGGTCAATTACCTTGGCTATCCCGGCACGATGGGGGTGGAATATATCGACTACATTGTTGCCGACAGGCTGCTGATTCCCGTTGAGCGCCAACGTCAATACGCTGAAAAGATGGTTTACCTGCCTCACAGCTATTGGCCAAACGACGCAAAACTGGAAATTGCGGACAAAAGGTTCAGCCGAGAAGAGGTGGGGTTGCCATCCGAGGGGTTTGTTTTTTGCTGCTTCAACAACAATTACAAGATCACCCCAGCCACCTTCGATGGCTGGATGCGCATCCTGAAGCAAGTGGAGGGCGCTGTGTTATGGCTGTTCGAAGATACACCGGCTGCCGCCGAAAATCTGAAAAAGGAAGCCATGCAAAGAGGTGTTGCGCCAGAGCGCCTCCTGTTCGACAAGCGATTGCCGCACGCACCGCACTCGGAGCATTTTGCCCGGATTCGCGTTGCCGACCTGGTTCTCGATACTCTGCCCTATAACGCCGGCGCCACGGCCAGCGATGCCCTGTGGGCTGGCGTTCCGGTGTTGACACTAATCGGCGAAGCGTATGTTGGGCGGATCGCAGCCAGCCTGCTTAACGCCATCGGTTTGCCTGAACTCATCACGACCAATCAGGAAGAATACGAACACCTGGCGATAAGACTGGCGACACATCCCGAAGAACTCAAGCAAATAAGGGAAAAACTTGCCGGAAATCGGTTGTCAACGCCATTGTTTGATACGGTACTCTATGCCCGGCACATTGAAGCCGCCTATAAAGTCATGTTCGAACGGTATCAGGCCGATCTCCCCCCCGAGCATACAGCATTTTCAATCAAGAACAATTACAGCGTTTTCAACATCTGATAGTTACAGCCTTTGTATCTCTCAGCGAGCTTGCTCCCTTCTCCCGCAGGCGGGAGAAGGGCTTTTACAGCATTTTCAATCAAGAACAATTACAAAAATTATAGTTACAGCCTTTATGCTCTAATGCAATAACAAACGACAACAAATTGTCGCTTGTGAAGTTGCGATTTTCAAGTGAAGGTCGCAA
>JBAYVP010000108.1:0-14487 GCA_041674485.1 Sulfuricellaceae bacterium
CGGTTTTTTCCGTGCCGGGAACAAATTTACCCTGCCGGTTGGGGTGAGGGCGTTGCACATTGATAACCAAGATGTTTGGAACCACCCTATTACACATCCTGGTAAGCGGTCAACGGAGGTTTCCAGAATTATGCAGTGTTATCAGTATTTGCGCGCTGCTGTACTAGTGTAAAAGGAACAAACCACATGACAGTGCGAACTAAAATTTGCGGCATCACCCGTGTTGCGGATGGCTTGGCCTGCGCGCGGCAGGGCGCGGATGCCATCGGGCTGGTGTTTTATGCGCCCAGTCCGCGCCATGTCGCCATCCCGCAGGCACTGGAGATTGCCCGCGCGCTACCGCCGTTCGTGACGACCGTCGCGCTGTTTGTTGACCCGCCCGTGGACGAGGTCGAAGCGGTGCTGCATAGTGTGCGCCCCGATGTGCTCCAGTTTCACGGCGACGAGTCCGCTGAATTTTGCCGCCGGTTCGGCGTTCCCTATCTGAAAGCGGTTCGCGTCCAAGCGGGGCTGAATTTGGTAGAATATGCAGGTCGTTACCGGGATGCGCAGGGGCTGTTGCTTGATGCCTACGTCGAAGGCCAGGCCGGCGGCACCGGTCTGTGCTTCGACTGGGCGCTGATTCCGGCGGATTTGCCGCTGCCGGTGATCCTCTCCGGCGGGCTGGAGCCGGGCAATGTGGAAGCCGCCATCCGGCAGGTGAAACCGTGGGCGGTGGATGTTTCGAGCGGCGTGGAAGCGCGCAAGGGAATCAAAGATACGACGAAAATCGCCGCATTCATGCAGGGAGTACGCAATGCAACATTATGATTTGCCGGACCGTTACGGTCATTTCGGGATTTACGGCGGGATATTCGTCGCGGAAACGCTGATCGCGGCGCTGGAAGAATTGCGCGTCGCCTACGAGGCTTGCCGCATTGACGCGGATTTCCAGGCCGAATTCGCCCGCGAACTGAAGCACTATGTCGGACGCCCCAGCCCGATTTACCATGCGAAGCGCTGGTCGGCGCATCTCGATGGCGCGCAGATTTACCTCAAGCGCGAAGACCTCAACCACACCGGCGCGCATAAGATCAACAACGGCATCGGCCAGGCGCTGCTCGCCCGGCGCATGGGCAAGAAGCGCATAATCGCCGAAACCGGCGCGGGCATGCATGGCGTCGCTTCCGCCACCGTGGCGGCGCGTTACGGGCTGGAGTGCGTGGTTTATATGGGCAGCGAGGACATCAAGCGCCAGGCGACCAACGTGTATCGCATGAAGCTGTTGGGCGCCACTGTGGTGCCGGTGGAATCCGGCTCGAAAACCCTCAAGGACGCGCTCAACGAAGCAATGCGCGATTGGGTGACCAATATCGAAAATACGTTTTACATCATCGGCACGGCGGCGGGGCCGCATCCCTATCCGATGCTGGTGCGCGATTTCCAGGCGGTCATCGGCGCGGAAGCCAAGGTGCAAATGCCGGAAATGGTCGGACGCCAGCCGGACGCGGTGATTGCCTGCGTCGGCGGCGGCTCCAACGCCATCGGCCTGTTTTATCCTTATATCGAAGATAAGGATGTCCGGCTGATCGGCGTCGAAGCCGCCGGGCTTGGCCTTGAAACCGGCAAACACGCCGCACCGCTGAATGCCGGCACGTCCGGCGTGCTGCACGGCGCGCGCCAATACCTGATGCAGGACGTTAACGGCCAGATCATCGAAACTCACTCGATTTCCGCCGGACTGGATTACCCCGGCGTCGGCCCGGAACATTGCTGGCTCAAGGACAGCGGACGCGCCGAATATGTCGCAGTGACCGACAGCGAAGCCCTGCACGCGTTTCACGACCTGTGCCATTTCGAAGGCATTATCCCGGCGCTGGAATCCAGCCACGCGCTTGCCTACGCCGCCAAACTGGCCCCCACGCTACCGCGCGACCAAGTGTTGCTGGTCAACCTGTCCGGGCGTGGCGACAAGGATATGGCGACGGTGGCGGAGTTGTCGGGGATCAAATTTTAGCAATGGGGAAATACGAGAAGCTTCTGCCTTGTCCTGAAGCACCGGCTAGCAAGAGAGGAATGATGGGACGTTACGAAATCATTATGTATTGGGAAGCAGAAGACGCACTGTTCGTTGCCGAGATACCAGAGCTTCCTGGTTGCATGGCGCATGGAGACACGCAGGAGTCAGCATTGGCGAACGTGAAAGATGCCATGGGACTATGGCTGGATACGGCGCGTGAGTATGGCGATCCTATTCCTGAGCCGCGTGGGTGCTTGATGTACGCATAACGACATGGCCATTCCTGATTTCCAAAGCATTTTCCTACCGCTGTTGAAAGCTTGTGCTAATGGCAAGGAACATACCAAGCAGGAATTGATGCCTATGCTGGCAACACAGTTCGGGCTGACTGACTCCGAGCTTGAAATCAAACTTCCCAGTGGTAAGCAAGGCAAGTTTGATAATCGTGTTGGTTGGGCAATAAGTTTTCTCAAACAGGCGGGACTACTCGACAACCCGAGACGGGGAATTTCCAAAATCACGGCGCGCGGTATACAAGTTTTAAATGAAAACCCTCAGCCACTGAATGTTAAATATCTCAAGCGGTTTCCAGAATTTGTGGTTTTTCACGCAGGCAAACCGAAGGATGAGAGCAAACTTGTTGAATTGGCTTCGGCGAATTCAGAAACCCCGGACGAACTCATTGCCGGCGGCTACAAGCAATTGCGCGAGGCGCTCGCGGTTGAATTATTGGATAGAATCAAAACCGTTAGCCCATCACGTTTTGAGGAATTAGTCGTCGAGTTGTTGCTGAAAATGGGCTACGGCGGCACGCAGGAAGATGCCGGGCAAGTGGTCGGTAAAAGTGGCGATGGCGGTATTGATGGTATTATCAACCAAGATCGGCTTGGGCTGGATGTGATTTATATTCAGGCCAAGCGTTGGGAAACTGATGTGGGGCGCCCCGAAATCCAGAAATTTGTCGGCGCACTCGCTGGAAATAAGGCCGGCAAAGGCGTTTTTATCACCAGCTCCGGTTTCACAAAAGAAGCAAAAGGCTACGCATCACAGGTGAATCATAGAGTTATCCTGATCGACGGCCCCATGCTGGCAGAGCTAATGATGGACTATGATCTGGGCGTTTCCACCAAGGATGTCTACACGGTGAAGCGATTGGACAGCGATTATTTTGAAGAAGACTGACTACTATGAGCCGCATCGGATTAACCTTTACCACACTCAAAGCGCAGGGCAAAAAAGCCCTGATCCCCTTCATTACTGCCGGCGATCCGGCGCCGCAACATACCGTCAAGCTGATGCACAAGCTGGTCGAGGCGGGGGCCGACATCATCGAGCTTGGCGTGCCGTTTTCCGACCCGATGGCGGATGGGCCGACCATACAGCGCGCTTCCGAACGGGCGCTGAAACATGGCGTGGGATTGCGCGACGTGCTGGCGATGGTGGCCGAATTTCGCAAGCGCGACCCTGCTACGCCGGTGGTGCTGATGGGCTATGCCAACCCTATCGAGGCGATGGAGCACGAGGCTTTTGCCGTTGCGGCGGAGCACGCCGGGGTGGACGGCGTGTTGACGGTGGACTACCCGCCGGAAGAAAGCGTGGATTGGGCGGCATGTCTGGAGCGGCATGGCATAGACCCGATATTCCTGTTGTCGCCGACCACGCCACAGGCGCGTATTGAGCAAGTTGCAACGCTCGCGCGCGGTTTTATTTACTACGTATCGCTCAAGGGCGTAACCGGCGCGGCCACTCTCGATTTGAACGAAGTCGCCGCAAAAATCCCGCAAATTCGCGCAGTCGCCAATTTGCCGGTAGGCGTCGGCTTCGGCATCCGCGATAATGACACTGCGCGGCGGATGGCGCAAATCGCCGATGCGGTGGTGATCGGCAGCCGCATCGTGCAGGAAGTCGAAAATTCCACCGTGAAACTGCTGCCCGCCAATATTTACAATCTGGTCAAGGGGTTCCGCGTAGCAATCGACCAGGGGACAGAGGACAGAGGACAGAAGACAGACTTTAAGGAAGTTCCTCAGTCCTCAGAAAAGGATAACTCATGAGTTGGTTCCAGAAACTGCTGCCTCCAAAAATCCAGCGCAAGGCCGAAGGCGCCAAGAAAACCATGCCGGAAGGCTTGTGGAGCAAATGTCCGTCGTGCGAGGCGGTGCTCTATCGTTCCGATCTGGAAAAAAACATGGAAGTGTGCCCCAAGTGCAACCACCACAACCGCCTGTCGGCGCGGGCGCGGCTTAACATGCTGCTCGATCAGGAAGGGCGTTTCGAGATCGGCGCCGAAGTGATGCCGATAGACAGCCTGAAATTCAAAGACAGCAGGCGTTATTCCGAGCGTATCGTGGAAGCCCAGCGCGAAACCGGGGAAACCGATGCGCTGGTGGTGATGCAGGGCAGCCTCAAGACGCTGCCGTTGGTGGCGGCGGCGTTCGAATTCAAGTTCATGGGCGGATCGATGGGATCGGTAGTGGGCGAACGCTTCGTGCGCGGCGCGCAATTGGCGGTGGAGCAACATGCGCCGTTCGTGTGCTTTTCCTCCAGCGGCGGCGCGCGTATGCAGGAAGGGCTATCCTCGCTGATGCAAATGGCCAAGACCAGCGCGGTGCTGACCAAGCTTGCACAAGCGCGCCTGCCGTTCGTCTCGGTGCTGACCGACCCGACCATGGGGGGAGTGTCCGCCAGCTTTGCGATGCTTGGCGATGTGATCATCGCCGAACCGAATGCGCTGATTGGCTTCGCCGGGCCGCGCGTGATCGAACAGACGGTGCGCGAAACCCTGCCGGAAGGCTTCCAGCGCGCCGAATTCCTGCTCCAGCACGGCGCGATAGACATGATCGTGGACCGTCGCCAACTGCGCGACCGGCTCGCCAACCTGTTTACCCTGATGATGTGCCAGCCGGCATTGCAGGCTTGATCCCTGAGTGCTGAGCGGAAAGTGCCGAGTCCTGAGTTGGATGTCCTGAGTGTCGTTGAAAATTCCGAGTTGTCAGCGGGTTGCTTTGCTATGCCCCCGACTCCCAGCACTCAGCACTCAGAACTCAGCACTTGGTTACACCACCTCGAAAGCCTGCATCCGAAAACCATAGAACTCGGCCTTGAGCGCGTGGTTGCAGTCAGGCGGCGGTTGCAGCTTCATGCCGCATTTTCCATCGTCACCATCGGCGGCACCAACGGCAAGGGTTCCACATGCGCAATGCTGGAAAGCATGTTGCGCGCAGCCGGTTACCGCGTCGGTTTATACACCTCCCCCCATCTGCTGCACTACAACGAGCGGGTGCGGCTGGACGGCGCGCAGGCAAGCGATGCGGCGTTGTGCGCGGCATTTGCCGCCGTCGAGGCGGGGCGGGGCGACATTCCGTTGACCTATTTCGAATTTGGCACTCTAGCTGCGCTGTGGCTGTTCGAGCGGGAAAAAATCGATGTGGCGATTCTTGAGGTCGGTTTGGGTGGGCGGCTGGACGCGGTGAATGCTTTCGACGCCGATTGTGCGATAGTTACCAGCGTCGCCATCGACCACATCGATTATCTGGGCGAGACGCGCGCGGCCATAGGCCATGAGAAGGCGGGAATATTCCGCTCCGACAGGCCGGCGATTTGTGCGGAAGCGGATGCGCCGCAAAGTGTGGCGCACCATGCCGCTCAGGTCGGCGCCCGGTTTCTGCAAATCGGTCGGGACTTCGGCTTTGATGCAGAACAGGAACAGTGGCGTTTCTGGAGCGGGAATCAGCACTACGATGCGTTGCCCTATCCGGCGTTACGCGGCGCCTATCAGTTGAATAACGCAGCCGCCGCGCTGGCGGCGCTGGAGCAATTGAAACAGCGCCTGCCGGTGACGCGCAACGAAATCCGGCGCGGTCTGCTGGAAGTGTCTTTGCCGGGGCGCTTCCAGGTGTTGCCGGGCAAGCCGCAAGTGGTGCTCGACGTGGCGCATAACCCCCACGCGGCGGCGGCGCTGGCCGGCAATCTCGCGGCCATGCCGCCCGCCGGCAGGACGATAGCGGTGTTTGCGATGCTGCGCGACAAGGATATTGCCGGCGTAGTACAAGCGTTAAGTGCAACGATAGACCTATGGTTGGTGGCGGGAATCGACCAGCCGCGCGGCGCGGGAAGCGGGGAATTGCTGGCGGTGTTGCGCGGCCAAGGCTTGGCGGCGCGCGCGCTGCCGTTCGCGGATGTGGTCGCGGCTTACCGTCACGCCTGTAACATGGCAGGCGATGATGATAGAATAGCCGCCTTCGGATCATTTTATACGGTAGCGGACGTTCTGAGAGAAAGACGCATAGAGTTTTGAATTCGAATGTTTCGTGGATGTCGCCGCGCACGGCGCATGACATAACCCGACAGACCGAACGAAAACTGCGTTTAATCAGCCCAAACCCGGCACACCATGGCAAAACCAACCATGACCAACGAGGAACTTCAGCTCAAGCAGCGCGCCAGGCGCAGGCTGATTGGGGCGGTGACGCTGGTGACCGGCCTGGTGGTGTTCCTCCCGATGGTGTTGGACAACGAACCCAAGCCGGTGGCGGAAGACATCGCCATCAACATCCCCTCGCAGGACGGCAGTGCCGTCAAAGGCGGCGCCGTTGCTCCCGCGAAATCTCCGGCAGCGGAAAATGCCGCACCTAAAAATAGTGTTGCGCCTCATGCGCAGCCTTCCGCAGCGGTGACGAAAACCGAGCCGCCCCCCGCCAAACCGGCGGCGCCGCCGATCCAGCCTTTGACTGTGTCGGCGAGCGGGCAAACGTCTAAACCCGCCCAACCCAGCCCGCCCGAGCAGACCAAGGCGGAACCGCCCAAGCCTGCGCTGTCCAAGCCCACAGAGGCCGTCGCGGCGCAAGGTTTCGTGGTGCGGCTGGGCGCCTTTTCCAAACCGGAAAACGCCAAGCAGCTGAAGACAAAAGTGACCATGATGGGCATACGCAATTACGCGGAAACCGCGAAAACCGATGCCGGCGAAAAAACGCTTGTGCGCGCCGGCCCTTTTGCCACGCGGCGGGAGGCGGAAATAGTGCGCGACCGCCTCAAGGCGGTGGATGTGGACGGCGACGTGGTGAGCAAATAGACGTTGAGCCTCCGGCCTAAAGAATGACAGCTTTCGATTATGCGGTGTTGCTGATCGTCGGTGTTTCCATCCTGATCAGCGTGATGCGCGGCTTGGTGCGCGAGGCGCTGGCCTTGACGGGATGGGTGGCGGCGTTCTGGGTGGCGGCCAGCTTTTCGGTGCCGCTCGCGCCGCTTTTGCCGGGCGCCGTCCCCAATGAAACGTTGCGCCTGTTGGCGGCGTTCGTGGCGCTCTTCCTCGGTACGTTGCTGATAGCCAGCCTGTTGACGATAGCGCTATCCGAACTGGTGAGAAAACTCGGCCTGGGGGCGGTGGACCGGGGATTGGGCGCGATGTTCGGCTTAATGCGCGGCCTGCTGATCGTGCTGGTGCTGGTGCTGCTGGCCGGACTCACGCCGTTGCCGCACCAGGGCTTCTGGCACAATGCGATGTTGAGCGCCCCGTTCGAGGCGTTGGTGGCGATGATCAAGCCGTGGTTGCCGGATCCATTGGCGAAACGAATTAATTACGATTGATTTAATGGACTAGCTCTCATGTGCGGAATTCTCGGAGTAGTGGCAAAAACCCCGGTCAACCAGTTGCTCTACGACGGCTTGCAGGTGCTGCAACACCGCGGCCAGGACGCAGCGGGCATCGTCACCGGCGACGGCAGCGTGTTCCACATGCACAAGGACAACGGCTTGGTGCGCGACGTGTTCCGCACCCGCGACATGCGCAACTTGCAAGGCAACATGGGCATCGGCCACGTGCGTTACCCGACGGCGGGAAACGCTTATTCCTCCGCCGAATCGCAACCGTTCTACGTCAATTCGCCGTTTGGCATCGTGCTCGGCCACAACGGCAACCTGACCAACACCAGCCAACTCAAACAAGACCTGTTTCGTCTCGACTTGCGCCACGTCAACACCCATTCCGATTCGGAAGTGCTGCTCAACGTGCTGGCGCACGAGCTCCAGTCATGCACCACCAATCACCGCCTCACGTCGGCCACCATTTTCGCCGCCGTCGCCGGGGTGCATCGGCGTTGCCGCGGCGCTTACGCAGTCGTGGCGATGATCGCCGGCTACGGGCTGCTGGCGTTTCGCGACCCCTACGGCATACGTCCGCTGGTGGTGGGACGCAACGACACCGAACACGGGCCGGAATACCTGGTCGCATCCGAGAGCGTGGCGCTCGACGTGCTGGGCTTCAAACTGGTGCGCGACGTGGCGCCGGGCGAAGCGGTGCTGGTGGATGTGGACGGCAATTTCCACAGCCAACAATGCGCGGAAAATCCGACGCTCAACCCGTGCATATTCGAATATGTCTATCTGGCGCGCCCGGATTCGGTGATCGACGGCATTTCCGTATATGAATCCCGGTTGCGCATGGGCGAAAGCCTGGCCGAGGAAATCCGCACCCGTTTCGGCCACCTCAAGATCGACGTGGTGATACCGATACCCGACACCAGCCGTCCCAGCGCACTGCAACTCGCCAACCAGTTGGGGCTGCCGTACCGCGAGGGATTTATCAAGAACCGCTACATCGGTCGCACCTTCATCATGCCGGGGCAGGCAATGCGCAAAAAATCCGTGCGCCAGAAACTCAACGCCATCGGCATGGAGTTCCAGGGTAAAAACGTGTTGCTGGTGGATGACTCCATCGTGCGCGGCACCACCAGCCGGGAAATCGTCCAGATGGCGCGCGACGCCGGAGCGCGCCAAGTGTTTTTCGCTTCCGCAGCACCCCCGGTGCGCTTCCCCAACGTCTATGGCATCGACATGCCGACGCGCAAGGAACTGCTCGCGACCAACCGCTCAGACGCCGAAATCGCCCGCGAGATCGGCGCCGATGCACTGATCTACCAGGAACTCGACGCGCTGCTGCGCGACGTGGGGCGCAACAACCCGGAAATCCACGGCTTCGACGCGTCCTGTTTCAATGGCAAATACATCACCGGCGACATCAGCGCGGAATACCTGGCTGCGGTGGAAGGCAACCGCAGCGGCGCGGGAACGCCCGCTTCCCTCGCGTCGAGCCGCCAACTCGATCTGAACCTGGGCTGCAATGACGATGGCGGCTGACATGCCGGTATTTTTCTGGTGTCTTTTGAGTTTGAAACGTACTTGATAAGGAGAAAGCCATGCATTTGAAAAAAACAATGTCTTTTTACCCCGCAGTAAAGGCAAGTTTGAAAATCGCGATCCTTATTTCCCTTGGCTGCGGCGTGTCCGCCTCATGGGCGGCGGAAGCGGAACCGGGGCTGGAGGCGGGGCAGTGGGAAGTGCTCACTCGCCCGGAGTTCCCGAATACGCCTTTTCCCCCCCGCCCCAAAACCGACCAGTTTTGCCTGACCGCATCCGACATAGCTGCGGGGCTTATTCCACTACGCACGGCGCCGGGCTGCAAGGTGGTAGGCGGCGTTTACAAGGGCAGGCAGCTTGAATTTAATATAACCTGTTCCGAACTTCCCCAGGGAACGGGCAAACTGCAACCGGCGGGCAAAACCTTCACCGGTCGGGCCGAATTGGTGGTCGTACCGGGGCAAGACGGGGTGGGCAGGGTTGTGTTCTACTACAATTACAGCGGAAACCGGCTCTCCGATTGCCCGCAGCAGGATAACGGCGCAACGGAAAAACATAACGGCGTATGAGGTTATGTGGCGCGCGCGCTGGAAAATCCAATATGAGTCGACGAAATGTTCCGCATCGAAGCAGCCTCCCCGGTACAAGCTGAAACCATCGCCCAAATGGTCAAGGCGCTGTTGGAGGAAATTATGTCCGTCACCGGCGCGGCGCATTTCACGCTGGATTTCGCGGCTACGACGGTACGCTGCCGGGATTTCCTGCATAGCGGCGAATACGCCGTTCTGCTTGCCCACGACGGGAATGTCGCCGTCGGCTTCATCGCCCTCACCGAAACCCGCTCCCTGTATGCCGGTGGCGTGTTCGGCATTATTCCCGAATTTTATGTGAACCCGGAATACCGCTCCCGCAGGATAGGCGCCATGCTGCTCGCTGCCGCGCGGGAGCACGGAATATCCCGTGGCTGGACGCGGCTGGAAGTCACCACGCCGCCGTTGCCGGAATTCGAGCGCACCTTGCACTTTTACCAGGCCAACGGCTTTGCTATTGCCGGAGGGCGTAAGCTCAAGGCGGAGCTTGGCCTGTGACCCTAGAAACCTCCGTTGAACGGGCTGGAGTGTGCGGTTTTCCGGGTGCAGGGCATACCCGACGGCCTTACGGCCTGGGCACAAGAGGCGCAACGACGAAGAATGGTTTGTTCCATTCTCTTCTCTTGTAGTTGCAACGCCGCCATGCGCCCGGAAAACCGTGCAATCCAGCCCGCAGCCGCTCTCACCATACGGGTACACGCAAAATATATGACAAAGTTGTTTAGAACCACTATGTTACACATCCTGGCAAGCGGTCAACGGAGGTTTCTAGGGTGACGGCAGCGCCGGCCCGCGAACGCTGGCTGATCGTGCTATCCCTGCTTGCGCTGTACTTGGTTTGGGGTTCGACCTATCTTGCCATGCGCTTCGCCATAGAAGGGTTCCCGCCCTTCATGATGGCCGGCATCCGTTTTGTTATCGCCGGCGGGCTATTCATGGCGTTTCTGCGGCTGCGCGGCGCGCCTTGGCCGAGTCGCCCGCAATGGCGTAGCGCCTTTCTGGTGGGCGGCTTGCTGCTGCTCGGCGGCAACGGCGCGGTGGCTTATGCCGAGCAATGGATAGGCTCCGGCGTCGCGGCGCTGACCATCGCCACCGTGCCGCTGTGGACGGTGCTGTTCTCCGAATTGTGGGGGCATCGCTCCAGCCGCCACGAATGGCTGGGCATCCTGATCGGCTTCGTCGGCGTCGGGTTGCTTAATTTCGGCGCCGACATGCGCGCCAGCACCGCCGGCACGCTGGCGCTGCTGTTCGCCGCAGCAAGCTGGTCGTTCGGCTCGGTATGGAGCAAGCGCTTGCCTATGCCTGTGGGTCTCATGTCCAGCGCCGCGCAAATGCTTGGCGGCGGCCTGTTGTTGATGGCTACCAGTCTCGCTCTCGGCGAACGCCTGCTTGCTCCGCCTTCGTTCAAGGCGTTGGCGGCGCTTGCTTATCTGATTGTATTCGGCTCGTTCGTCGCTTTCACCGCTTACCAGTTCCTCTTCCACACGGTGCGCCCGGCGCTGGCCACCAGCTATGCCTACGTCAACCCGGTCGTGGCGCTGGCGCTGGGCGCATGGCTGGCCAATGAGCGCGTCGGCGCGCTGGAAGTGGCCGCAATGGCGGTGATTGTCGCGGGCGTGGCGCTGGTCGTGATGGGGCGGCGCAAGAACCCGCCGGATGGGTAGCTGCGATGAGGCAATTTATTGAGAGGTTTTGCTTTTAGCCGTTCGCCTTGAGTCTGCGGTTTCGCTTAGAAACTGTCCAACAATTACTTCCCTTCTGGTGCAAGTCGCAAGCATCGACGCTCCCTCCCCTTCAAGGGGGAGGGACGGGGTAGCTTACAAGGGTAGGTTTTTGATAAAAGCTCATTATCCTAAGCCGGACAATTGCCGGAACCAAAAACATTTACCGCAGAGACGCAGAGGCGCAGAGAAATATAACGGATGGTAAAACCATACCATTACCCTACAAAATCTCCGCGCCTCGGCGTCTCTGCGGTGAAAAAATCACCCGGAGAACCGCGCCAACGCTTGATCTACGACACATTCTTTGCAAAAAATGCAACGACTTGGCTGGTAAGTTACTAAACCGGACGAGCCGGAACCAAAAAACATACTCACGCGAAGCCGCGAAGACGCGAAAAAAACCAAACCTGTATTGGTTTTTCTTCGCGTCTTCGCGTCTTCGCGGCTTCGCGTGAGAAATTCTTCTCACATGAACGCAAAATGTATGACAAAGCTGTTTAGAACCACCATATTATACGATCTGGAAAGCGGTCAACTGAGCTTTCTAGGTTTAGCTGTTCACCTTGAGTCTGTGGTTTCGCTTAACGCTTAGCGGGCTTTTTTCGGGCAGGCGTTGTGCGAGCGCCATGCGCGACGGATGGCGCTGCTCTGGCGCTTTGGGAATGGATGTGGCCGACTTGCGGTTTGCGGGGCGCGGCATCGCCGCCGACGCCCGCCGGTTGCCAGGCGGGCACCAGATGTTTTTTGCCGTTGCCTATCAGGTCGGCGCGTCCCATGTCTTTCAGCGCTATACGCAGCAATGGCCAGTTTTCGGGATCGTGATAGCGCAGGAATGCCTTGTGCAGGCGGCGGGTGCGCCCGCCTAGCGGCGCCGGTATTTCCGCGCTGCTGCGCGTGATTTTTTTCAGCGGATTGCGGTGCGTGTGATACATGGTCGAGGCAAGCGCCATCGGCGTCGGCAGGAAGGTCTGCACCTGATCGAGGCGAAAGCCGTTGTCCTTAAGCCATAGCGCCAGTTCCAGCATGTCCTGGTCGGTGGCGCCGGGATGGGCGGCGATGAAGTAGGGAATCAGGTATTGTTCCTTGCCGGCTTCCCTAGAGAACTTGTCGAACAACTCCTTGAACCGGTAATAGGTGGCTATGCCCGGTTTCATCATCATGGCGAGCACCGATTCCTGGGTATGTTCCGGCGCGATCTTGAGGTAGCCGCCGACGTGGTGCGTCACCAGTTCCTTTATGTATTCCTTGGAGCGTAGCGCCAGATCGTAGCGCAACCCGGAACCGATGAGGACTTTTTTCACTCCCGGCAGCGCTCGTGCCTTGCGGTATAGCGCGATCAGCGGATTGTGGTCGGTGCCCATGTTGACGCAGATGTCGGGGTAAACGCAACTCAGGCGGCGACACGCCGCCTCAACGCGAGCATCCCGGCATTTCAGGCGGTACATGTTGGCGGTCGGCCCGCCCAGGTCGGAAATCACCCCGGTGTAGCCCGGCGTCTTGTCACGGATTTCCTCGATTTCATTGATGATGGAAGCCTCCGAGCGGCTCTGGACGATGCGCCCTTCGTGCTCGGTGATCGAACAGAAGGTGCAGCCGCCGAAGCAGCCGCGCATGATGCTGATCGAGAAACGGATCATTTCGAACGCGGGAATCTTGGCACTGCCATAAGCGGGGTGTGGGCAGCGCGCAAACGGCAGCGCGTAAACGCCATCCAGTTCCCTGGTTTCGAGTGGAATCGGCGGCGGGTTGAGCCACACGTCGCGGTCGTGATGGCGTTGCACCAAAGCGCGGGCGTTGCCGGGGTTGGATTCGAGATGCAGCAGGCGCGAAGCGTGGGCATACAGCACGAGGTCGTCCTTGACTTGCTCATAGGCCGGCAGGCGGATTGCGGTGCGGTTTCTGGGGTGCGGGGAAGTTAAGGGTGGCGCGTTGAGCGTGGTGAGGGGGCGATCTCCTTCAACTTGTTCCCGGCTCTCGACGCGCCACTCGCCGCTCTCATTATCCGGCAACCAGCCTGCCGGGCGCATGAAGGCCGTGCCGCGCAGGTCGGTGATTTCAGCCATGTTTTCGCCTGCCGCCAGACGGTGCGCCAGCGCCACCAGCGCGCGCTCGGCGTTGCCGTAGATCAGCAGGTCGGCCTTGGAATCAGGCAATATCGAGCGGCGCACTTTGTCCGACCAGTAGTCGTAATGGGCGATGCGGCGCAAGGAGGCCTCTATGCCGCCGATGACCACCGGCACGTCGGAATATGCCTCCCGGCAGCGCTGCGCATAGACGATCACCGCCCGGTCGGGGCGTTTGTCGGGCGCGGCGTTGGGCGTGTAGGCGTCATCCGAACGGATCTTGCGCTCCGAAGTGTAGCGGTTGACCATCGAATCCATGTTGCCGGCGGCGACGCCGAAAAACAGGTTAGGCTTGCCCAATGCCTTGAAGGCATCGGGGCTGTGCCAGTCGGGCTGGGCGACGATGCCGACGCGGAAACCCTGCGCTTCCAACAAACGCCCGACCAGCGCCATGCCGAAACTGGGATGGTCTACATAGGCGTCGCCGGTGACGATGATGATGTCGCAGCTATCCCAGCCGAGCGCGTCCATTTCGGCGCGCGACATGGGTAGGAAGGGCGCGACACCATAGCGGTGCGCCCAGAATTTGCGGTAGGAGAAGAGGTTTTTCGCGTCGTTCATAGCAAAAAAGGCGGCGGAAGGTTATCTTCCGTCACCCCTTGGGGAACTCGCAAAAAATAACTTCCCGCTCTCGTTCCCACGCGCTGCGTCACTGCCATTAACCTAGAAACCTCCGTTGAACGGGCTGGAGTGTGCGGTTTTCCGGGTGCAGGGCATACCCGACGGCCTTACGGCCTGGGCACAAGAGGCGCAACGACGCGGAATGGTCGTTCCATTCCCTTCTCCTTCTTGAAGAGTTGCAACGCCGCCATGCGCCCGGAAAATCGTGCAATCCAGCCCGTAGCGCTCTCACCAAACGGGTGAACGCAAAATATATGATAAAGTTGTTTAGAACCACCATGTTGCACTTCTTGGCA
>JBAYVP010000109.1:0-14454 GCA_041674485.1 Sulfuricellaceae bacterium
AATGGTCATTCCATTGCCTTCTCTTGTAGTTGCAACGCCGCCATGCGCCCGGAAAACCGTGCAATCCAGCCCGTAGCGCTCTCACCAAACAGGTGAACGCAAAATACATGACAAAGCTGTTTAAAACCACCCTATTACACATCTTGGCAAGCGGTCAACGGAGGTTTCTAGGTTTAAGTTGGTGGAAGGTTTCGTCGGGTAAATCAAGTGTGGTTCTCATAAATGCTGGATCAAGCCGATGAGTGAGTGCTGTTAACGGTTAGGACAAAACGGCATTGACCACTTGCAGCGCCTGCCTAGTGGCCTTAACATCATGCACGCGGAGTATGCTCGCCCCGTTCAGCGCGGCGATAACGGCGGCGGCGACGCTGGGGATCAGGCGTTCTTCCACCGGTAGACCGGTCAGCGCGCCCAGCATGGATTTGTTGGACAGCCCCGCCAGCACCGGTGCGCCCAACTCGCGGAAGCGGCCAAGGTGGCGCAGCAACGCGATGTTGTGTTCCAGGGTTTTGCCGAAGCCGAAACCGGGGTCGATCACCAGGCGTTTGCGCTCTATGCCTGCGGCTTCCGCAGCCGCGATACGAGCTTGGAGGTAGGCGATGATTTCCGCCACTGCGTCTTCGTAGTGGGGGGCTTGTTGCATGGTTTGCGGCGTGCCCAGTTTGTGCATCAGGCACACGGCAACGGTTGAATTCGCTACGGCTTGAAGAGCGCCTTCCGCTTGCAGGGCATTGATGTCGTTAATCATCGTAGCGCCGGCGGCAATCGCTGCAACCATCACCGCCGGTTTGCAGGTATCGACCGACAACGGGATGTTTTCGCCGCTGAGCGCTTCCACCACCGGAATCACGCGCCGCAATTCCTCGTCCAGTGGCACGGGAAGCGCGCCGGGACGGGTGGATTCGCCGCCGATATCGAGGATGTCGGCGCCTTCATCGATCAGGCGCAAGGCATGTGCGACGGAGGAAGCCGTATCCTGTCGTCCGCCATCGGAAAACGAATCGGGGGTGACGTTGACGATGCCCATGATGAGTGGGCGGGAGAGGGGGAGGGAAAATTTGCCGCAGCAGAATAAGTGAGGAGTGAGGAGTGAGGAGTAAGGAGTAAAACCGTGGGGATGCTCCTCACTCTTCACTCCTCACTCCTCACTAACGCAATGAATCACGCCGGATGCGCAGTCGGTGTTACAGGCGCGGTCGGCGCGCTGTCCGAAGGCGGCATCGGGATGGGCACCGGTTTGGGGGGGCGTGGTGCGCGGCCTTCCATGATGTCGCTGATCTGGTCGGCGTCCAGGGTTTCCCATTCCAGCAAGGCTTTGGCCATGACTTCGATCTTGTCGCGGCTTTCCTCGATCAGGCGGCGCGCCAGACCATATTGTTCGTCCACGATGCGGCGGATTTCGGCATCCACTTTTTGCATGGTGGCTTCGGATACGTTCTTGTGGGTGGTGACGGAGCGCCCCAAGAACACTTCGCCCTCGTTCTCGCCGTATACCATTGTTCCCAGCGCGTCGGACATGCCCCATTGGGTCACCATGCGCCGCGCCATTTCGGTGGCGCGTTCGAAATCGTTGCTGGCGCCGGTGGTCATCTGTCCCATAAATACTTCTTCGGCGATGCGCCCGCCGAACAGCACGGCGATGTTTTCCAGGATTTGCTCGCGGTTCATGCTGTAGCGGTCTTCGATCGGCAGTTGCATGGTCACGCCCAGCGCGCGTCCACGGGGGATGATGGTGACTTTATGCACCGGGTCGGTCTTGGGCAGCAGGCGCGCCACCACGGTGTGTCCGGATTCGTGGTAGGCGGTGTTCTTGCGCTCTTCTTCCGGCATCACGATGGAGCGGCGTTCGGCGCCCATGATGATTTTGTCCTTGGCGCGCTCGAAGTCGTCCATATCGACGTAATGCTTGTTGCCGCGCGCGGCGAACAACGCCGCTTCGTTCACCAGATTGGCCAGGTCCGCGCCGGAAAAGCCGGGGCAGCCGCGCGCCAGGATGTCGGCGCGCACATCGGGTGCAATCGGCACCTTGCGCATATGCACCATCAGGATTTGCTCGCGCCCGCGGATATCCGGCAACGGCACCACCACTTGGCGGTCGAAGCGACCGGGGCGCATCAGCGCCGGGTCGAGCACGTCGGGGCGATTGGTCGCGGCGATGACGATCACGCCGACGTTGCCCTCGAAACCGTCCATTTCCACCAGCAACTGGTTGAGCGTTTGTTCGCGCTCGTCGTTGCCGCCGCCGAGTCCCGCGCCGCGCTGGCGTCCGACTGCATCGATTTCGTCGATGAAGATGATGCACGGCGCATTTTTCTTGGCCTGCTCGAACATGTCGCGCACTCGCGCCGCGCCCACACCGACGAACATTTCAACGAAATCCGAGCCGGAGATTGAGAAAAACGGCACTTTGGCCTCGCCGGCTATCGCCCGCGCCAGCAGGGTCTTGCCGGTGCCGGGATTGCCCACCAGCAGCGCGCCGCGCGGGATGCGCCCACCGAGTTTCTGGAATTTGGACGGGTCGCGCAGGAATTCGACGAATTCGGCCACTTCTTCTTTGGCCTCGTCGCAGCCGGCGACATCGGCGAAAGTGACCGGGTTGTTGTTTTCATCCAGCAGGCGCGCCTTGCTTTTGCCGAAGGAGAACGCGCCGCCCTTGCCGCCGCCTTGCATCTGGCGCATGAAAAACACCCATACGCCAATGAGCAACAGCATCGGGAACCAGGAGACGAACAGGTTCATCAGGAAGGAAGGTTCTTCTTCCGGCTTGGCATCGACGATCACGCCGTTTTTCAGCAAATCGCTGACCATCCACGGGTCGGACGGCGCGTAAGTGGTGAAGCGCTTGCCGTCGGTTTTCACACCCTTGAGGATGTGGCCTTCGATGGTTACTTTGGCGACCTGTCCCTGTTTCACCGCATCGAGAAATTGGGAATATTCCACCGGAGCTTGCGACGAGGGCTGGCGCGCGCCGAAATGGTTGAACACCATCATCAGGGTTAGCGCGATCACCAGCCAGATGGTGATATTTTTCATCATGTTGTTCAAGTATGCTCCTAAGCGGTTACGGCGATTATGCCTTGCGCGGGGAAATTGTCCGGATTGGATTGTTCCCGGCGGGATGCAATGCAAGGCGCAAATTGCGCCGCGTGGTCATTCCACGCAAGCAATTTGCAACGCGGCAGTGCGCCCGCCGGGGATAATCCAACCGGACAATTTCCCCCGCGCAAGGCATGTAAGTCTTAAACGTGATTCTAACCTGTATTGGTAAACAAATCAGCGCTTGTCTTTCCCCAACAGATAAATTTCGTTGCTCCTGCCACGCGAAGCCGGCGGTTTACGGGTCAGCACCTGCTGGAAATGGCTGCGCATCTGCAATACGAAATCATCGAAGCCCTCGCCCTGAAATACCTTGACCAGGAAATTGCCGCCCGGTTTCAGATGTTCGACGGCAAATTCCTGCGCGAGTTCGGCAAGGTGCATCGCCCTGGCCTGATCGGAAAGGTCTATACCACTGATATTGGGCGCCATGTCGGAAATCACAAGATCAACCGGGCGACCGGACAGCGTTTCGACTAATTCGTCCAATACCGCTGCTTCGCGGAAATCTCCCTGGATGAAGCTAACGTTGTGCAGCGGCTGCATTTCCAGCACGTCGAGCGCGATCAGGCGGCCTGAAGCGCCGAGTTTTTTTGCGGCCACTTGCGACCAGCCGCCCGGCGTGGCGCCCAGGTCCACCACCGTCATGCCGGATTTGAGCAAGTGGTCGCGCTCGTCGAGTTCCAACAGCTTGTAGGCGGCGCGGGAGCGGTAGCCCTCGCGCTTGGCGCGCAACACGTAGGGGTCGTTGACATGCTCGCGCATCCAGGCTTTGCTGGTTTGGGTGCGTTTCATCGGTTACAATGCCCGTCCTTTTTTAATATACCTTGCCTCGCCACAATTTACCGATTTATCCATCGTCTCGCGGGCGCGGCTTCCGCGTTGCAAATTGCTTGTGTGGAACAGCCACACGGCACAATTTGCGCCTTGCACCGCATCCCGCGAGACGCGGCTAAATCGGTAACTTGTGGCGAGGCAAGGTATACTTGGTGGTAAAAAAACATGCTTTCATTGACCCCGGAACAGCGCCGTTTCCTGCGCGCCCAAGCGCACCATCTCAACCCCGTCGCGATGCTGGGCGATGCCGGGCTTACGGAAGCGGTGCTCAAGGAAATCGAGCGCGGGCTTGCCAGCCATGAGCTTATCAAGATTAAGGTACACGGCGGCGACAAGGCGGCGCGGGAAAGCCAGTTGGCGGAAATCTGCTCCCGCCTGGAAGCAGCGCCGGTGCAGCACATCGGAAAAATCCTGGTGGTTTACAAACCTGCCGAAAAGCCCAAGCTGGTGTTGCCTTGAGCTTGTATTACTTTGAGCCGCCCCCCCGGTTCGACATGACCAAAAACACCCCCAGCAAGCTCTGCACCAGATAAAGCACGCTGGAAACGCCATGCCAGGTGACGAAGCGGTCCTTGAACACGCTGTGCATCACATCCAGCGGTAGCGCCTGTTCCTTGAGCGCCACCAATATCGGGCTGATGCCGAAGTGCCCGGCAATGGTTAGCAGCAGCATCAGCACGACCAGCCACCAAAACCCCTGTTTGAATGCCGCGCCGCCGAAACGGGCAAGGCGAAAGACCAGCAGGTAAACGCCGCTGACCATGCCGATATAGGCCATCAATGCAAACATCCGACCCGCCAGCGCGCCGGCCAGCATTTTGTCGGACAAGGCGTCGAACAACACCGGCGCGGCAAGATAGCCAATCGCCCACATCCCGCCGACCCATAACGTGACGGCAAGCTGGGCGAGGAGGTCGGGGAGTTTGTTCATAAATAACCAGTGAGGAGTGAGGAGTTAGGGGTGAGGAGTAAAAAACCGCTTACTCCTCACTCCTCACTCCTAACCCCTCACTCAAATATACTTCACATCCAGCACTTCATACTCGCGTATGCCGCCCGGCGCCATGACTTCGGCCACGTCTCCGGCGTATTTGCCGATCAGCGCGCGGGCAATCGGCGAGCTGATGGAAATTTTGCCTTGCTTGATGTCCGCTTCGTCGTCGCCGACGATCTGGTAGGTGAATTTGTCGCCGCTCTCCAGGTCTTCCAGCTCCACCGTGGCGGCGAATACGCAGCGCCCTTCGGCATCCAGCAATTTGGGGTCGATAATTTGCCCGTTGGCCAGTTTACCCTCGACTTCGGCAATGCGCCCTTCGACGAAGCTCTGGCGCTCCTTGGCGGCGTCGTATTCGGCGTTCTCCGATAGATCGCCGTGCGAGCGCGCCTCGGCGATGGCGGCAATAACGTTGGGACGCTCGACCGTTTTTAAATTATGCAGTTCCTGGCGCAACAGTTCGGCGCCGGTAACGGTCAATGGTACTTTGCTCATCAAAAACACCTTTCTGGTCTAATACACCCTAAACATTCTCTTCAGGGGGATTGTTGAAATTCGGCAGTCTTGCTCAAGTGAGGCGAGGCCTTAATGGTAGGTAGGATGTGCTGACGAAGGAAGCGCATCGCTCGCGCCGAGGCGGCGACAGGCGACAGATGCGCCTCGTTTCTCGGCGCATCCTACAATTCCAGCGCTTCCAGCCGTCGGTGCAGCCCTTGCAGGTCGAACACCTGCAATTCCTGCATGTGGCGCATACCGGCGCAGGCGGCGCGCGCGCCGGCCAGCGTGGTGTAATAGGTGATCTTGTTTTGCAGCGCGGCGTTGCGCATCACGTAGGAATCATGCACCCCGCGTTTGCCCTCGACGGTGTTGACGATGAAGCTGATTTCACCGTTTTTGATCATATCGACGATGTGCGGGCGGCCTTCCTGCACTTTATGCACCGATACGACCGTCAGCCCAGCCGCATTCAGCGCCGCTGCGGTGCCCTTGGTGGCGCTGAGTTGAAAGCCCAGTTCCACCAGATCGCGCGCGATGTCCAGCACTTTGTCCTTGTCCGCGCCGCGCACGCTGATGAACGCCCGCCCCCCGGTCGGAAGCCGGATGCCGGCCGCCAGTTGCGATTTGACGAAAGCCTCGGCGAAGCTCAAGCCCACGCCCATGACTTCGCCGGTCGATTTCATCTCCGGGCTGAGGATGGTGTCCACGCCGGGGAATTTGATGAACGGGAACACCGCTTCCTTGACGGAATAATACGGCGGCGTCACTTCTTTCGTGATGCCTTGCGCGGCCAGTGACTGCCCGGCCATGCAGCGCGCGGCGATCTTGGCGAGCGGAAGCCCTGTCGCCTTGGACACGTAAGGCACGGTGCGCGAGGCGCGCGGGTTGACTTCCAGCACGTAGACGGTGTCATTCTGTATCGCGAATTGCACGTTCATCAGGCCGACCACGTTCAGCCCCTTGGCCATCGCGACCGTCTGGCGGCGCATCTCGTCCTGCAATTTCTGCGATAAGCTGTACGGCGGCAGGGAGCAGGCGGAATCGCCGGAATGCACCCCGGCTTCCTCGATATGTTCCATCACGCCGCCGATCAGCACATCCGTGCCGTCGCAGATGGCATCGACATCGACCTCAATGGCATCATTTAGAAAGCGGTCGAGCAACACCGGCGACTTGTGGGAAACCTTGACCGCCTCGCGCATGTAGCGCTCCAGGTCGCTTTGCTGATGGACGATTTCCATCGCCCGTCCACCCAGCACGTAAGAGGGGCGCACTACCAGCGGGTAGCCGATTTCATCGGCCAGACGGATGGCGTCTTCCGGCGTGCGCGCGGTGCGGTTCGGCGGCTGTTTGAGGTTGAGGTCGTGCAGCAGTTGCTGGAAACGCTCGCGGTCCTCGGCGCGGTCGATGGCGTCCGGTGAAGTGCCGATAATTGGCACGCCGCCCGCTTCCAAGTCGCGCGCCAGTTTTAGCGGGGTCTGTCCGCCGTACTGGACGATTACGCCGTAGGGTTTTTCGACATGCACAATTTCCAGCACGTCTTCCAGCGTCAGCGGCTCGAAATACAGGCGGTCGGAAGTGTCGTAATCGGTCGAGACGGTTTCCGGGTTGCAGTTGACCATGATGGTTTCATAGCCGTCCTCGCGTAGCGCCAGCGCGGCATGAACGCAACAATAGTCGAATTCGATGCCCTGGCCGATGCGGTTAGGCCCGCCGCCCAGCACCATGACTTTCTTGCGGTCGGTGGGCGCGGCTTCGCATTCTTCCTCATAGGTCGAATATTGGTACGCGGTATCGGTGGCGAACTCGGCGGCGCAAGTGTCCACCCGCTTATACACCGGACGCACATTCAGGCTGTGGCGGCGCGCGCGCACTTCGTGCTGGTTGGAACCCAGCAGCCGCGCCAGACGGCGGTCGGAAAAGCCGCGACGCTTCAACTGGAATAGTTCTTCGCGTCCCATTTCCGCCAGTTCGCGCCCCTGAATCGCCCGCTCGCGCGCCACCAAGTCTTCTAGTTGAGCCAGGAACCACGGGTCGATGTGCGTCAACGCAAAAATCTCTTCCTGCGTCATGCCGCAACGCATCGCGTCCGCCACGTACCACAAGCGCTCCGGGCCGGGGTTGGCGAGTTCGCGCTCTATCTTCTCGCGGTCCGTGGTTTTTTCGTCCAGTCCGTCGCTGCCGGTTTCCAGGCCGCGCAAGGCTTTTTGCAGGGATTCCTGAAAAGTGCGGCCTATCGCCATCACTTCGCCCACGGATTTCATTTGAGTGGTCAGGCGGTCGTTGGCTTGCGGGAATTTCTCGAAAGCGAAACGCGGTATCTTGGTCACCACATAGTCGATGGACGGCTCGAACGAGGCCGGCGTGTGGCCGCCGGTGATGTCGTTCTGCAATTCGTCCAGCGTGTAGCCGACCGCCAGCTTGGCCGCCACCTTGGCGATGGGGAAGCCGGTGGCCTTGGAGGCCAGCGCCGAGGAACGCGACACGCGCGGGTTCATCTCGATCACCACCATACGCCCGTCATCCGGGTTGATGCCGAACTGCACGTTGGAGCCGCCGGTTTCCACGCCGATTTCGCGCAGCACCGCAAGCGAGGCATTGCGCATGATCTGGTATTCGCGGTCGGTTAACGTCTGCGACGGCGCAACGGTGATCGAATCGCCGGTATGCACGCCCATTGCATCGATATTTTCGATGGAGCAGATGATGATGCAGTTGTCCTTTTTGTCGCGGACCACTTCCATCTCGAATTCTTTCCAGCCGATCACCGATTCCTCAATCAGCAATTCCTTGGTCGGCGAAGCATCCAGGCCGCGCTCGCATATCGCCAGGAATTCTTCCTTGTTGTAGGCGATGCCGCCACCCGAACCGCCCATCGTGAAGGACGGGCGGATGATGGTGGGGTAACCAACCATCGCCTGCACCTGCAAGGCTTCTTCCAGGCTGTGGGCAATCGCCGCGCGCGGGCAGGCGAGACCGATTTTCTCCATCGCCTTCTTGAATTTTTCGCGATCCTCGGCTTTGTCGATGGCTTCCTTGGTGGCGCCTATCATTTCCACGCCGTACTTTTCCAGCACGCCGTGCCTGGCCAGGTCAAGCGCGCAATTCAGCGCCGTCTGCCCGCCCATGGTGGGCAGCAACGCATCGGGGCGTTCCTTGGCGATAATCTTTTCGACGATGCTCCAGGTAATCGGCTCGATGTAGGTGACATCGGCCATGCCCGGATCGGTCATGATGGTGGCCGGGTTGGAATTCACCAGGATCACCTTGTAACCTTCCTCGCGCAACGCCTTGCAGGCCTGCGCCCCGGAATAGTCGAATTCGCAGGCTTGCCCAATAACGATGGGGCCGGCGCCGATGATCAGGATGGATTTTATGTCGGTGCGTTTTGGCATTATTTTGGTGAGGAGTGAGGAGTGAGGAGTGAGGGGGAAACCCTACGCTCCTCACTCTTCACTCCTAACTCCTCACTGTTTTCTTTCGGTAAACGCTTAGGGCAACACTCGCGAGCCACCCCAACTTGAAATCACATTTTGTGATTTCAAGTTATTGAACCTAGAAAGCTCAGTTGACCGCTTGCCAGGATGCGTAACATAGTGGTTATAAACAACTTTATTATATATTTTGCGTTCACCCGTATGGTGAGAGCGCTACGGGCTGGATTGCACGGTTTTCCGGGCGCATGGCGGCGTTACAACTCCTTGCAATGGAACGACCATTGCGCGTCGTTGCGCCTTGCCCTGCACCCGGAAAACCGTACACTCCAGCCCGTTCAACTGAGCTTTCTAGGTTGAACTTCTCGACGGTGAGCGGAAACATGAAACTTTCGGAAACCGCAACAAATTCCGTTTTACTACCTTGCATTAGCGGCACCTACGGTTCGACTCCGCACAAGGTGAGTACGAGAATTTGCATCCCCGACCCAACATCTCCTCACTCCTCACTCCTCACTTGTTGCATCATCCCGATAAAGCGGTCGAACAGATAAGCCACGTCATGCGGGCCGGGGCTGGCTTCGGGGTGCCCCTGGAAGCTAAACGCCGGCGCGTCAGTGCGGGCAATACCCTGGTTGCTGCCGTCGAACAGCGATTTGTGCGTCACGCGCAGGTTGGCGGGCAGCGTCGCTTCGTCCACCGCGAAGCCATGGTTCTGGCTGGTGATCATCACCCGTCCGCTGTCCAAATCCTGCACCGGATGGTTGGCGCCGTGGTGGCCGAACTTCATCTTGCGGGTTTTCGCGCCGCTTGCCAGCGCCAACAACTGGTGGCCGAGGCAAATGCCGAAAATCGGGATGCCCTGGGCAAGGAATTCGCGAATCGCGGCTATCGCGTAATCGCACGGCTCCGGGTCGCCCGGCCCGTTGGACAGGAACACGCCGTCGGGGTTGAGCGCCAGCGCTTCTGCCGCCGGCGTCTGTGCCGGCAGCACGGCAATCTCGCAGCCGCGCTCCGCCAACATGCGCAGAATGTTGCGCTTGACGCCAAAATCGTAGGCGACGATGTGAAAGCGCGGATTTTCCTGGGAGCGAAAGCCGCCGTTGAGCCGCCATTCACCTTGTTTCCAGGCTTGGGGTTGGCTGCACGTCACCACTTTCGCCAGATCCATCCCCGACAGACCAGGAAATTCCCGCGCCAATTGCAGCGCCTTGGCCTCATCGATTTCGCCGGCCATCAAACAGCCGCTCTGGGCGCCTCTTTCACGCAAAATGCGCGTCAAGCGGCGGGTGTCGATGTCGGCGATGGCAACCACGTTGCGGCGCTTAAGATAGGCGCTCAACGCCTCGCCGCTACGCCAGTTGCTGGCCACGATAGGCAAATCGCGGATAACCAGGCCGCTGGCAAAAATCTGGTCGGATTCTTCATCTTCGACATTGGCGCCGGTGTTGCCGATGTGCGGATAAGTGAGGGTGACGATCTGACGGCAGTAGGAAGGATCGGTGAGGATTTCCTGGTAACCGGTCATCGCGGTGTTAAAAACCACCTCGCCGACACACTGCCCACGGTTGCCGATGGAAATACCGCGAAACACCGTTCCGTCGGCTAGCGCAAGAATGGCGGGCTGGCGGCTTTGCGGCACAAGAACTCCTTATGAGGTGCGTTTTGGAACAGCAGACATGCAAAGCGGGACAGGCTTCCGCCTATCCCGCCTACTTGAAACGTTTGCCATTATAGCGTAATACAACAACGCTATCAACGCGCAACTTTACCCTGTCACCCGATTAAGTGTTGCAACGGATATTGCGGGGCAGGTGATAGACTGACGCAAATGCAGCCGGCGATGCGCCCGTGGGCGTTCACGGATGCCGCAACGGCGCTATGTCTCCCGGAAGAGCGGTGCTGGGCTGCCCAAGCGAAACACCGAACGAATCAAGGTAAATTTGTTCTCAGCACGGAAAAAACCGATTCACCGTAGAGGACGCGGAGGACGCAGAGGAAAACCCTCATGCTCTTCCTCTGCGTCCTCCGCGTCCTCTGCGGTGAAAAAGGTTTTGTCTTTATGGGTTGCCGCCATGAGTCGAGCAGCGTTGCGCTAAGATTGCCTGGAATTCATGGATGTTTTCCATCATTGATTTTCATCATGAATTTCTGAGAACAAATTTACCCTGCCGAACGAATTAAGGAAGCATTGATTTATTGCCGACAATTGTGTACATTCAGAGTGTACGCAATTAGGAGATGCGCCATGGAAACCAACACCACCACAACGGAGTTGCGCCAGAACCTCGCCGCTTACCTCGCCAAGGTTCAGGGAGGCCAGGAAGTAAAAGTCACCTTGCACGGCAAGGTCGTCGCCCGTCTTATGCCGGAGGAAGACGAATCCGCGCGCGCCAAAGCCGAACTTGCCGAAATTCGTAAAACGGCTTGGGTTGGCGATGTTATCAGCCCAATCGATGCGATATGGACAGGCGATGCCAATAATCTGTGACACCCATATTTTGCTGTTCGATGCGTTAGCGCCGCAAAAACTTTCCCGTCGCGCGGCGGCAGCCGTGGGGCAAGGCGAAGAAGAGCGGCAACTGGCGTGCTGCGACATAACGCTGTGGGAAATCGCCATGCTTATCGCCAAACAGCGGATTCGTGTGGATTGCGCGCCGGAGCGCTTCATGGAGCGACTTATCCAGGCGCGCAGACTGACGGTTCTCCCTGTAACGCCTGCCATCGCGGCATTATCCCAATCCGATTTCCTATCCCATGGGGACCCCGCCGACCGCCTTATCGCCGCTACCGCGCTTGTCCACCGCTCAACGTTGATAACGGCGGACGAGCATCTGCGCAATTGCCCGCAACTGCAAACCCTCTGGTAAGCAATGAGCATATGCCATGTTTTTTTGGCAATCCGGCGATAAAAAACAGCATTGACGGGAACGCCCCAGTCATGAATACTTTTTGAACTCGCCGCCTGCTTGGCCGACATCACCCCGCCCTCAAATCACACAGGAGAGTTTTCATGTTCAAGCAAACCCTATTCGCACTGACCGCGCTACTGACCGTCGGCGCCGCATCCGCCGACGGCTTCAGCCTGACCAGCCCCGAGATCAAGGCCAACGCACGCCTCGCCGCCGAGCAGGTGTTCAATGGCTTCGGCTGCGAAGGCGGCAACATCTCACCGGAACTAGCCTGGCAGGGCGCGCCCAAGGACGCCAAGAGCTTCGCCGTCACCCTGTACGACCCTGACGCGCCCACCGGCAGCGGCTGGTGGCACTGGGTGGTGTTCAACCTGCCTGCCGACACCGCCGGCCTGAAGAAAGGCGCCGGCGTTCCCAAGGCCGGCCTGACGCCAGTCGGTGCGGTGCAAGGCCGCACCGACTTCGGACAGCCCGGCTATGGCGGCCCCTGCCCGCCGGTCGGCCACGGCGCGCATCGCTACATCTTCACCGTCTACGCGCTCAAGATCGACAAGCTGCCGCTGGACGAAAACAGCCCAGCCGCCATGGTCGGCTACTACCTGCACCAGAACACGCTCGGCAAGGCGGTGCTGATGGGCGGCTACAGCCGGTGAAAATCGACTGCCTCGACCACTTGGTGCTGACCGTTGCCGATGTCAAGGCCAGCATCGCCTTCTACGAGCGGACGCTGGGCATGACGGTGGTCACCTTTGGAGACGACCGTCGCGCCTTGGCCTTCGGCGTGCAGAAGATCAATCTGCACCCGCACAACCGCGAATTCGACCCCAAGGCCGACCGGCCCACGCCCGGTTCAGCCGATCTTTGCTTCATCACCGAAACGCCGCTGGCCGATGTGCAAACGCATCTGGCCGCTTGCGGCATTGCGCTGATCGAAGGTCCGGTGCGGCGCACCGGTGCAACCGGGCCTATCGTGTCGGTCTACTTCCGCGATCCGGACGGCAATCTGATCGAAATCGCCAACCGGTTCACGGACTGACCGCAGGGTAAATTTGTTCTCGGAAATTCATGATTAAAATCAATGATGCCCAGCATTCATGAATCTCTGGCAAGTCGTAGGGTGAATAAGCGTAGCGCATCCACCGAATCGGCGTAGAAAGGTGGATGCGCTACGCTTATCCACCCTACATTTTCCCGAGAACAAATTTACCCTGGGATTGACCGCAACACACACTCGTTTTCTTTTGCCGCTTGCTTTAAAATCGAGGTTTTTTCGGGATATGGACATCCAATGGCACTGATCGTACAAAAATACGGCGGAACTTCGGTCGGCAGCCCCGACCGCATCAAGAACGTCGCGCAACGCGTCGCCAAATTCAAGCAGCTTGGGCATCAAGTGGTGGTGGTGGTTTCCGCGATGAGCGGTGAAACCAACCGCCTTATCGCCCTGGCCAAGGAGATACAGCCCAGCCCCGACCCGCGCGAAATGGACGTGCTGGTTTCCACCGGCGAGCAGGTCACGATCGCGTTGCTGTCGATGGCGCTCATGGAATTGGGCTTGAAAGCCAGGAGCTACACCGGCTCGCAAGTCAAAATCGTCACCGACGACGCCCACACCAAGGCACGCATCCTGAATATCGATGAATACAACATCCGCGCCGACCTAGAGGCCGATTGCGTGGTTGTGGTCGCGGGATTTCAGGGCGTGGACGAAAAAGGCAACATCACCACGCTCGGGCGCGGCGGCTCGGATACCACGGGGGTCGCGCTGGCCGCCGCGCTAAAAGCCGACGAATGCCAAATCTACACCGATGTGGACGGCGTTTACACCACCGACCCGCGCATCGTGCCGGAAGCGCGCCGCCTGAAAACCATCACCTTCGAGGAAATGCTGGAAATGGCCAGCCTAGGCTCGAAAGTGCTGCAAATCCGCTCGGTCGAATTCGCCGGCAAATACAAAGTCAAATTGCGCGTGCTTTCGAGTTTCGAGGACGAAGGCGAAGGCACCCTGATCACCTTTGAGGAAGAAGACAATATGGAACATGCGATTATTTCAGGCATCGCCTTTAACCGCGACGAAGCGAAAATCACCGTACTCAGCGTGCCCAATCGCCCCGGCATCGCCTACCAGATACTCGGCCCGGTGGCCGACGCCAATATCGATGTCGATATGATTATCCAGAACGTCGGTGCCGACGGCGCCACCGATTTCACCTTCACCGTTCATCGCAACGATTACAAGAAAACGCTGGACGTTCTGAAACAAGTGCAAGTCCAGATCGGCGCCCGCGAGATCAGCGGCGACGACCATACCGCCAAGGTATCCGTGATTGGCGTCGGGATGCGCTCCCACGCCGGCATCGCCAGCACCATGTTCCGCGCCCTGGCGGAAGAAGGCATCAACATCCAGATGATTTCCACTTCCGAAATCAAGATTTCTGTCGTAATCGACGAGAAATATATGGAACTCGCTGTGCGTGTGCTACACAAGGTGTTTTCTCTCGAACAGGCTTAAACCTAGAAACCTCCGTTGAACGGGCTGGAGTGTACGGTTTTCCGGGTACAGGGCATACCCGACGGCCTTACGGCCTGGGCACAAGAGGCGCAACTTTGCTGCATGGTCGTTCCATTCCCTTCTCCTTCTTGAGGAGTTGCAACGCCGCCATGCGCCCGGAAAACCGTGCAA
>JBAYVP010000110.1:0-14372 GCA_041674485.1 Sulfuricellaceae bacterium
ACGGAGGTTTCTAGCCCGGATATTGCATAAATTCGCGTGATGATCGCGCAGGATTTTGATTGATAGGGAAATTTTGTGAAGGAGCGTCGTAGTTATTCATACGACCGACTGAACAAAATTTTCCTATCAATCAAAAGACTAGCGAGGGCGCGCGTAATTTATGCAATATCCGGGCTAGGATGATCTAATCGTTATCCATCGCCACCAATTGTTCGAGTATCGCATGCACCTTATCCATGGCCGGGGTCAACACGCTGCCCACGCATTCGAACTGGATGCCGTGCTTGCTGGAGCCGCGCCCTGCGGCATAATTGGCGACCACGGCGATAGCCGCATAGCACATGCCGAGTTCGCGCGCCAACACCGCTTCCGGCATTCCGGTCATGCCCACCATCGTTGCGCCGTCGCGCTCCAAGCGGTTGATTTCCGCAGCAGTTTCCAGGCGCGGACCTTGCATCGCCGCGTAAACGCCCCCTTCGGTGTAGGCTACGCTGGCGAGTCGTGCGGCGTGCATGCAGCGCTGGCGCAATTCCTCGCAGTAGGGGTCGGTGAAGTCGATATGCACCACCTCCCTTTCATCGCCCTCGTAATAGGTGGCCTTGCGCCCGTGCGTGTAGTCGATGATTTGATCCGGGATCGCCAGTGTGCCGGGGTGGCAATCCGGGTGTATGCCCCCCACCGTCGCTACGGAAACCAGGTTTTTCACCCCTTGGGCATGCAGCGCCCACATATTGGCGCGGTAATTCACCTCGTGCGGCGGCAAATGATGACCATAGCCATGGCGCGCCAGGAACACGATTTCATGCTCCTTGATCTTGCCGAAAGTCAACGCCCCCGACGGCTCGCCGTAAGGCGTACGTATTACTTGACGTTTGACGATTTCCAGGTTGGCCAACTGGGTGCAGCCGGAACCTCCGATAATACCGAGCATAGTTTTAGTCCTGAGTTGTTAGTGCTGAGTTCCAAGTGCTGAGTGCTGAGTTCCAAGTGCTGAGTTCCAAATGCTGAGTTCCGAGTGTTGAGTGTTGAGTGCTGAGGCTGAATCTTGGGTCTGCCTACTCAGCACTCGGAACTCAGCACTCTTAGCACTCAGCACTGCTTCACAGCATACACCGCCGGCAAATTGCGCCAGGCGCCATGCACATCCATGCCGAAACCGAACACATAGCGGTCGGGCAGGCGGACGCCGGAAAAATCGGCCTCGATAGGCTTTGCCTTGCCGGTTTCCTTTTCGGAAAACATTGCGCTGTAAAACGCCGTTGCGCCCATTGCCAGCACCTTGTCGCGGATCGCCGCCAAGGTGTGCCCTTCGTCCAGAATGTCGTCGAGCACCAGCACCACCCGCCCTGCCACATGCGCTTTGGGCAACACTCTCCATTCCAGTTCACCGCCCTGGGTGCGATTGCCATAGCGGGTGACATGGATGTAGTCGAAATCCAGCGGAAATTCGAGCATGGGTATAAGTTGACCGGAAAATATCACGGCTCCGCCCATCACGCTCAACACCATAGGATGCTTGTCGCCCAGCTCGGCGGTGATTTCACGCGACAAACGCACAAGCGCCGCTTGAACTTCCTCGGCGGGACAGATCAATTCGGCTTCGCGATAAATTTTCCAGGCTTCTTCGGCAGTGATCATATTCAGTCTCTTTTGTAATTCAAGGTGATATACGGTAATAAATATACCGGCTTGCCGGTTGCCCATCCGCGAGGCATACAGGGATTTTTATGGTTTCAATTCATCAATCTCTTCCCGGCTCAATCCGGTGGCGCACATAATAACTTCATCTGCAATACCCGAAGCCTTCAAATTGCGGGCAATTTCGAGTTTTCCTTCGAGTTTGCCTTTTTCTCTTTCTGCCCGAAGTTCGCTGATTTCGTCATGCAGAGCACGCTCGCGCACAAAGGCGAGCCGCCGGGTTTCAGCGTCGCCACTCAAATATTTGATACGATCAAGAGCCTGTTGTACAGGGGGGTAGGCGATTTCAGTCATTTTGCGCTCCTCTTGCCAGTGTTCAAAAAAGGCCACCCAGGCGGCGAGTCCCGCCTGCGCCATGCCCAGGCGGTCGGCCTTGGGAAGTTCTATGATGTTCAATTGCAATTCGTTGCCGAGTTTTATGTCCGGTTGCCGACGGTCGCGCAGCTCGAAACACCAAAGCGCCTGCTGTTCCTGATCCGGCGCATTGAATAGCACAAAGTCCAGCAAGTGGATGCCGATAACCGGCTTGATGCTCTGGTAGTCCTCGCCGTTGCTGAGTTGATGCGTAAGCGTGCGGGCAAGATAATAGGCGCTACGGGCGCTCCAGGCATTATAGCGTCTGACCTGCATTTCTATATTATAGCGTCGCCCATGGGTGTCTTGTGCAAGAAGGTCGAGCACGATAAATTTGCCGGCGAGTTCCTCCGGGTCAATGCGGGGGTTGAGAACTTCGATGACGTCGATGGGGTCTTCTTCGCTGCGAATGGCATTGATGAGCGCTGTAAGCAGGTTCGGAGCCGTGGCGAAGAGCTTCTTGAAAACGAAGTCGTTCTTCGGATCGAGGAGTTTAGCGTCGGTCATAAGCGCTACCCCACAGGCACATGCAACAATACATTCCCGCCCAACAATTCCAGCAACCCCGTCTCATCCAGGATAGTGACGCCCAACTCCAACGCCTTGTCGTATTTACTGCCCGGCGAATCGCCGACCACCACATAGTCGGTCTTTTTCGACACGCTGCCGACTACCTTGCCACCTTGCGCTTCGATTTTTTCCTTGGTTTCCTCCCGGCTGTAATGCGGCAGCGTGCCGGTAAGCACGAAGGTTTTGCCACTCACCGCACCCGCACCGGCAGATGGGACGCCGCTGCCTTCTTGCCAATGCACCCCGCAGGCGCGCAATTGCTCGATGACTTCGCGGTTATGCGCTTCGCTGAAGAACTGCGCGATAGACTGCGCAACGACAGGGCCGATGTCGGGAACCTGCTGCAATATTTCTTCGGAAGCCGCCAGCAGCGCGTCCAGATTGCCGAAATGGCGCGCCAGTTCTTTTGCCGTCGCCTCGCCGACGTTGCGTATGCCCAGTGCGTAGATGAAGCGCGCAAGCGTGGCGGCTTTGCTGTGCTCCAGCGCTTCCAGCAGGTTTTGCGCGGATTTTTCCGCCATGCGCTCCAGGTTGGCTAGGTTATCCATGCCGAGCCGGTACAAATCCGCTGGGTTTTTGACCAACTCCCGGTCTACCAACTGATCGACCAATTTGTCGCCCAGCCCTTCGATGTCCATCGCGCGGCGGCTGGCGAAATGCAGCAATGCCTGCTTGCGTTGCGCCGGGCAATACAGGCCGCCGCTGCACCGCGCCGCCGCTTCTTCGGCCAGACGCACGACATGCGAGCCGCACACCGGGCAAGCCGTCGGCATGACGAACTCGCGGGCGTCAGTGGGGCGCTTTTCCGCCAGCGCGCCGACCACTTCGGGGATCACGTCGCCGGCGCGGCGCACGATCACGGTATCGCCGATGCGCACATCCTTGCGCCGCACTTCGTCCTCGTTGTGCAGCGTGGCGTTGGTCACGGTCACGCCGCCGACAAACACCGGCTTTAGGCGCGCCACCGGGGTCAACGCACCGGTGCGACCGACCTGTACGGTGATATCCTCGACCAGCGTCAACGCTTCCTCGGCGGGGAATTTGTGCGCAAGCGCAAAACGCGGCGCGCGCGACACGAAGCCCAGTTCCTCCTGGGCGCGCAGGTCGTTGACCTTATATACCACGCCGTCGATGTCGTAAGGCAGGCTGGGGCGCTTTTCCTCGATTCTGCGGTAATAGTCGAGCAAGCCGGCTGCGCCGCGCACCATCGCGCGCTCGCGGCACACCGGCAAATGCAGGCGTTCCAGCAGCGCCATCAATGCATCGTGGCTGGGCGGTAGCGCCATCCCCTCTACTGCGCCTATGCCGTAAGCAAAAAAAGTCAGGCGGCGCGTGGCGGTAATCTTTGAGTCGAGCTGGCGCAGGCTACCGGCGGCGGCATTGCGCGGATTGGCGAATTCCTTTTCGCCCTTGTCGCGCTGCTGGCGGTTGAGCGCCGCAAAATCGGCCTTCATCATCAGCACTTCGCCGCGCACTTCGAGCAGCGGCGGCGCTTCCGCCAAGCGTAGCGGAACCGAATGGACGGTGCGCAGGTTAGCAGTCACATCCTCGCCGGTATAGCCATCGCCACGGGTGGCGGCCTGAACGAAGACGCCGTTTTGGTAAATCAGGTTGATCGCCAACCCGTCGAATTTCGGTTCGACGACATAGTCGATTTCACCCACCCCCAACACTTCCTGCGCACGCCGGTCGAAAGCCAGCACTTCCGCCTCGGCGAACGCGTTGTTGAGAGACAGCATCGGAACGCGGTGAACAACCTGAGAGAACGCCTTGAGGGGGGCCGCGCCGACGCGTTGCGTGGGGGAATCGGGTGTTGCGAGTTCGGGATAAGCGGCTTCCAGCGCCTGCAACTCGCGGAACAGCCGGTCGTATTCGGCATCGGGGATTTCCGGCGCATCAAGCACATGGTACAGGTGATTGTGGCGCTCGATCTCCTTACGCAGAAAATCCGCCCGCTCGGCGGCCTGAACGGGAACCGGCATCAACTGAATAGTCTCAGCGCACGCTCGCCGCCGACCGGGATGCTGGCGGCATCCATCTTGGCGCTGATGGTTGTCAACTGTTGCTTGATTTTGGCGATGCCCACTTCGGACAACGGTCGCCGGTTATCATCCACCACGGCGCCGCCCAATGAATCGGCAATCTGCCGCGCCAGCCCCAGCATCCGCTCGAAAACGCGCGCGCCGTTCGCAACGACGGGCACATCCAGCAATAAGGTGACGCCATGGGTGGAAAGATGGCGAATGTTGTCTGCGGAAAAGGCCGGTTTCTCGAAATTGGACAGCGCGAACAGGGAAAGTCCATCGTCGTTCATGTAATGGAACGCGCCATCCTCCCTCAGTTTCATGCCGGAAGCTTCCACCAACGCGCGTATCTTGGTGGCGGGTATGGTTTCGCCATTGGCGAAGACCACATTCATGCCGATGAGCATATCCACCGTGGCGCAAAATTCGTCCAGCATGGTGGCGCGCTCCAGCGCTTCAGCCCGGTCGGGCAACTCGGCAAGCGATGCCAGCGCATCGGCCAAGGACTTGGCGCGCAGGCAAAAATCGTCCAATTCGGATGCCGCAAGCGCGCCGGAGCGATAAACCAACTGCAAGGCGATCAACAGTTTGTCGTAAGTATGCGAGCCGGCCATCACCGGTTCCAGTGCGCCGGTGCGAGCACTCAGGCCGAACAGGCGCACCGGGCGGGAAAACCCGGCGAAATTTTTCTCAAACTCCAGCAACACCGCCGTTGCATTCGTTTCCTTGGGATAGATTTCCGCCACGTAGTCTACGATTTCATCGAGCGTTTGCGCTGCTTGTGCTTTATTAGAAGATTTCGCCGCAACCGTTTTCTCCTCGCTTCGGGGCGCAGCAGCATCGCTCGCAGTTGGTGGAATCATTTCATTCGGCGCCGCCTCGTGCGCGCCTGTCTCCATGCTAGGCTCGCGGCGCTCGTCGGATTGCGTTTCATCGCCCGCCGAATCGAGCAAAACGTCCTGCTCGCCGCCGCCGAAATCCCGTTCCGACTGGCGTCGGAATTTTCTTTCCTGATAACGGTTGAAAGCATAAACGCAGATGACGACCAGGACACCCGCTATGGCCAAGCTGATATGGAGTTCATTCATGATTTGGTTTTCTTAAACCTAGAAAGCTCAGTTGAACGGGCTGGAGTGTGCGGTTTTCCGGGTGCAGGGCAAGGCGCAACGACGCGGAATGGTCGTTCCATTCCAAGGAGTAGCAACGCCGCCATGCGCCCGGAAAACCGTGCAATCCAGATCAAAGCGTTCTCACCATACGGGTGAACGCAAAATATATGACAAAGTTTATTAGAACCACTATGTTACGCATCCTGGAAAGCGGTCAACTGAGCTTTCTAGGTTAAAGTCCCATCCTACCGTCATTCTACAAGAAGCCAACCCCGGCCAAAAGGGTGAACGCCCATTCAGCCAGGGTAAATTTGTTCCCGGCGATTAATGTAGGGTGGATAAGCAAAGCGCATCCACCTTTCCACGCCGGCTCGGTGGATGCGCTTTGCTTATCCACCCTACGACTAAATTCACAAATTGTGGTCACGCAAGGTATATGTTTTTCATCCTGAATTTCTGAGAACAAATTTACCCTGCCCATTCAGCCACTTTATTTTAGTCATCCCAAACTGAACAATACGGTCTTCATGCTACCACAGCCTCATTCATTTTCATTGCTTCCGCGACATCCACCGCCACGACCCTTGACACGCCCTGTTCCTGCATGGTGACGCCGATCAACTGCTCGGCCATTTCCATGGTGATTTTATTATGGCTGATGAAAATAAACTGGGTTTGCAGCGACATTTTTTTCACCAGTTCGCAGAAACGCTCGGTGTTGCTGTCATCGAGCGGTGCGTCCACTTCGTCGAGCAGGCAAAACGGTGCGGGGTTAAGCTGAAACAGAGAAAACGTCAGCGCCAGCGCGGTCAACGCTTTTTCGCCGCCGGACAGCAAATGGATGGAGCTGTTTCTTTTGCCGGGCGGCTGGGCGATCATCTGCACCCCGGCATCCAGTATTTCCTCACCGGTCATCACCAGTTGCGCCTGTCCGCCGCCGAACAGCAGCGGAAATAGTTCGCTTAAGTGCAGGTTGACCTGGTCGAAAGTGGCTTGCATACGCTCGCGCGTTTCCCGGTCGATGCGCCGGATCGCCTGTTCCAGGGTTTCCATGGCTTCATTCAGATCGTTCGCCTGGGATTCAAGATAGCCCAGGCGCTCGCGCGCGTTCTGCAATTCTTCCAGCGCTGCCAGGTTGACCGCCCCGAGCGCATTAATCCCGCCGTCGAGGCGCGCGATTTCCGCCTGCAATGTCGTTGCTTTGGCGTTCCTGTCCAACAACGGCGCGAGCGCTTCCTCGTCGGCATCGGCTTCTGCCAGTTGCGCGCCGAATTGCTCCTGCGTGAGGTGCGCTTCCTGTTCCTTCAGGCGCGCATCCCCCACTTGGTCGCGTAGCGGATTAAGCTTTTGCTCATGACGCAGACGCTGGCCTTCGATGTCGCGCAACTGCGCGGTGACGGCTTCAAGCGTATCGCGCGCCGCAGCCAGCGCCAATTCGCGCATCCGTTGCTGCTCCAGCGCTTGTTGCAATTCGAATTGCAGCGGCTCGTCGCAGGATGATTGCTGTTCTTCCAGGAGTTCTTCCAGTTGCGCATGGATAGTGTCGAACTGGTCATCCAGAGTGTGCAGGAAATGGCCGAGTTCCTCAATCTTGGCGCGGCAGCTACGCTCGTTGAAATCCGCTTCCTGCGCCGCGCGCTCCACCCCGCGCAGTATCTCGCGCTGCCGGTTGAGACGGTTTTCCGCCTCGGTGCGCGTTTCATGCAGCGCTTCCAACTGCTCCTCCAGCGCTTCGATTTGCATTCGCGCCTGTTCGAGATTTTCCATGCTGGCGGCGCTTTGCTCGTTTTCAGCCGCCAATTGCGCGGCGACTTCCGCCAGCTCCTCGGCGATCTTCGCGGCGCGTTGCGCCACCTGTTGGCCGATCTGCGCCAGGCGTTGCGCTTCGAGCTGCAATTTGTGCCGACGCTGCTGATATTCGGCAATAGCGGCGCGACTATCGGTCAACTCCCGCTGCAATCGGGTCAGCGCGGCCTCCGCCTGCTCCAATCGGAGTTTGAGCTGGTGCGCGTCCGCCTGTTGCGCCGCCAAATCCTGCTCCAACCGGTCAATTTCGCGCTGCCGCCCCAACACGCCATGCAGTTCGCTTTGCGGCGCATAAAAACTCACCCCGGCACGGCTGAACAAATGCCCCTGGCGCGTCACCAGCAACACCCCCGGCGCCAATAGCGCGCACGCCGCCAGGGCGGCATGAGGGTCTTCCGCAACATACACGCCGTGCAAGCTATCGGCCAAGTAACTTGGCATAGCGCCGCCACTCCAACTCACATAATCCATCAACGGCTGACCGGGAACTGATCCACTCTCTGTCTTCTGTCCTCTGTCCTCTGCCCTCTGTTGCCTGTCCTCTGAAACCGCCAGCATCGTCGGCGGCGGCTCGTCCAGCCAAGCCGCCACCCGCTCCAGGCTATCCACCAGCAGCGCATTCAGCCGTTCGCGCAACACGCTTTCCAGCGCGTCGTCCCAGCCGGCTTCAACCGACAGGTTTTGCCACAGGCGCGGCAGGTTTTCCAATTGATGCTTGGCAAGCCAGGCTTGCAATTTGTGGTTGTGATCCAGGCGACTTTGCATCTGGCGCAAGGCTGCCGCTTGCGCTTCTATCCGGGTGATGCGCTCGCGCGCCGCCTGTAGGGCGCCTCCCGCCTCGCGCCGCGCCGCTTCCGCCGCAGGCAACTGTTCCTGCAAGGTTTCCTGGGTATAGCCGATGGTTTCGAGCTGCAACGCCAATTCGCCCAGTTCTTCTTCCTTTTCGGCCAGCGCATCGGCATCGAAATGCGGCAGGGCGTTTTTTTCCTGTTGCAAGCGTCCCTCGCGCAGATGCAGCGCTTGGCGCATCTTTTCGGCATGGGCGCGATGGGTTTCCTCAAGGAGCAAAGCTTGGCGGGCATCGTTCAGATTGCGTTGAAGATCGTCATAGCGGCGTCGGCTTTCTGCGAACGCCTGTTCCGCCAGCGGCAATTGGCCGGTTTCCTGTGCCAGCCGCTCCCGGCTGTCTTCCAGACGCGCCACCGCCTGTTCCTGTTCCGCGCGCCAATGCGCCAGGTTGGCCTGGGCTTCCTCGCGTTGCTTGGTGAGCCGCGCCTCCTGCTCGCGCGCGGCGGCGATGCGGGCGCCCAGGCGCTGCCGGTTCTCGCGGCTGTGTTGCAAGCTTTGCTCAACCCGCGCCACTTCGGCATTGGCGCCGTACAGTTCGCCCTGCGCCACATGCAACGCATCGGCGCCGGCATAATGCGCCTCGCGGGTTTGTTCCAACAGGCTTTCCGCCTGACGTAGCGCGGCGGTTTCCGCTTCCAGTTCGTTGGAGAGCCGCTGCATTTCGTGTTGCCAGCGCTCGGCTTGGGCCTGCGCTTCGCGTTTTTTGAACAGGCGGAACAGGTTTTGCGCCAGTTCCAGGCGCTGTTTCAGGTCGAGAAACTGCCGCGCCACTTCGGCCTGGGCTTCGAGCTTTTGCAACTGCGCCGCCAGTTCCTGGCGAATGTCGTCAACACGCAACAGGTTTTCGCGGGTGTCCTTCAGGCGGGTTTCGGTTTCGCGGCGACGCTCCTTGTATTTGGAGATGCCTGCCGCTTCTTCCAGGAACACCCGCAATTCCTCCGGGCGCGCTTCGATGATGCGCGAAATCATGCCCTGCTCGATAATCGCGTAGGCGCGCGCGCCTAAGCCTGTGCCGAGAAAAATATCGGTGATGTCGCGGCGGCGCACATGCAGATTGTTGATGTAATAGCCGGATTCGCCGTCGCGATGCAGCACGCGCTTGACCGCGACCTCGGCATATTGCGACCATTGCCCGGCAGCCTTGCCCAGGCTGTTGTCGAACACCATCTCGACGCTGGCGCGACTGACCGGCTTGCGCGTGCCGGAGCCGTTGAAAATCACGTCCTGCATGCTCCCGCCGCGCAGTTGGCGCGCCGAACTCTCGCCCAGCACCCAGCGCATCGCGTCGATTACATTGGATTTGCCGCAACCGTTAGGCCCAACCACGCCCACCCGCTGTCCGGGAAAATGGATCGTGGTTGGATCGACGAAGGTTTTGAAACCGGCAAGTTTGATCTGGGTGAGACGCAATTGGTCAGGCGCCCAAGCTACACCAAGAAAGGCCTATGCCTTGCGCGAGGGAAATGGTCCGGTTGGATTGCCCCCGCGCAAGGCATATCAAAGCCCTTGAGGCGCACCACGGGTTGTCCACGTTGGGTAGTCACGATTTCCTTTCCAGCATCGGGTTCAGCAGTTCGCCCAAGTGCGCTTTGGCTTGCGCCACGTTTACGTTATACATAGCAATCTTTCGTGCCGGTCTGTCGACCCCTTCATGATACCATCACAGAAGATTCGCCATCCATCGATGCAAAACGCCCATGTTCTAGGAGCCTGCGTCCGAATTTCGCAATAGTCTTTTGCGTCCGTTGCGCTGTCTTTGCAAGACAAAAGCAACTCGTGCATAATCCATTCGTTCAGGTTTAAACACCTAATCCTCACAAGGCCGAAAATCTTGAAAAAACCGAGCATTGTGTATCTCATTCTGGCATGGCTATGGTTGGCGGCGCTTGCTCCCCCTTCCTTGGCGGCAATGATGCATCAAAACACCTCAAGCGCCCTGGCAGTTATCTACGACGAGGGCGACGATCCAGAGTTGTCCGGCATTATCAAAGGCATAGAAGACACTTCAGATGTGATGGTGTACCGCATCGCGCTGAACAGCGACCGTATAGCGTTGGCGGAAGCCGTCCGTGCCCGCGCCGGGCGTCCGTTGCAACTCGCCTTCAACGGGGTGGGAAGCATCGCCGTCGTCTACCCCGATATCGGTGAACCATACCGTAGCGTCTTTACCCGGATCATCGAAGGCATAGAAAGCAGGACAAAAACCCGGGTCGCAAGCTTCGTCGTCGGTTCCAGCCAGAACCCCCAGGATCTCGCCGCCGAATTGCGGCGCCAGAACGTCCAGGTGGTCATCGCACTTGGGCGCAACGGCCTCAAGGCTACAACCGGCCTCGACCGCGACATCGGTATCGTGGTCGGCGGCGTGCTCTCGGTGGCGGAGTCGGACGCGCGCGGCATGTCTGTTCATAGTCTGGCGCCGGACCCCTCCCTACTGTTCTCGCAGTTGAAAGCATTGATGCCCAACGTGCGCCGCGTATTCGTAGTATACGACCCGCGCCAGAATGCCTGGTTGATCCGTCTGGCGCGCGACGCCGCCAAAGCTATCGGCCTGGAACTGGTGGCGCAGGAGGCGACGGACCTGAAATCCGCGATGCGTTTCTATCAGGAAACCCTCGCCACGGCAGACCCGAAAAAGGATGCCTTGTGGTTGCCGCAGGATTCGGTGACGGTGGATGAATCATCGGTGCTGCCGCTGGTATTGCAGGAATCCTGGAACCGCGCGCTCACCATTTTTTCCAGCAATATGGCGCACGTCAAGCGCGGTGCGCTTTTTTCCCTTTATCCGAACAATCTCGAACTGGGACATAATCTGGCCTATTCCGCGTTGAGCAAGATGTCGTCCGGCGGCCAGTCGGCGAATGTCATCACCCCGCTAAAAGACGTGCTGGTCGCGGTCAACGTGCGCACCGCCAGCCATCTTGGGCTGAACATCGGCCAGCGACAGCAGCAGGCTTTCGATATGGTGTTCCCCGAGCCATGAACCGGGAAATCCTTAACAGCGCAAGGGGGGGCTATATCTTTCTTTGCGGTAAATCCTTTTTTGGCTCCGGCTTGGCCGGCTTATAAATGAACCACATCGCTCAACTGCTCCGCAACACTTCGTTCAGCCGACAGATCAGCATCGTCGTCGCTATGGCAGTATTGAGCATCGCCTTTACCTCCTCCCTGGCTATTTCGTGGCAGGGCAGCCGGCAAATCCGCGCCAACTTGCTGGAACAAGGCCGGCAGGTGTCCGAAAACCTGGCGCGCCAGAGCCGTCTGGCGCTAATCTACGATGCGCCGGATAACGCCAATGAAGCAGCGATGGTGACCCTTTCGTTCCCCGATGTGATCGCGTTGGAAATCCGGCATACCGATGGGGGCTTGCTGCTGGCGCGCAATACGGAACATAACGCCTTGCCGCCGAAAACCGAAACACCCGTCCCGCTGCAACGGCTCGCCTATGTCGAAGCCGAATCGGACGACACCTGGCGTTTCGTGGCGCCGGTTCTTGCCGGCGCCGCCACCGAGTCGCCGTTCGACGTGGCCGAACCGCAGCAAGAGATGCTGGGCTATGTGCGCGTAACCCAAAGCAAGGCGACGCTGGAACGTATGCGCACCGAGTTGTTCGCGGTCAACTTTGCGGTATCGTTCTTTTTCGCTTTCGTTTTTCTGCTGATCGGGCGCAACCTCACGGCGCGCCTGACCCAGCCGCTGGACCAGCTCTCCGCCGCGATGGCGCGGGCAGAGGCCGGCAGCGGCATAGTGCGCGCCGTGCCGTCCGGCCCCAAGGATATCGTGGTCATGGCGCTCGCCTTCAACAAGATGATGGCGATGCTGGAGGAGCGGGAACGCTATCTGCAAACCTTGCTCGACAACCTTCCGGCAGCGGTGGTGGTGTACGGCCCGGATGCCGCCATTCGCTATGCCAACCCGGTGGCCAGGAATTTCTTCGGCCAGCCGGAGGCCAGAATTCCGGACGGAACCGCCTTCGACGCTTCCTGGCATTTCGTCCGTGCGGACGGCTCATTGATGCCGCGGGAAGAATACCCCGTCAACCAAGTGATAAAAGACCGGCGCCCCCTGCACGATTACACCATCGGTATCGTGCGTAGCGCAGAGGAAGTCCCACTCTGGGCGTCAGTCAGCGCCTTTCCGGAGATCGACGCGGGCAACGGCGCGGGCGGCAGCCTGGAACAAGTCATCGTGTGCCTCGTGGACATCACCGAACGCAAGCAATATGAGCTGGCCGTAGAGCACGAAGCGCAGGAATGGACCCAGGCCATGGATTCCTTTGCCGACGTGATATATTTGCTGGATATGCAGCTCAACATGGTGCGCGCAAACAAGGCATTCTTTGCGCTGACCGGCAACGACCCGAAACAGGCTATCGGGCGCCCCATCTCCGAACTCATGCATGCCCCGCTGCCGGAAGAACTCTGCCCCGTGCGCCGGGCGCAAAAGGAAAAACGCGACGCCGTGATCGTCATGGAAGCCGACCATCCCGCCAACATCACCCATTGCCCCATCGAAGTGATAGTCAAAGTCATCCGCGATCAGGCGGGTGAACCGCACCACCTGTTGACCAGCATACGCGACCTCACCAGCGTGCGAAAGTACGAGGCGGAATTGCGCCGTCTCAACGAATCCCTGGAGCAGCGCGTGCGACTGGAAGTCGGCAAGAACCGGGAAAAGGATGCGATGCTGATCCAGCAATCCCGGCTCGCCACCATGGGGGAGATGATGCACAACGTCGCCCACCAATGGCGCCAACCCCTTACGGCGATGACCCTCATCCTGTACAACATCAAGGACGATTTCGATTTCGGCGAGTTGAACAAGGAATCGCTTTACACGCAGGTGGCACAGGGCGTGCGCCTGTCGGAAAAAATGTCGTCCACCATCGACGATTTCCGCAAATTCTTCCGCCCGGACAAAGCGGTATCCCGTTTCAACCTCGGCGATTCGGTGCGCCAGGCGTTAAATCTGGTGGAAGCCAACTTCAGCAACAACCAGATCGAAGTCGAAGTGGAAGCCGCCGAAAATGTCCAGGTGGAAGGCTACGCCAACGAGTATTCCCAAGTGCTGCTGAACGTGCTGGGCAACGCCAAGGATGCCTTCGGCAAAAAGAAAACCGGCGGAAAAGTGACCATCATAGTCGGCAGGGATGATGGCCTGGGCGTGGTGCGCATCCGGGATAACGGCGGCGGAATTCCCGAGGAGATTCTACCCAAGATTTTCGACCCGTACTTCACCACCAAGGAGAGCGGCACGGGCATCGGGCTATACATGTCCCGCATGATTATGAGCCACATGCATGGCAACATCACGGCGCACAATGCAGACAGCGGGGCGGAATTCGTCATTTCCGTTCCGGTTTGCCAGATGGCAGAGGACAGAGGACAGGCTGACTTTTTGATCGTTCCACGCTCTGCGTCACTGCCATTAAGTTAGGAAAAATCCGTTCGCCCTGAGCCTGTCGAAGGGTGAATGGATTTTTCCTAACCGGTTGACTGTTAAGCCATTCATGGTTCGACAGGCTCACCACGAACGGCTTAACTTAATGGCAGTGACGCTCTGCGTGGGAATGCAGCCAGGGACGCTCTGCGTCCCGAATCTTGATGAGGAGGAACACTGGCGAAATCCGGTTTACAAGATAGGCCAGTACAGCAGCGCGTAATTATTGTTTACATTGTTTGCGCAAGGCATAAGTAGCGCTATCAGGATAAACTGCTGATTGAGCAATAATGTTGCCGATATTTGCGCACTGCTGTTATAGAGGTTAACCGTGGATTAGATACGCGACGCAGAGCGTCCTTGGCTGCATTCCCACGCGGAGCGCTCATCGTTACACATAAGTGTCAGGGCAGAGGCGAGCGCAGGTTTGCTCCCTTCTCCCGCAGGCGGGAGAAGGGCCGGGGATGAGGGCGTTTGCGCTTCGGTAAGGCGTTGACTATGTGCAACGTCCCTCACCCCAACCCCT
>JBAYVP010000111.1:0-14315 GCA_041674485.1 Sulfuricellaceae bacterium
GGCAAGCCGGAAATTTTCAACAGCGATCAGGGCAGCCAGTTCACAAGTCGATGCCTTCACCGGTGTGTTGATGCGTGAAGGCGTTTCCATCAGCATGGATGGGCGGGGACGTGCGTTCGACAACATCTTCGTCGAGCGGCTCTGGCGTAGCGTCAAGCATGAAGATGTGTACCTAAAGGGCTATGCCACGATGAGTGAATTGATGGTCGGGCTGACAAAATACTTTGCACTCTACAACTTTGAACGACCGCACCAGTCGCTAGGTTATGAGACGCCTGACGTCGTGTACCGAACCGCTATGGGAGGCGGTGCGATGATCGTGGATAAATACCCGCGCACTGTGGAGGAATCTTCTGTGGCGAGTGAGGGAACAGGGAGTGCCTCCATTGCAGAAGCAAAGGCAAAATCGGGGCAGCGCCGTCCAGCTGCAAGCGAAGTGGCGTGTGCAGCTTAAACTAAACTTGATATTGTCTTGACTTAGGGGGCCACTTTAGTTTCTGCGGGTGAGACTGAAGGCCGTGTTAGCTAGGCTTGAGAGCCGTTCTGAAAGCTCGGCGCCGGATGACTCCGTCATTTCAAATACGAGAGGCTCGAATCTTGAACATCCGCAATGGCACTGTCATCGAACCTGGCAGGATAAATATCTACCAAGGAGATCGAAATAGACCGCATAATCTGAATGGAAAAAATGCTCATTTAAGCAAAAATAACGTAAATGTAGTGCCACTCCAACTTTTTTGATGTGTAACACATTGATAGGGATAAATATTTTTTTAGGCATGACAAACATGGGTTAGGGGGCTGGGCGTGGGTAACCGCGCCGGGCTACCCGGCGCCGGAACCCAACAGGAGGTAGGGTGGATAAGCGTAGCGCATCCACCGAACGGTGTCCCGGAATGTTCAAGTGGATGCGCTACGCTTATCCACCCTACAACTGTGACTTTCATGATTGTTGGCCATCATTGATTTTCATCATGAATTTATGAGAACAAATTTACCCTGACAGCCGATGCAATAGTCCTTGCCTGGCAGAGCCGTCTAGAGTATCCTATGCACCCTCTGGAACTTGTTGCGAAACGGGTTCCTGAAAATCACCTTCGGAGAGGTGGATGAGTGGTTTAAGTCGCACGCCTGGAAAGCGTGTTTGGGATAATATCCCAACGGGGGTTCGAATCCCCCCTTCTCCGCCAGTTTTGCGTTTTTAGCTTTTCCGGCTTTATGGCGGGCCTCCCCGCATTGCAAGGTAGTGAACCTGGTCAGGTCCGGAAGGAAGCAGCCACAGCTATTTACTGCAAGTGCCGGGGTTAGGGCTCGCCACCCCCTACTCAGTCTGCGCCGCCGCCTACTTTCTGGTAGAATCCGCCCATGAGCTATCAGGTGTTGGCGCGCAAATGGCGCCCTAAAGCGTTTACCGAGATCGTCGGGCAGGAGCACGTGGTCAGGGCATTGTCCAACGCGCTGGAGCAGCAGCGGCTGCACCACGCGTACCTGCTCACCGGTACGCGCGGCGTAGGCAAGACCACCTTGGCGCGCATTCTCGCCAAGGCGCTCAACTGCGAAACCGGCATCACGTCCACGCCGTGCGGCGCGTGCGGTGCGTGCCGCGAGATCGACAGCGGGCGCTTCATCGATTTGCTGGAACTCGACGCCGCATCCAACACCGGTATCGACAATATGCGCGAGGTGCTGGACAACGCGCAATATGCACCCACCGCCGGGCGCTTCAAGGTGTATCTGATCGACGAAGTGCATATGCTGTCCAAGGCGGCTTTCAACTCCATGCTGAAAACGCTGGAAGAGCCGCCGGAACACGTCAAATTCATCCTCGCCACCACCGATCCGCAGAAAATCCCGGTCACGGTGCTGTCGCGCTGCCTGCAATTCAATTTGAAGCAGATGCCGCCCGCATCTATCGTCGGCCACTTGCGCGATGTGTTGGAGCGCGAATCCTTGCCCTTCGACCAGCCTGCCTTGCAATTGCTGGCGCGCGCGGCCCAGGGCAGCATGCGCGATGCGCTGTCGCTGCTCGACCAATCCATCGCCTACGGCGGCGGCAAGGTCGAGGAGATGCAGGTGCGCGACATGCTCGGCGCCATCGACGAAACCTATTTGTTCGCGTTGCTGGAAGCGCTGGCGGCGCACGACGGACCGTCCCTGTTGCTCCAGGCCGAAAAAATGGCGGAACGCAGTATTTCCTTCGAGGCGGCGCTGCAAGACTTCGGCACGTTGTTGCACAAAGTGGCGCTGGCGCAAACGGCGCCGGAAGCGCTGGCCGACGACCTCCCGGAACGCGCCCGCATCCTGCAATTGGCGAAAGCCATCGGCGCCGAGGAAATCCAGCTTTATTACCAGATCGCGCTGCACGGACGGCGCGACCTGTTTCTCGCACCCGACGAATTCACCGGCTTCAGCATGACGTTGCTGCGAATGCTGGCCTTTACGCTGGAATCCCCCGGCGGCGTGGTCGCCCCGAATACCGCAGCTCCCAGGGTTGCTCCTGCCGCGCATCCCGCGCCGCCGCCAGTCGCCGCGCAGATTGCCCCGACTTACGCTGCCGAAGCCGCCTCGCCCCGCCTCCCCGCAACCGCTCCCGCTTCCGTTACGTTCGACGGCAATTGGCCGGCGCTGGTGGCGCGCCTGAAACTGGGCGGCATGGCCAAGATGTTGGCGCAGCATTGCGAGTTGAAAAGCTGGGATGGCGATACGCTGGCGTTGTGCGTCCCCGAGGAGCACCGCCACTTGACCGAAAAATCCTATCAGGAAAAGCTCAAAACCACTGTCGGAGAGCACTTCGGCCAATCCATCAAGATCGACATCGCGCTGGGGCAAGTCACCGGCATGACCCCGGCGCAGATCGGCAACCGCGAAAAACAAGTACGCCAAGCGGAAGCCGTGGCCTCCATAGAACAAGACCCTTTCGTGCGCGAAATGCTGGATACTTTCGACGCGCAAGTAATCGAATCCTCGATCAAACCTTTACAGTAATTAGGAGAGTAGCATGATGAAAGGCGGTTTGGGCAATCTGATGAAACAGGCCCAGCAAATGCAGGCCAACATGGAAAAAATGCAGGAGCAGTTGGCCAGCCTGGAAGTGGAAGGCCAGGCCGGCGCCGGCATGGTCAAGGTGACGATGACCTGTCGCCACGACGTGAAGCGCGTCAGTATCGACAACAGCCTGATGGGCGACGACAAGGAAATGCTGGAAGACCTGATCGCCGCTGCGATAAACGACGCGGTGCGCCGCGTGGAAACCACTTCCCAGGAAAAGATGAGCGGATTCACCGCCGGACTGGGGCTGCCGCCGGGGATGAAGTTGCCGTTTTGAAGCGGTGATGGGGAATGGGTGATGAGTGATGGGTAATTCTCCTCACTCCTCACTCCTCACTCCTCACCCCTCCTCACCGAATGAAACAACCCACCAGCCTTGAACATCTGATCGAAGCGCTACGCTGTTTGCCCGGCGTCGGCCCGAAGTCGGCGCAGCGCATGGCCTACCATTTGCTGCAACGCGATCAGGTCGGCGCCGCGAAACTCGCCGCGACTATCGCGCATACCTTGCAAACCATCCGTCATTGCGGCTTGTGCAACAATTTCAGCGAGGAAGAAATTTGCCCGCTGTGCCAATCGGCCAAGCGCGAAGCAACGCTGCTGTGCGTGGTGGAAATGCCTGCCGATCTGATGATGATGGAACAGACGCAGAGTTTTCACGGCATGTATTTCGTGCTGATGGGGCGGCTATCGCCGCTGGATGGCATCGGCGCCAAGGAAATTCATCTCGACCGGCTGGTGCGACGCGCCGCCGACGGCGTGGTGAAGGAAGTCATCCTCGCCACCAATTTCACTATGGAAGGCGAAGCCACCGCCCATTACATCGGCGAAATTCTCCGCGCGCGCGGCGTCAAGGTCAGCCGCATTGCACGCGGCCTGCCGGTGGGTGGTGAACTGGAACATGTGGACAGTGGCACGCTGGCACAGGCCATCATCGAACGCCGCGAAGTTTAGAAGGGTTACCCGGGTAGGCTTTTCCCTTCTCTAACCCTATGCGGGCGAGGCGAGGCATACAGCGCTTTCACCGACTATTGGTGCGGCAAGCGAAGCTTGACGTTTCTTTCAGGGTGAAAGACTCTGACGGGGAGACAAAGGGTCGTCTCCATAAACTTAACGGCAAGTTTTTTGGTTCCGGCAATTGTCCAGCTTAGGTTAAGTCGCTCAATCCCTGAACACTTCCCCCAATGCCGGCAACGTTACCGGCCAGCCCATTTTCTCGATATGTTCCTTGAGCGTTTCGGCTGCGCCGTGTTCGCCATGCACCACGAATGTGTGGCGCGGCGCGTGCTGGAACTGGCGCAGCCAATGCAGCAGCGCGGCTTGATCGGCGTGGGCGGAGAGGCCGCCTATGGTGTAGATTTCGGCGCGCACCGGGATTTCCTCGCCGAAGATGCGCACCGTTTTTGCGCCGTCCACCAAGCGCCGCCCGAGCGAGCCTTGCGCCTGGAAGCCGGTGATCAGGATGGTGTTTTCGCGTCGTCCCAGGTTGTGGCGCGAATGGTGCTTGATGCGCCCGGCGTCGCACATGCCGCTGGCCGAGATGATGACGGCGCCGGAGCGTATCTCGTTGAGCGCCATGGATTCCAACACGCCGGCGGTAAAGGTCAGTTTGATCTGGTTGAGGTGCTTGGCGCGCCAAGCTTCCAGGTCTTTGGCTTCCTGGTCGAACAGTTCCATGTGGTGCATGGTGATGTTCGTCGCTTCGGTCGCCATCGGCGAATCGACGTAGATGTTAAGGTTGCGAAATCGTCCCTGGCGTGTCAGGTCGTTGAACAAATACAGGATTTCCTGGGTGCGCCCGACTGCGAAGGCGGGGATGATGACGTTGCCTTTTTTGCGGTGCAGCGTGTCGTTAACCGCGTGGACGAATTCCTCAATGGTCGAGGCCATGTCCTTGTGCAGGCGGTCGCCGTAGGTGGATTCGACCAGCAGCAGGTCGGTTTCCCGGATGGTTGCGGTGTCGCGCAAAATCGGGCGTCCCGGCTGGCCGAGGTCGCCGGAGAATACCAGCTTGGTGCGCTTGCCGTCTTCTTCCAGCCATACTTCGATCAGCGCCGAGCCGAGGATATGCCCGGCTTCGCGGAATATGCAACGCACCGCGGGGTGCGGCGACAGTTCAACGTCGTATTGCTGCGGCGCGACCTGTTCCAGGCAAGCGAGTGCTTGCTGGGTGGTGTAGACTGGCTGGGTGTCTTCCCTGCGCCGCGTGTGCTGGTGGCGTTGGGCGCGCTCGGCTTCCATTTCCTGGATATGCGCGCTGTCCGGCAGCAGCACGCCTATCAGGTCGGCGGTGGCGGCGGTAGTGTAGATTTGCCCGCAGAAGCCCTCCGCTGCGAGTTTGGGCAGTAGGCCACTATGATCGATGTGGGCATGGGTGAGCAGCACGAAGGCGATGTCGCGCGGCGCGAAATGGAACGGCATGCCGTTGCGCCGTTCCGCGATGCGCCCGCCCTGAAACATGCCGCAATCCACCAGGAATTTGACGCGTTCGGTTTCGACCAGATAACACGAGCCGGTGACTTCGTGCGCGGCGCCGAGAAAAGTAAGGCGCATATTCAGGAAACCGCGTAGGGCATGGCTTGTTTAGTCAAAAAAGCTATCCTCGAATTAATTTTCTAACCCCGGAACTATCCGGGGCTGTCCGTTTTGACACGCCGTTTCAATATTCTTAAGGCACAACCGCCAACCCAGCCCGTTCGGCGGCGGCGCGCAGGCGTTGGTCGAAGACGGCAAAATGCAACGGCGCACTGGTTTTTTCTTTCAGCCACAACGCGCTCGCCAGATGTATCGAATCGAAACCGCGCAATCCGTATACTTCGGCGAGGTCGCCTGCGGCGCGTATTATTGCCGGACCCAACTCAATACGCAGCATGTTTTCCCAATCGAGGTTCAATTGTGCCAAGCGCTGCTGGTGCATTACTTCGGTGGATATGCCCTGTGCCTTGAGCCGGGCGAATGCGGTGCGCGCTTCCGGGTAGGCGACTACCGATGCCGCCATCGCTTCCGCAGCGGCGGTATGTGTACTCAATTCTTCCGAGCCGGCCTCGCGCACGTAGAGTTTCACCCAGGCTGACGTGTCCAGGTAAAGGATCAACGCCTATCCTCGGCAACCCAATCGGCCAACTTCATACCGACCGGCAATATCTCGCCTTGAGGGAGGCCAACCGCTTTACTGCCGTTCCATGAAATGCCGGGCACTGCCGCCAGATTGTCCAGCGTGGCCTGCCGCTTGAACGGCACGATTTGCGCAACCGGGCGGTTGTGGATGCTGATGGTTACGGTTTCACCTGCCGTTGCCTGACGGATGTATTCGCTCAGGTGCGCCTTCAATTCACGCATACTTGTTTGCATGATGTGCCTGCTTTCTCAAAAATGTGGTCACATTTTACGCTTGCCGCCTTGCTTAGACAAGTTGGCACACACTCAGGAAACCGCGTAAGGCATGACCTGGAACTGCAACGGCACGCCATCCGCCGTTTTCCAGCGGATATTTCCCGCGGCGGCGTCCTCTGTCGGGATCACCGCCAGCACGTCGAAACCACCGTCTGGTGCGGCTTGGGCGTTGACGATCATGCCGTGTTCCGTGCCGGAAAGGGCATCGCCCGGTTGCGGCGCGACATCATTGGCGATATGGGTGAGATAGAGACGGCGCTTGACCTTGCCCAGGTGTTGGGTGCGCGCCACGACTTCCTGGCCGGTGTAGCAGCCCTTGGTGAAGCTGACGCCGCCCAGCAGTTCAATATTCGCCATCTGCGGCGTGAATTGCGCCTGCGTGGCGGGCAGGATGGCCGGCATCCCGGCCCGGATGGCCAGCCAGTCCCAGCAGGCGGCGCCGACCGGGGTGCAGGCTGGGCGTAGCGCTTGCCACAGCGCACTCGCTTGGCCGGGCGCGGCCACGATTTCATAACGCTTGCCCGGCAGCGCGATCAATATCCCGTGCTCATTATCAATGGCGGAGTAGGGCGCTTGCGGCAGATCGGCGAAAACGGTTTGCAGCACCTCGCCGACGCTTTCTCCCGCCACGCCGAGGCGGACGAAATCGCCGCCGGCGTCGCGCACCTTCACCTTGGCGCGCATTACGTATTTGCCCAGGTGTTTTTGGATGCTCTCGCGCAATCCCGTCGGCAGTTCCATGAAATAATCGTCGCCATGCCGCCACAGCAGGAAGGTGGCCAACATGCGCCCCTGGGGGGTGCATAGGCTGCCGAATTGAGCTTGCCGCCTGGATACCTGACGCACGTCGTTGGTGGTTTGGCCTTGCAGGAAAGTCTGGCTGTCCTCGCCTTCAATGCCTATCAGGCCGTAGTGCGACAAGTCGGCGACGATGTTGCCGCCCTGCGCGGCGCGCAGCTCGGCGGCGGGGTTGCCGAAATGCAGCACGGTTTCTTGGGCGATGACCGCGCCGGCGGCGAGTAGGTGGTTTTTCCAGTCCGGGTTCATATTCGTTATTATCGGTTGGTTCGCGATACAGCTAACATAATGCTGCCGGCGCTTTTTTACAAGGAAAAACGAATGGAAACGCTGCATATCGGGTTGGGACCATCCAGGCGGCTGACGGCGGGGCTGGCGGCGATGCATGTTTTCGCCGGTGCGATGTTGTGGCTGTCATCCTTGCCGATGTGGCTGGTTTTGCCGGCAATGCCGGCGCTGGCCGGGAGCCTGGCGTTTTACCTGCGTCGCGAGGGGCTGCGCGTTGCCCCTGCCGCCATCGTGTCCGTCAGCCTGTATTCGGATTGCCGCTGCGAATTTCAGACGCTGAACGGGGAATGGCATGAGGCGACCTTGCTCGGCGCCAGCTTCGTCGCGCCTTATTTGACGATACTCAATCTCAAGCCGTTCGATGGCCGCCTGGTGCGGCATGTGGTAATGACGCCGGACAATGTGGATGCCGAATATTTCAGGAAATTGCGCGTGTTGTTGAAGTGGCGCTGCAACGAAAAATGCTAGAGGAACTAAGGACTGTGGCAGAATAAGCCATTCCTCTAGCGGTTTCACCGACTATTTGGTTGATGCATTGCGCTTATAAGCCGCCATAGCATCGAGGTTTTTTTGTGCCTGTTCTTGATTGAAAACGCTGTATTTGTACACTACCATAACGTTTTCACATGAGGATATTGGCGGATATTTGTATCGCGGGTCAAAAGACAAGCATCGTGGACTAGGGCTGTAGAAACGATAATTCTGTCTGCTGGGTCGGGATGGAATTCTCCCGGCAATTCCACACTAAGGCGGGCAATAGGATTATCTACTGGAATGAACTGGAGAACTGGCAATCGCTCCACCAAATCCAGCCATTCATGCAACGGGCGAGTTAGTTGTAACCGGTTTTTTTTGACTAAATAATGTAATTTCCCAAATTGAGATACTTGAAACAAGTAAACTGCCGGATTGTTTCATAAACGGCATGATTGCCTGGGATACAGCCGCCGATAGTTTTTCGTTCCCATCTACCCACCAAACCAAGGTATGGGTATCCAGTATCAGCATCGCAACGCTTCCCAATCACTCTCGCCTACAGGTTCCTCCGGTGCGTCATAACGTCGCACATTGCCCCGCAACATGGCGAGCAACGCTTTAGTGCTTTTTTCAGTGGAATTTTCTTCATAGGGCACGATGCGGGCCATTGGATGGCCGTCATCAGTAATTAACAGGCTCTCACCAACTTTTTCCACTTGCTTCAATAATACAATGCAGTGGCTTTGGAATTCAGATAATGAAACGGTTTGCATGGCGTTATATTTTTTTGGAAAAATAATTTAAGGTCTACGTATCGTTTCCCTAAACGTCTGTTAAAAAAGAATAAAGAATTAGGAAATCCAACTGCGCTCCGCTAAGTATCCATGACAGCGGCATTCCCGTCAACCCCGATTTTTTTAGGGAAAACGGATGGAAACGCTGCATATCGGGTTGGGACCATCCAGGCGGCTGGCGGCGATGCATGCTTTCGCCGGCGCGATGCTGTGGCTGTCATCCTTGGGTGATGTACGTGGCGAAATTTCCTGAAGCGGTCTATGTACTGCCAAGTTCACGATTGACGCCTTAGTGGATATGCTCGCCAGAACAGGGAAGCACGTTCAACCTAGAAAGCTCCGTTGAACGGGCTGGAGTGTGCGGTTTTCCGGGTGCAGGGCAAGGCGCAACGACGCAGAATGGTCATTCCATTCCCTTCTCCTTCTTGAGGAGTTGCAACGCCGCCATGTGCCCGGAAAACCGTGCAATCCAGCCCGTAGCGCTCTCACCATACGGGTACACGAAAATATGTTACAAAGTTGTTTAGAACCAATGTGTTACATATCTTGGCAAGCGGTCAACTGAGCTTTCTAGGTTCAACTGTCAGTTCGATAAACAACAAGCGCAAGCTGGGGGAGCAGGTTCGGGGTCAAGCCGTCAGGCTATCGGGTATGCCCTGCACCCGGAAGACCGCACACTCCAGCCCGTTCAACTAAGGAATTTAGGATGAAAAATGCTAGCGGAACTAAGGATTGTGGCAGAATAAGGCATTCCTCAAGATAATATGGAGTGGCAACAATAATGACAACAGGTCTGTGGCGCCCCGTCTATAACCGTCATCTGTCCTGGATAGGCGTGAGGTTGGAGACGGATGCCGGGGAGTCCGTAGCGCCGGATTTCTTTGTCCGTACGGTCGCTGAATTACAGGCGGTCGATGCGAAAGCCAACTTGCTGTTTTTTATCGGCGCGGAAGTGTTGGCGGCGGGCGACGGTGCGACGCCGCTGCCTTTCCCGCTGTCCCAGTTGGTGATCGTGCTCAACGAAGCGCTCTCGCCGGGCTGGTTGGCGACCGAAACCTGTCGCGTATTGCGCGCCCAGGGTGCGCGGCTGGCCGTGATGGGGCTGGAGGCAGTTCCCGGTGTGCTTCCCGACATGATCGGCGCGCACATCTTCGATGCCGCCACGGTGCATGAAACGTTGGACGCGGCGACGCTGCAGGACGCAGTCAAATCCGGGGCGAAACTGTTCGTCCGGCAAGTCGGCTCAATGGCGCTGTTCGAACGGTGCGCCGCGCAGGGCTTTGGCTATTTCACTTTCGGCAAATTGAGTCACCCGGAAAATGCCCCCCAGGATACGTCGCGCCTGCCGTTGATGCGCCTGCTCGCCCTGGTCACCAAGGATGCGGAGACGGCGGAAATGGAAGCGGTTTTCAAGCTGGAGCCGAAATTGGCGTTCGATCTGTTGCGTCTGGTCAATTCCATGTCGTTCGGCTTGCGCACCGAAATTACCAGTTTCGCCCAGGCCATCCTGGTGCTGGGACGACGCCAGTTGCAGCGCTGGTTGCAATTGTTGCTGTTCTCGCACGGCAAGAGCGGCGGGGACGGACCCAACCTGCTGATGCAGCGCGCCGCCGGGCGGGGAAGGATGATGGAGCTGCTGGCGCTGGAAGGCAACGAAAAAGCCGACCAGGAAATGGCTTTCATGGTCGGGGTGTTTTCCGTCCTGGATGTGCTGATGGCGACGCCGTTGGCCGAGTTATTCAAGTCCATCACCCTGCCGCGACCGGTGGAGCAGGCGTTGTTGCTGCGGGAAGGACGGCTGGGCGAGTTGCTCGACTTGGTGTGTATCGCCGAGGAAAACCGCTTTGCCGAGATCGAACGGCAACTCGCCGGCTTGGGGCTAACTCCCGGCGCATTGAGCAGGTCTCAGTTGCAGGCGATTTTCTGGGCTTTAAGAATATGAACATCCCCGCTGACTCCCTCCATCCTCCCCATGGCTTCGATGCTTTTACCGTGGCGGGCGGCATTCTGGATGTCGTGCTCCACGCCGACCCGAAGACTTTTGAGCGCCAGGTCGGCGAGGCGCTACGGGAGGCTTGCGTCTGGCCTGAAAGTTATTGTCGCCTGACGGGGCGCGCCGCGCATTTGTCCTCCTCCCATGCGTTGCCGGAAGCATGGCGCGCATTGACGGAAAAAATCGCGCGCGAACGGCAGACCGTCTGGCTGGCGCCGGAGCGGGACGACGCGGCGCCTGTTCGCCTGGGCTGCCCGCTGACGGCGCAAGGCGAGGTCGTCGGCCAGTTGTGCGTGCTGGCGCCGCTATCCGCCTTGCCGACTTTTCAAGCGCTGTCCGCGCTGATTGCGCAAACCCTGCTCCACCGCTTGCAGTACGACGAACGTATGCAAGCCCTGGTCGCCAGCGAAGAACTGTTGGCGCAACAGCAGCAAGTGCTCGACCAGATCAACGATTCGGTCATCACGATGGATTTGAGCGGCTACATCACCGGCTGGAACAAAGGGGCGGAACAGCAGTTCGGTTACAGCCTCAGCGAAGCGTTCGGGAAAAACATCCTGTTTTTGTACGCCGACGAAGAAGAGGAAGACGCGCTGTTTCACGAATCCTTCCTCGAACGCGGCGGGCGGGAAATGGTGGTCAAGCGCCGTAAGAAGTCCGGCGAAGTGTTCTGGGCCAGCCTGAACCTTTCCCTGTCGCGCGATGTGCAGGGCAAGCCCACCGCGATTCTCGGCTATCTGGTGGACATCACCGATCGCCTCAAGGCGGAAGAAGAGTTGCGCCTGCAAGCGGCCATTTTCGAACACAGCGACGAAGGCATTATCGTCACCGACGTGTCCAAGCGCATTCTCTCGGTGAATCGCTCCTTTACCAAGATCACCGGCTTCGAGGCGCACGAAGTCATCGGGCAGTATCCCTCGCTGCTGAAATCCGGGCTGCACGATCGGGCTTTTTACGACGAAATGAATGCCTCTATCGCTGATGGTGGCTTCTGGATCGGCGAACTGTGGAACCGGCGCAAAAACGGCGAAAATTTTCCGGTGTGGATATCGATCAGCGGGGTGCATAACAGGGAAGGCGCGATCACCCATTACTTTTCCGTGTTCAGCGACCTCACCGAACGCAAGAACGCGGAAGCGCAAATCTATCGCCTGGCCTATTACGATGTGCTTACCGGCCTGCCGAACCGCGCCATGCTATACACCCTGCTGCGCCAGGCGTTGCTCGAAGCCAAGCGCAATCAGACGCACGGCGCGATACTGTTCATCGATCTCGACCGCTTTAAGCAGGTCAACGATTCCCTCGGTCATGCGTGTGGCGACATCCTGCTCCGGGAAGTCGCCAAGCGTCTCACCGCCGGCCTGCGCAACGAGGATATCGTGGCGCGCATCGGCGGCGATGAATTCGTGGTGGCGCTGGTGGATGTTGCCGAGCGCGAACATGCCGCAGTCGTCGCCCAGAAAATTCTCGACAGCCTATCCTGCCCGGTCGCGGTGGAAGGCCACGAGTTGCAGATTTCCGCGAGCATTGGCATCAGCGTCTACCCCGACGACGGCGACGACGCCGAAACCCTGATCAAAAATGCCGACGTGGCAATGTACCGCGCCAAGCAAGGCGAAGGGCAGGAAGGCCTGCTGTTTTTCTCGCCCGACATGAACCGGCGCGCGCTGGAACGCCTCACCCTGGAAGGCAACCTGCGCCGCGCCATGGAGCGGGAGGAGCTATCGCTTAATTACCAGCCGCAACTGGACCTGGAAAGCGGCAAAATCGTCGGCGCGGAAGTGCTGTTGCGCTGGAAACACGGCGAAATGGGCATGATTTCCCCGGCAGTGTTCATCCCGGTGGCGGAAGAAACCGGGCTGATCATCCCCATCGGCCAGTGGATACTGGAAAGCGTGTGCGCGCGCATCAAGGAATGGGAGCGCGCCGGGCTGCCCATCGTCAAACTGGCGGTGAACATTTCCGCCAAACAGTTCCGCCCGACCCTGCCGCGCCTGGTGGCGGAAATATTGGCGCGCCATGAACTGGACGCACGCTACCTGGAACTGGAAATCACCGAAAGCATGATTATGCAGAATGTGGACGGCGTCATCGCAATGATGGGCGAATTCCAGAAACTGGGCGTCGATTTATCGCTCGACGATTTCGGCACCGGTTACTCGTCCCTGAGCTACCTCAAGCGCTTTCCCATCGACAAACTCAAAATCGACCAATCCTTCGTGCGCGGCATCATCCAGGACGCCGACGACCAGGCAATCGCCCGAACCATCATCAGCCTGGCAAAAAACCTCGGCCTGCGCGTCATCGCCGAAGGCGTGGAAACGGAAGAACAACTGGATTTCCTCAGAACCGCCGGCTGCGAAGAAATCCAGGGCTATTTCTACAGCCGCCCGTTGCCGGAGGACAAGTTTGTCGAGTTTTTGCGGAGCCGGGTGGTGTAGGGGAGCGGTATGGGCGTGTTAAAGCGGTTGGAAGCCTGATAAAATTGCGTTGATTTCGAATAAAGTTTAGAGTTGTCGTCGTATGTGTTATGGAGGTGTCTCGTGAGCAAAAAAAGCCAACATGTTGTTCCAAGCTCGAATGGAGGGTGGAGCGTAAGGAAGACCGGCGCTTCACGCGCATCCAGGGTTTTTGACACGCAAATCGATGCCATTGGTTACGCCAGGTTGAGAGCAAAGGAAGAGAAGTCGGAACTTTATATCCACCGTAGAGACGGTACTATTCTGGGGCGCGATAGTTATGGTAACGACCCGATGCCCCCCAAAGGATAAAAAACAAGTTGTCGAAAAATGGGGTTTGATGAGAATGTTTTTATAAATTGCCCGTTCGACGAGGCGTTTTATCCGCTGTTGCGACCGCTCCTGTTTACCGTAATCTATGTTGGCTTGAATCCACGAATCTCACTTGAGAGCATGGATTCCGGTCAGCCAAGAATTCAGAAGATTGTCTCGTTGATCGAAGAATCGAAGTATGGAATACACGATCTGTCGCGCATAAAGGCACATAAAGGCAGAGAAAGTAGGCGAATACTTTAGACTCAACATGCCATTTGAACTGGGACTGGATGTAGGTTGCCGCCTATATAAGGGCGGCCAATGGTCTGAGAAGAAGTGCCTGATTCTCGAAGCGGAAAGGTATCGTTTCCAGGCAGCCATCTCCGATCTTTCCAGTTCAGACATCGCAGTACATAGGAATGATCCGGAAGAGATCGTTGCCGTGGTGCGCAATTGGCTTAACGGTGAAGTCTATTCGGTGGCGCATGGCCCCACAAAAATTTGGAATGCCTTTAATGCGTTTATGGCGGACAATTACGATCAACTGGCTGCCAATGGATTTTCCAACGATTAAGGTTAGGTCGTGATCGCGAAGCGAGCCACGACCTGAACCGTTTTAGGTACACCGTGAGTACGTTCACCTATCGTGATGTAGAAATGGGCATTTTTGGTCAAGTTAAATGATGGGGAGCATTACATCTTGATGATTTTTTGACATTTTCACGATCAATGATGGGATGCGAGATTCCC
>JBAYVP010000112.1:0-14284 GCA_041674485.1 Sulfuricellaceae bacterium
CACCGCCAGCTTGATTTCGTCCACCAGTTTCTTCAGGTTTTCCACCGTGGCGTTCACGCCGTCCTTGGTTTGGCCGAACAGGCCGGGGTAGTCCTTGGTCATGCTCTGGGTCAGGTCGCCCGCCGCCAGTGCATTGGCAACGCGCATCACATCGCGCAGGCCGGTGTCGGTCACGTCGGAAAGGCGGTTGAGCAGTTCACTCAAAGTCTTGGTGTAGCCCTGCTTGCCGTTCATGTCCATCTTGACGCTGAAATCGCCGCGTGCGGCTGCGGCTTCGACGATCTGCTGGATTTCGGCGACGATCTTGGTCAGCGCGTCCACAGTGCTGTTCACACCAATCTTGGTCTGGGCGAAGACGCCGAAATATTCTTTGGTGATCTTCTGGGAGAGATCGCCGTTGGCAAGCGCGCTTGCTACGCGGGTCACGTCGTTCAGGCCGGTTTCGGAAACGTTGGAGAGTTGGTTCAGCAGTTCGGACAATTCTTTCGTATAGCCCGCCTTGCCGCTTAGGTCCATTTTCACGCTGAAGTCGCCGCGTAGCGCTGCGGCTTCGACGATGTTCTTGATTTCGCCGACAATCTTGCGCAAGCTGTCCTGCATGATTTTCAGCGAGTACACCAGACTGGTGGTGTCGCCTTGCTTGGTTTCCAGCTCTATCGACAGGTCGCCGCCGGCGATCTTATGCACCGCGTTGGCTGCGTAATCCGGTTCGCCGCCCAGTTGCTTGAGCAGGCTGCGGGTGATCAGGAAGCCGACCGCGATGCCAATTGCCAGAGCAATCAGCGAGATGATGATAATCATGGTCATGGCGCTACTGACTTGATCGGCGGCTTTTTTACCCGCCTCACCCATCAGTTTGGACTGATACGCCACCAGCTTGTTGATCGCATCCATGTAGCTATTTTGCGATTTGCGCATATCTGTCATGATGAGATCAATCGCTTCGTCGCGTTTGCCGTCTCCGAGGAGCTTAATGAACTGATCCTGCGAAGCAATATAGTTGGAGCGCGCATCATGGATGCTCTTCAACAAGGCTTTGCCCTCATCGGACTTGACCTTTTCTTCGAGAGTCTTGAGTCGCTCCAGAATCACCTTGCGCGCCGGCGGAATGCGGTCCAATTCTTTTTGTGCCGTTTCCTTGTCTTTCACCAACACGGCATTGCGCGTGGAGCGCGCGACCGTGTTAATGCTGTCGATCATATCGTTCGCCCACACCGTCTTGGGGAATTTGTCGTTGACGATGTCGTCGATCTCATTGTTCAGCGAGCTAATGTCCTTGATGCTGAGGCCGGCGATGATCGCCAGCAATAGCAGCACAACGCCGAAGCCCAACCCAAGCCGGGCGCCTACTTTCATGTTTGCGGATGCCATTTTTGTCACCTCTAGTGAATTGCTGAATCGGTCAGGCGGATGCCACGTCAACCAGTTCCATGTCGCGGCTGGTCATGAGTTTTTCGATGTCCACCAGGATCAGCATACGCTCATCCACGGCGCCTAGCCCCATCACGTATTTAGTGTCTATGGCCGCGCCGAATTCCGGCGCGGCTTTGATTTGCTCCGGGGCGAGGGTGATCACATCGGATACGCCGTCAACCACCATGCCGATTACCCGTTTCGCCACGTTGAGAATGATCACCACGGTTAGCTCGTTGTACTCGACTTGCCCGAGGTGGAATTTGATGCGCATGTCCAGGATAGGGACGATGATGCCGCGCAGATTGACCACGCCCTTGATGAATTCGGGGGTGTTCGCAAGCGATGTGACGGTGTCGTAACCACGTATTTCCTGCACGTTAAGGATGGGCAGGCCGTATTCCTCCTTGCCGAGCGTAAAAGTCAGAAATTCGTTGGCGCTGATGGACATTTCCGACGAGGGGGGAGAGCTTGAAGGTGATGTCATAGCATGATCTCCAGATTGTTGACCCTTGTAAGAGCCATTAAAAGAATTGGATCGCCGAATTAATGGTGGACAAGGGGTTAAGCGGTTGGATGCTACTCCAGTTTCGGCGCAAAACTTCTTTAAGGATAGACGATGCCGAAGATTTTGCCAGGGCAAATTTGTTCTCGGCACGGAAAAAGGTTTTGTCTTTATGGGTTGCCGCCATGAGTCGAGTAGCGTCGCGCTAAGTTTTCTTGGGATTTATGAATGTCTTATATCATTGATTTCCAATATGAATTTATGAGAGCAAATTTACCCTGCCTCCCATCTGCACCGCACTGGACGTAAGCGTCCCGGCGATGCACAATGCTGCCCGCGCCGGGCGGCGCAGGTGGGGATGTTCGGCGTTCGATTGTTGAGCGCTCCCGCGCTCATTGTTACGCACAAGTGTCGTAGACAGGTTTGTTCCTGATCTCCGGCAGCAGTTATTGCCGGCAAAGAGGTGTGTAACGACGAGTGCTTCGCGGGGGAACGGAAAAAACGCCAAATTTCCATATAAAACAAATAGATTATGATGGGCTTCGCAGTGCAGCCGCAGCTCATGACATTATTGGGGGAACGTAAATGACGGTTGAAATAGAAAAAGAAAACATAGACAAGCTTCTCAACGGGATCACCATCCCGCCGCGTCCCGTCGTGCTGGTCGAGTTGATGAAGGAACGCAATAAGGAGGAACCCAACCTGCCGGCCATGGCGCGCCTGATCGCCGGCGATGTCGGGCTGTCGGCGGCGATGATGAAAACCGTTAACTCGCCGTTTTTCGGCTTGCGCAAGAAAATCGAATCCGTGCCCCAGGCGGTCACTGTGATGGGCGTTAAGAACACCGTCAACATCGTCACCGGCCTGATGCTGCGCACCGCCATCGGCAATAAAAGCGTCAATTTCGAACGCTTTTGGGAAAGCGCCGATCAGGTCGCCATGCTCAGCACTTTCCTCGCCAAGCGCCTGCCCGGCGTTTCCAGCGACGAGGCGCATACCTACGGCCTGTTTCACGATTGCGGCATTCCCATCCTGATGCAGAAATTTCCCGATTACAAGGACACGCTGTTTTCCGCCAGTGCAAGCGGCGACGAACTGTTCACTGCGGTGGAAGACGAGCGCCACGCCACCAACCATGCCATTATCGGCTATTTGATGGCCAAGGCCTGGTGCCTGCCGGAATCGCTTTACGAAGCCATTCTGCGCCATCACGATTTTACCGTCTACACTATTCCCGACAGCATACAGCCCAGGATACGCACCCTGATTGCCCTGCGTCGGCTGGCCGAGCACCTCCGCGAGACCCTCCTGCGCATGTACGGCGACCAGGGCTGGGAAAAAGTGCGCGGCCACGTATTGGGCGCGCTCGGCGTTACGGAGGCGGAGTACGACGACATCAAAGACGAAGTGCGCCGGATGGACTGACATGCCGCCGCCTGTTCCCTGTGCCGAAGGCGTCTTGCACCTGCCGGAGCAGGAGGTGTTTTACCGCGTTTACCGCAAACTCCAGGCGCCGCCGCGCCGCTTGCTGCTGCTGCATGGCGGCGGGGTGGATGGCGGCATTACCTGGAGCGGCATTCTGCCTCATCTCGCGCACTGGAATGAAATTCTCGTGCCGGATTTGCGCGGCGCCGGCAAAACGCGCTATCCCGACCAGTGCGAGCGCGATTTCGAGGTGGAGGAAGTAGTGGCGGACATTGAAGCGCTGCTTACCCACCTCGGCTGGGGTTGTTTCGATCTCGGCGGCTATTCCTACGGCGGGCTGATTGCGATGCTGCTCAGGGCGGCCCACCCGGTTGCATGCGACAACAAAACCTATTTGCTCGAACCGGCGCTGCTCGGCAAAATCAGCGACGATGAAACCCGCATCAGCCGCGAGCTGATGCTGCATGCCGCCAAACGTTTGCGTCACCGGGAGCATGTCAAGGAAGGGCTGGACCGGTTCCTCGACGCCGTCGCCCCCAATCGCACGCGCGGCTCGAAAAACGAGGCCATCGTCCGCCGACGGCTGTCGCATCGTCCTGCCGGGCTGGCTTGCACCATCGAATGCGTCTCCCGCGCCGGCAAGCGTCTCGACCGTAGCGCGCTGGTCGCGGCCCAGTCCAACGTCAGCAGCTTCATCGGCGATCGCTCCTCCCCGGAAATCCACGCGCTGTGCCGCACAATCGCGGCAAGCCGCACCGACTGGCTATGTCACTTGATACAGGGCGCAGACCACGCGCTGCCGTTCCAGAAAGCGCAAATCATTGCAGAATTGATGAACGCCGATTTGGAGGGGTGAAGAAAAGCCGGCGCGAATTATCGGGGGAAACGGAAAGCACCTAAGCCGGACGATTGCCGGAACCAAAACTATTTACCGCAGAGGCGCAGAGACGCGGAGAAAGAACGAAACCTCCGCGTCTCTGCGCCTCTGCGGTAAAAAAGCTTGTGCCATGTCCGGCGCATATACGTTAGCCTTTAGCGAAAACGCCGATGTCGCCGGGAGTGCGCAGCATCTTGTCTACTTCTCCGATGTGCATTTCTTCTTCGACGATCAGTCCGCGGGCATATTCCTCCAGCAGCACGGATTTCCCTTGCACCAGTTCGAACAGCTCGTAATACACCGACTTGGCCGCGTTTTCATGTTCCATCGATTCGCGCAGGATGGTGCCGATGTCGTGCGTGTGGCATCCCAGCAGGGGTCCGATGGCGAGCGAGGGGTGGCCGCCGAAATGGGTGATCAACTCGCCGGCTTTCCTTGCGTGCAGCAGCCCTTCATCCGCTTGCGCAGACAGCCAGCCGATGATGGGCAGGCGGTTGTAGCCGAAAACCATCAGCGAATAGTGGGTGTAGCGCACCACGCCCGCCAGTTCGAGTTCCATGATTTTGTTGAGCAATTCAATGGCTTTATCTTTGTCGAATTCCATTTTGGTTCTCCTTTACGAAATTACCGGTTTCCCCGGCGGGCTTGAAATTGAATTATAGCCAGTTACCACAGGAAGAACAGGAACAACCATGGCGTAATCGCGCCGACCACGGCGAGCGTTACGGCCAGGACGGCGAGCAGCCGACGCGCACGCGACGGAACCCGGCGCAACATGGCGACGGCCAGCGTGATGCTCCACAATGCGGCGACGCCCAGCAGGATGGCGCGGATTTGCGGCAACCAGGGTAACGTTATTCCTTCGGCGGATAGATGCGAGACGGTCAAGGCCGAAAGGCCGAGGAACACGCCCACGCCTCCCAGCGGAACCAGGCTGTAGGCGAGCCAGTGCGCGTTGTTTTTAGGCTCTCCCGGCAGCAGTGCGCCGGCTGCCCGCAGCCAGCCCCACACCCAGCCGCCCGCCAGCAGCGTGGCGCCGCCGAGGTAGGCGAGGATCATCAACCCGTCCAGCCAGGTGAATATGTCGCTGGATTCAGGGTAATGAGTGAGCAGCCACCATGGCGCATTATCCTGCAACAGCCAAAATGTATCGTGCTCCACCAGCCATGTGGCGATTTTCTGCTTGATGGCGACGAACCACGGCGAGGCCGACCACTGGAACGCGCCCAGCGCGACACCCATCATGCCGAACACCAATAGGCGCGCTTCCCAGGGGCGCGCATCACTGGGGAGGAGATCGGCGATTTCGCGCCCCGGCAGGCGCGCCGCCAGTTTCACCGCATCGCGGCTACCGCTGCAACGACCGCACATGTGGCATTGGGCGGCGCCGGTCATGCGCCGGATGTCGATCAGCGGCGCGCATTGCACCGCTTGGCGGGTGCTGTCCGGCGCGCTGTTCCAGCGTTCGCGCTCGACGTTGAAATGCAGCGGCGCGAGCCGGGCAAGCAGGCCGAATACGCCGGACACCGGGCACAGGTGGCGACACCATACGCGCGTTCCCTTGCCGTAAACCAGGCCGACAGCGAGTGCGGCGAGGGTGGAGCCGCCAAGGATTAACAGCACCGCCTTGGGGTATTCGTAAACCGACAGCAGTTGCCCATAGGTGGTGGTGATTACGAAAGCAACAAACGGCCAGCCGCCCCATTTGATCCAGCGCGGCACGGCGCGCCCCAGACCAAAGCGGCTGGCAAACTCGGTGAGCGTGCCTTCCGGGCAGAACAGGCCGCACCAGGCGCGCCCCACGGTCATCACCGAAACGATCACGAACGGCCACCACACGCCCCAGAAAAGGAACTGGGCGAACAGGGTGAGGTTTTCCAGTATGCGTCCGTCGGCGGGCGGCAGCGGCAGAAAGGCGGGTATGGTCACCAGCGCCAGATAAAACACCACCACCGCCCATTGGACGCCGATGATCAGGCCGCGCCGACGGCGCATCGCGTCGCCCAGGCGTTGAAGCAGGCCGACCGGCGCTTTGGGCGATTGCGCCAGGGGCAGGATGGGGATGATCGCGTGTTCCATGGTTTTGCTCCTCAAGTTCTTCCCCGTTCCGTTTCGAAACGGAACGGCACGTAAATTTTGCGTTTGCCGTCTTCCAGCCGCACCGTGGCGTTCCACTTCATGCGCCCGGAACTGCATAGCGGCAAGCTGGCTTGGCCGTCGTAGCGGCCCGCGCCGTCGGCGGATAGGTGGGCGCGGTTGAAGGCCATCGCCAGGTTCACGCCGGTGAAATCGACTTCCACTGCGCGGGCGCTGCTGCCCGCGATGCGCAGTTCGAGGTTCAGCGGCTTGAGCAGTGGAACTGGGCGCGGAGCAAGGGTGAATTCCAGGCGTCCGCCATCCGGCAACGACACGGCGCAGACGCCATCGCTCAGGCTGCACGTTTCGTCGAGCGGCAGCGCGGTGAACCTGGGCGGCGCGAATAGCATGGATTTCACCAGCACGGTGACCACCAGTGCCGCGACCAGTGCGCCGAGAATGGCGCACAATACGCATGCGCCGTCGTCCGTAGGAGCGACCTCCTGGTCGCGAACAGCCGGATTCACGATCAGGAGGTCGCTCCTACAATTCATGGCTTGGCCTTGGCCGTCCGGTTGAGCGCCGCCAGCGCCAGCAGCCAATACGACATGAACACCAGCAGCGTGCTCAGGGCAGGGCGCGCGCGGTAGCCGGTCAGTTGCGCGACGAAACCGCCGATGCCGCCGCTGTCGTCCAGCAGGAAAGCGCTGTCCCATAAAGGATCAATGCCGGGGGGCAGGATGCCCAGCGCGATCAGCTTTTCTACACCGCCGACCAGAAGCGAGGCGGCGAGCAACAGCAACAGCGTTTCCGTCACGCGAAAGAAGGTCTTCCAGGAAACCTTCCGTCCGCCGCGCACCAGCGCCCAGCCGGTCGCCAGCGCCAGCAGCAAGCCGGCCAGGCCCGCCGCGGCGAACAGCGCGAGATCGGCGCCGCTACGCTCCAGTCCCAGGCCATACAGGAAAATCACGGTTTCCGCCCCTTCCCGTCCCACCGCCAGGGCAGCCACCACGGCTACGCCCAACATGCTGGAGCGATTCATGGCGCGCCCCATTTCGGCTTCCAACTCGCCTTTCAGGTTTTTGCCGTGGCGGCGCATCCACAGCACCATTTGCGTAATCAGCGCGGCTGCGATGAATACCATGGCGATCTGGAACCCTTCCAGCGCATCGCCGGCCAATTGGCTTTGCACCGCCAGCATGGTGAAGCCCAGCAACGCGGCAAGGCCGACGCCCGCAACGACGCCGCCCCACAGCCAGCGGACGCCGTGGCGGTAATCGTTGGCTTGCAGCCAGGCATAGAGGATGCCGATCACCAGGATGGCTTCGACGCTTTCGCGCCAGACGATAAATAGTGCATTGCCCACGGTGGTCCCCTTATTTAACGACGATCTGTCCCTTGGCGGTGTCCGGGTGGAATTCGCCGAAGAATTTGTAAATGCCGGGCTTGAGCGGCGCGAACACCACCGCGCGGGTGACGCCGGGCGCCAGCACGGTTTCCTTTCTGAGTTCGAGGCTCTCGAATTCTTCCGGCCCCGGCCCCTTGTTGGTGACGACGATCTTGAAGCGTTGCCCCGCCGGAATGTTAAGCGTCTCCGGGGTAAAGCGACCGTTTTCCACGGTCAGCGGATAGGCCGGCAATTCCCCTGCATTGGCGTAAAGCGGCAAGATAATAGCGGCTGCCGCCAAGCCGGCTAGCCGAGTGCGAAACAGGCAATGCAGGGTTTTCATGATTTTCCTTTCCTATCAGAACGAAGCTTTGGCGCGCAGCCCGAACACTCTTGCGGTCGCCGCAGTTTTGTCGCCGCCGGGTTGGCGTATCAACTGGAAGTCCGGGGTCAACTCCAGGTTTTTGTTAAGGCTTATCCGGTAGTAGACTTCGGCCAGTTGCTCGACTCCCGTTGCGTTGTAGCCGAAATCGGGATTGCCGTCGGCGTTGGCGTCGAGCGTTGCGGCGTTGTCGCGGAAATCCCCGGATGTGCGCAGCCAGCCCAGCGCCACGCCGATGCCGTCCGCGCTGCGGTTCCAGACGTTGCCGCCGAATTCCGCGCCCAGCGTCAGGGTTTGGTCGAAGCGCACCTTGCCGCTCAAGCTCTTGCCGTAGCGCCCGAACAGCATGGTGGCATCGCCGACGCGCTGGTCGATGCTCGCGCCCCATCCCGAATGGCGCTCTATGGCCACGTCGAATTCATTCTGGTAAGCCGTCGCTTGGCCGTTGCGCCAGGCATAGAGGCGGTAAACACCGTCCTGCCCGCCGAAAAATTTGCGCCCGAGTTCCAGTTGGCCGATGACGAAAGGCGCGCTGAAAGTGCGCTCGTACCCCGCGCCGTTGCCTGCGCCGAATACGCCCAGCGATGCCCGCCACCATTCCGGCTTGTCGCTTTCGTTGTGATAGGCGAGGCGCACCCCCGGCGAGAAACCGTAGGCATCCACCCCCGCATCGCCGCCGGAATCCAGCAGCGGGTTGTGGACGAAGGCGTTGTTAAGGAACTTGGCCGACTCGTCGTCCGCAGCCGCGTTCTGGTCAAAGAACACGAACGGGTCGATCTTGCCGAAATTGATTTCCAGATGTTCGTGCGAATCGGGCTTGTGGCCGCCGAACGGCAGCGGCATGTCCAGTTGATACCAGGCCTGGGCGAGCATGGCAGCGGAATCGTCTCGGTTGGTGAGTTGGAAGGCGGTGCTGTTGGGTGTGCTGCTCAGCGTATTGGCCAGCGCCAGCCCGTTGCCCTGGCCGAGCCGGAAGTGGGAGAAAATTTTCCCCTCGGCATTGCCGATGCTGCCGCCCGGCAGCGTGACCGAGACATCGCCGCGGTAATTCAGCGCGCTGGCCGCTTCGCCCGCAGCAACCGAGGATTTATTGGCATTCTGCGCCACCATGGTGAGGCTGGCGCCCGCCGTTATGCCCTCCAGCGATTCGACCATGCGCGCCTGCTTTTGCATGGAGAGCGTGCGGAATTCGACATCTTTCAGGCGCGTGATAGCCTCGGGGTCTTTATCGCTGAGGTGCTCGCTTGCGAGTGCTGCTTCCATCCGGGCGTTGTTTTCTTCCAACGCCTTGACCCGTTGCGCCAGCTCCGCTTCCGATTTGGCCGGCGCAACCTGGGTTTTCTTTTCCAGTTCGGCGTTGCGGGCTTCCAACTTTTCCATACGTTCGCTTAAACGGCGCAGTTCCTTCAGCAGATCGGCCTGGGAAGGTTCGGCGGCAAGAGCGGGGAGACCGCCGGCCAGCATGACGCCGGCCAGCGCTGCGGCAAGATGCTTGGGGCTAAAGGGCGGCATGTTAATAGCCCCCTTTTTTGCCGATGCCGACATAGGTGAATTCGTATTCGACCTCGAACGGCTTGAACCACGGGCGCACACCGGTCAGCCGGTCGGTGTGGCGGCCGAAATGCGCCTCGGGGTTGGCGGTGGGCGGGGAAATCTTGTATTTGACGGTGTACTTGCCCGGCCCCTTAAGCTTCACGTTGTCGCCGTAATGCGGTCCGTCGTTGGCCACCATGGGCATGAAGTCTCCCACGATTTTTTCGTTGCTGCCCTGTTTGGTGACTTCATATTTGATTACCAAATAGGGCATCCACGCGCCTTCCGCAAAACCATTGGGGTTGTTGGCCAGCGCCTGGATGTCCGCTTCCATGTGAACGTCCGATTCTTCCGGCTTTTTCATCATGCCATCCGGTTCCATCAGCACCGGATGCAGGTAGACGGCGGCGATTTCCATGCCGTTGCGCTGCTGCGGCGCGCCGATGGGATATTCGACCGCTGCCGCCTGGGTTGCGGCAAGCGACATGCCGAGCAGCAAGGGCAGGGCGTAATGGGGGTTGACGTGCTTGGTCATCGATTTTCCTTTCAGTTATGATAATGAGAACTATTGCTGTTCATGGGTAAATTTTTTTAGGGGAATTTGTCCGCGCCCCAGGAACTGCAATGCACTTTCGAGCAAGCAATCCCACTCCAAAAAACCTTCTTCGAGCAGCTTCCGTAACGGCTCTCCGCGCCATTCGGCAAGCGTTGCCCGATTTTCCACATCAATCAAACGCACCACCGGGTCGCGGCGCTCCAGCCAAGCATCAAGCATGTATTCCATTTGCTGCCCTTTCTTTGTAATTGAGAATTGTTATCAATTGTAACGACTTCCTCTCCCTTGTCAAGGAGCGATGTGAAATATTTGGTCGGCAATCAATCTCTGCTACTCTTTCATTCATTGCGAAATTCCAGTCATGATCGCAATGGCCGCAGCATCGGGGCAAACCTTGGCAAAGCATCGCCGTGCCAATTAATTACTTTATCGAATCAACCATATAATCTGGAAGGAAACACAATGACGACTGCTTTGAGATATACCGTTTTGGCCGGCGACACCTTGTCATCCATTGCGTCCGGTTTGAATGCTTCCGCCGGTGTCGGTGTGCAGGCGATTGAACAGGCCAATCCCGGCGTCAATCCGAACGCGCTGGCAATCGGCATGGTGCTGAATATTCCCGCGCGCACCGGCAGTGCGACGGCGTTAAGATATACCGTCTTGGCGGGCGATTCCTATTCGAAAATCGCCAGTGAGTTGAGCGCCTGCGCCGGCATGACTTATCCAGCCATACAAGCCGCCAATCCCGGCATCGACCCGAATACGCTGGCGGTCGGGCAAGTGATCGCCATCCCGGACATATCCAGCCCCGTTCCGGTCGATCCGGTGACCGATGCGGAAACTATCGGTTTCTGGTGGTGGACTTGGTCGCCAGCCAATGCCGCCCCAGCCGGAACCAACCTCGGCATTGCCTTCAGCGGCTGGTCCGATCAAGCGCAGGCGCTGTCCAGCAGCGCCACCATCAAGGACAGATTGCCGGGCGGCAAATTCATTTCGGTGGGCGGCGGCAAGCCGGAGACCGGATCGTTCACCAGCGCCAATCTGGCATCGCTCACGGCAGCCATCAATGCCGGTGCGTTTGCCGGATATGACGGCATTGCCTATGACATCGAGGAAGGGGAAACCGGGCTGGAAACGCTGTTCCAACAATCCTTCGCCGCCGCCCAGGCGCAAGGGTTCAAGGTGCTGGTCACGGTCAGCCATTCCGCGCCTTATGGCATCAATGACGCCGCCAGCTTGATGCAATCGTTTTTTGCGGATGCGAATATCAATTTCCTGTCGCCGCAGCTATACACCAATGGCGATGAAACCAGCAACGACTACACGACCTCCGGCGGGGTGCTCTGGCAGCAATACGCCGGCGCCAAGGCGGCGGTGATCCCGAGCATAGTCAACGCCGACATGTACCAGAGCGCCAAAACCTACTTCCAGCAACAGGGCGTCACGATCACGGGCTTCGTTCAATGGAGCCAAAGCGCGTAGCCGCGCGGCGTACCCAGCAAGCATAAAACATTAAGAGAATCAACCCAATGTTGCTTTGCCTTGATACAATAGCGGGCATAGCCCGGTTTCGTGCAGCGCCAGCATTCCTAAGCCGGACAATTGCCGGAACCAAAAATATTTACCGCAGAGACGCCGAGACGCCGAGACGCCGAGACGCCGAGACGCAGAGATTTTATAGAATCATTATATGGTTTCATCCTCCGTTGTATTTCTCCGCGCCTCGGCGTCTCTGCGGTGAAAAAAATCACACGGAGAACCGTTCCAGTGCTTGATCTACGACATATTCTTCGCAAAAAATGCAACGACTTGACTGGTAAGTTACTAATATTTAGAAGGAGAGGGAAAAACTCATGCCAACCAATAATTATTCCACCATCCGCTTCATCGGCTACACCATCCCCACCACCCCCGCCAACATGGTGGCGATAGGCAACCCCAACGGGCCGGGGGCGGTTGCCGGGACGTATCTGGGCAATGCCGACCTTGCCACCGACATCGCCGCGCGCATCGCCGTGCTGAAAAACGCGGTCGATGCCGCCAAAAGCCAATTGCCGCAGAACGAAGTCCCCGGCAGCGTAATCAACCTTTTCATGGCGCCCGAGTTTTTCTTTCACGGCCTCCAGGGTCCCTATGTATTCGACACCAAGGGCGACGACCCGGTAGTCGCGATGCTACAGGAGCTAACCAACGTCTTTACTGCGGCTGAATATCCCAACTGGACCTTCGTATTCGGCAGCGCGATCACCGCCAAGGTCGATAGCATCGAAAAAATATACGCCGCCAATTCCACCACGGTGCGCAACGCCGTGGTGGAAGCCTTGTCGAAACAATGGCTGGCGGCGTATGGGCCGCTCAATGGCGTGATTTTCGACATGCTGGTCAATTTCATCAAAAATTGCCACGCCTACCCGAGTTTAGAGGTGCGCAACCGCGCGCTGATCGTCAGCAACATCCCGCTCGACACGCCGCTGGCCACGCTGAACACAAACAACATGACCAGCGAAAAATACTACGTCTCCAACGAAGACTTCCTGCTGTACGAAGTCAGCGGCAACCCCAATGTCGTCACCGAACAAATGACCACCTACCCGTATATCGACCTATCCAACGGCGACATCAAAAAAACGGCTTACGACAAACACGCCATATTCAGGCAAAACTACGGAAACGGAAATTTTCCCAACTACATGGATTTCGGCATAGAAGTCTGCCTGGATCACAGCGACGTGCGCCTCAGAAGAAACATAGACAACGAACCCTTCCCCGCACCCGGCGACGCGGTGCATATCCACCTGATTCCCTCGTGCGGCATGCAAATCAGCCAGCCGAGTGTTGCTGCCGACACCAACGGATTCGTCTTCAACTGCGACGGCCAATACGCGCTGGACAGCAGCATCGGCCAAGCGCAACAGGGCACGCTCAATAGCGTAACGTGCATCTATGCCAACTATGTCGATGCCGGCAACAGCAACTACGCCGGACACACCCAATTGGCGCGGGTGCAAACCCCGGCAAAAGGCGGCGACCCCAACAGGAGCACCTCAAGCAATGCCGACTTTCAAACGCTGAATGCAACGGATATCACCATCGTTCCAGTCGCAGCAGTCCCCAACCTCGATCAATATTTCGCGGGCGGGCCGGGGCAGGTGCATATTTATGGGCTTGAGACGCCGTATACGCTTTATCCTTGAGGATTCGTTGGTGCCGTAGGATGTACTTGACGACAGGAAGCGCATCGCTCGCGTATCCCGGCGGCAACACGCGACAGATGCGCCTCGTTCCTCGGCACATCCTACGGGCTCTTGTTGGAAATAATTGAGGTAGACTACGGTTTCCTGATAGTAAAGAAGGGGGAAGCTGTGGTCAGCTTCCCCATCGTCTAAAGCTCAGCCGCTCATCAACCATTACTTGGAGGTCACCATGCGCGCAACCTTCCAACTCAAGCCGGACGAATTGAACGAAAAATTTTTGCAGGTAATCAAGAAGCAATTTCAAAATAAAACCATTGAAATTGCCGTTTCCGACGCGCCCGATCTCGAACTGGTGAAAAGCCCACCACGCAAGGCAGGCGCACTCAAGGGGCGCATCAAAATGAGCGCGGACTTCAATGCGCCGCTGGTCGATTTTGCAGATTACCAACCGTGAAGTTACTGCTGGATACGCACATCCTGATCTGGTATCTGGAAGGGCATCCCAATCTTCCTGAATCTCAACGGCTAATGATTGAAGATCGCCGCAACTTGGTTGCAGTTAGCTCAGCCAGCCTGTGGGAAATGACCATCAAGATTTCCATAGGAAAACTTGAACTCATGGATGACCTTGCCACGATAGAAGCGACGCTGCTTCAACAAGGCATACGCATTCTGCCCATTCAAACCGTCCATTTGCAGCGCCTGCTGAGTTTGCCATTCCACCATCGCGACCCCTTTGATCGGCTTATCATCGCCCAAGCGTTGGTCGAAGACATGACGCTGGTTTCAGATGATAAATTTTTCCCCTTGTACAGCGTTTTCAACTCAGATCAATGTACCGCGTCCTCAACACCGGATTATTATATTATTAATTAATATTGAGCAGCGTGATTAAAATACCCAATTACATCATTTTTTGTAATAATATTAAGA
>JBAYVP010000113.1:0-14276 GCA_041674485.1 Sulfuricellaceae bacterium
CAGCGTTTTCAATCAAGAATAGTCACAAAAAACATCAAGCCAATGGTGGTGGATAAGCGCAATCCATCAACCAATAGTTGGTGAAACCTCTGTGGTTCAATGTGGAATTGCGTGGGTAAAATCATCCGGGCTTGCCATCTTGCTCCGTTCGTCCTGAGCTTGTCGAAGGATGAACGGAGCAAGATGGCAAGCTCGCCGTAGGCAAGCCTGATGAAATAAAATCCGTTCATCCTTCGACAGGCTCAGGACGAACGGATTTTATTTCATCAGGCTGTCTGTGCCGGTTCGTGCAATGTTTGAGTTTGCATCGTTAAATACAGCGTTTTCAATCAAGAATAGTTACAACAAACCTCAAGCCAATAGGGGTGGATAAGCGCAATACATCAACCAATACTCGGTGAAAACGCTGTAGGTTGTGACGTTTCTTGGTAAGCCAAAACACGGGAAGTTGAAATTCGATAAAAGCACCGTATTTCGACAGCCTAGCTCGCTCCTACGCAGCGGCGCTTCTCTCAATAACGACGCCCAGCCGCTTGACGCCGCGCAGCGCGCCCAGCTTGGCGATGCCAACCCTGGTCCAGGGTGCGCCGAATTCGCGCAGGATCAGTTGGGCGACATGTTCGGCCAGCGCTTCGACCAGATTGAAATGGTTTTCCGCCGCAGTTTCGCGAATGCGCGCCACTATCGCGCCGTAATCGATGGTATCCTCGACTCGGTCACTCTGCCCGGCGCGGCTGTGCGGCAGACCGACCTGGATGTCCAGGTGGATGGTTTGCGGTGCTTTGCGCTCCCATTCGTAGATGCCGATGATTAGATCAAGCTTGATTTCTTCGAGAAAAATTTTGTCCATTGGGAGTTGTCCGCGCTTGCCGTAAAATGGCGGCAGCCTTGATAAAACCCGCGATTTTAAGTTATTTGCCATGACCACGATAGTTTTTGCGCTGCTTTCCTACCTGATCGGCTCGGTTTCCTTTGCCGTCGTCACCAGCCGTTTGTTTAAGTTGCCGGATCCGCGCACTTTCGGCTCGAAAAATCCGGGGGCGACCAATGTGTTGCGCACCGGCAAAAAAGCCGCTGCGGCGCTAACTTTGCTGGGAGATGCCGCCAAGGGATGGCTGGCGGTGTTTCTGGCGCTGCATTTCGCGCCCGGTTACGGCCTGGGTGATACAGCCATCGCCGCCTGCGTGCTGGCGGTGTTCCTCGGCCATGTGTATCCGGTGTTTTTCGGCTTCCAGGGCGGCAAGGGCGTGGCCACGGCACTCGGCATTCTGCTCGCGCTCAACGCCTGGCTGGGGTTGGCGCTGTTCGCCACGTGGCTGGCGACGACCCTGATCTGGCGTATTTCCTCGCTGTCCGCGCTGATCGCAGCACTTTGCGCGCCGCTCTACGCCTGGTTTCTGCTGCCCTCAAAAACCGTGGTTGCGGGGGTGTTGGTGCTGTCTATCCTGCTGGTGTGGCGTCACCAAAGCAATATCCGCAACCTGTTAAGCGGACGGGAAAGCGCCATCGGCAGGTAGGTCGCGCCCAGGGTAAATTTGTTCTCAGAAATTCATGATGAAAATCAATGATGGAAAACATTCATGTATCCCAGGCAAACTGAGCCGCGACTCCGCTTGATTCATGGCGGCAACCCATAAAGACAAAACCTTTTTCACCGCAGAGGACGCGGAGGACGCAGAGGAAAAGCATGAGGGGGGTTCCTCTGCGTCCTCCGCGGTGAATCGGTTTTTTCCGTGCCGATAACACATTTACCCTGAGGTCGCGCCTACGCGGCCAGTTCTTTCGGTATCGGAAACACCACGTTTTCCTCCACCCCTTCCAGTTGCACCACTTCCGCACCTTCCAGACTGCGCAAATGCTCGACCACCGCGCGCACCAGCACTTCGGGCGCCGAAGCACCGGCGGTCACGCCCAGCCTGCGCTTGCCGCGCACCCAGGCCGGATCGATCTGGTCAGCGTTGTCCACCATCACCGCCGGCACGCCCATGTTGTGCGCCACTTCGCGCAGGCGATTGGAGTTGGAGCTATTGGCCGAGCCGACCACGATCACTGCGTCGCACTGCCCAGCCAGTGCTTTGACTGCGTCCTGGCGGTTTTGCGTGGCATAGCAGACATCGTCCTTCTTCGGCCTGACGATGGTCGGGAAGCGCCGCTGCAACGCGGCCACTATCGCCGCCGCATCGTCCATCGACAGTGTGGTCTGGGTGACGAAGGCCAGCTTGCCCGCGTCGGCCACCACGAGCCGCTCCACATCCTCCGGCTTTTCCACCAGGTACATGCCGTCCGGCACTTGTCCCATCGTGCCGACCACCTCGGGATGGCCGCGATGGCCGATCATCACGATTTCCCGTCCCTGGGCACGCATACGGGCGACCTCCAAGTGTACCTTGGTCACCAGCGGACAGGTGGCGTCGAACACCTTGAGGCCGCGCTGCGCCGCTTCGCGGCGTACTGCCTGGGGTACGCCGTGAGCGCTGAAAATCAACGTGCTGCCGGGCGGCGCCTCGGCCAAATCCTCAATGAACACCGCCCCTTTTTGTTTCAGGCTGTCTACCACGAACTTGTTATGCACCACCTCGTGACGCACGTAAAGCGGCGCGCCGAACAGCGCCAGCGCCCGCTCGACAATGGCGATGGCGCGATCGACGCCGGCGCAGAACCCGCGCGGCGTGGCGAGCAAGACCTTAATCATCCTAGAAACCTCAGTTGAACGGGCTGGAGTGTGCGGTTTTCCGGGTGCAGGGCATACCCGACAGCCTGACGGCTTGGGCACAAGAGGCGCAACGACGCGCAATGGTCATTCCATTGCCTTCTCTTGGAGTTGCAACGCCGCCATGCGCCCGGAAAACCGTGCAATCCAGCCCGTAGCGTTCTCACCATACGGGTGAACACAAAAATCACGACAAAATTGTTTAGAACCCAAACTCTATATTTCATGGCAAGCGGTCAACTGAGGTTTCTAGGATTATGGCTTTTCCCGTGCTTTCGTGAAAAAATACAAAAACGAATCTTAAGCGAAAAGGATCAACATGGGCAAAACTCCCATCATCGTCGATAGCGCGCTACTCGACAGCGTCAGCGCGCAAGCGGCTGCCGCACCGCGCCGGCGCAAGAACCACAACTTCCACACGGAGAATGCGGCGCCTTGCCACCGCCTGCTCAACGGCATAGAGCCGGATTCCTATGTCGCGCCGCATTGTCATGCCGCCGCCGACAAGGACGAATCCATCCTGGCGTTGCGCGGCAAAATGGGACTGGTGTTTTTCGACGAGAGCGGCAATGTGACAACCAAGGCCGTCATTGAGCCGAACGGCGCTGCGGTGGCGGTGGACATCCCGCACGGCGTGTTTCATACCGTGGTGGCGCTGGTGGACGGTAGCCTATTCTTCGAAGCCAAAGCCGGCCCGTACCATGCGCTCACCCCGGAAGAGCGCGCGCCATGGGCGCCGATGGAAGGAGCGCCCGAAGCTGCGGCGTATCTGGAAAAACTTAAGAAATTGTTTTAGAATGGAAAAATAAAACCAACACCAAATCAATCGAAAGCAAAAGCCCCTGTCAGCCCGTTGGCGTTGGCATCGCGTTCGCCCAGCGGGTTTAATCCATGGCGGGTTTCGATGAATTTCAAAATGGAAGTGGTGTCGTAGAGCGTGTGATCGACATGCCCACGCTTCGCATAAGGCGAGATAATGATCGCCGGGACGCGCGTTCCCGGCCCCCAGCGGTCGCCTTGGGGCGGTGCGGCATGATCCCAGAAGCCGCCGTTTTCGTCGTAGGTGACGATGATAGCGGTAGTGGGCCACATTGGGCTGCGCTCAATGCGGGCGATGATGTCGGCGACATGTTTTTCGCCGGTCATCACGTCGGCATAGCCGGGGTGTTCGTTGTGCAGTCCTAAGGGTTTGTAGAACGAAACCGGCGGCAACGCACCGCTTTCTATGGCTGCGAGAAAATCGCTTTCGTCTTTCAGATGACGCGCCTTGTTTTCGCTGCCGTCGGCATAATTGCGAAAATAGGCGAACGGCTGGTGATGGAACTGGAAGGTCGGCGCCGACCAACCGGATAGCGCATCGTTCCAGCCGCCGGAATACCATGCCCAGTCGATGTTCTTTTCCGTCAGCCGGTCGCCTATGGTGGGCAACGTCTGCGGTGGCAGCGCTTTGAGCTTGGCTGTGCCGGGCTTGTGCGGCATGTAGTAGGGCTGTATGGTGTTTGCCACGTAGCCGTCCGGCGTCAGAACGCCATCTTTCACCAGCTTGCCGCTATCGTCCAGCGTCGCGCGCAGTTCCGCCGGAGCATCGGGGTAACGCGGCGTGCAGGCGCAGATCAGCCAGAAATGGTTGAGCATGGAACCGCCGAAAGCCGCCTGGTAGAAATTGTCCGCCAGCGTATATTGCGCGGCATATTTCCATAGCGGCAGGTTGTGCCCATCGTAATAGCCCATGGACAGCCCGCCGGCATCGGAAATCGCGGCAAAGCGGTCGTTGCGCCCGCCGTTGATCTGCATCTGGTTCTGGTAAAAGCGATGCACCAGATCGCCGGTGTTTTGATGGGCAGGGACATAGTCGCCGATGTCGAAGGGGCGGTTCGGCAAGGATTTCGGAAAGCGTGCATCCACTTCCGGCGGTTTGCCGGGAGTGATTAGCATTACCGGAGGCAACATGGCGTAGGGGGCGCCGTCGCGATCGGTCTGGAGCGCGGCGAGTCCGGCATTGGGCAGGCCGTTTGCGCCGGGGAACAAGCCGTACAAATGGTCGAAACTGCGATTTTCCAGGTAAATCACCACGATATGGCGGATTTTTTCGATCCCTTCCGGGAGATCGGCGAGCGCAGCCGGGATGGTGGACAGCCACAGCAGCAGTGCGATTCCAAAACGAGTCCGTGTTTTCAATGTAGTCTCCTTTTTTTACTCTATGTATTTATTACCGGCGCGCGCTGCGGCTTCATAGACCTGCGGCATGTCGAAATGCCGGTTGCGGATTGCCGCTCCGCGCATGGCCACGACGAACTGACGGGTGATAAGAAAGGGCAGTTGCTTCGGCGGTATGCCGCGATCCAGAATTTGCGTAGCCAGTTTCGCGGCGATTTCGCCCTGCTCGTAGGGGGAGGTGCCTATCGCCAACATGCCGCCGTCTTCGGCGAAAAAGCCGTTGGCGCCGATGAACGGCACCGGGGAATGGCTTTCCGTCCAGGCGATCAACTCGCTTGCGGGCACCAGGCTGGGATCGGTTGCCGAGCGCATCACTTTGCGGTAATTCGAGTTAATCAGGAAATCCACTTTGCCGGCGCTCTCCAGAACCGCTTGTTGCCACTCGGGGTAAGTCTTCACCAAAGCGGAATCCTTGACCTGCAGGGGCGCCCAGTCGTAGTTGCGGAAAAATTTTTCGTCGCCCAGCACGGTTTCCGAACGGTCGCCGATGAACTGGATGCGTAGCGGCGATTTTATCCGGTTGCGTTGCGCGGCGATCAAGAGCGTTTCCTTGAGGGCGGCCAGCGGCAGACGTTCGAGGATGCCGGTGACGTTGCCGGCGCGCTCGAAGCCGTAGGCTTCCGGCTCATTGTTCACCCCGGCGAAAACGATTTTGATGGTGGGATGGTCCAGGTAATAGCGCGCCACATATTGCTGGGCATCGTCGTCCACCGCGATGATTACGTCCGGTGGCGCTTCGTCTATCATGCGACGCGCGATCTTGCTGGCATTAGCCTTGAATTCCGGCGTGGGATGGCGCTTGGTGTCCAGGTAGTGCCAGCGCACCGAAAAATCGCGGCGCGGGTCCAGCACCCGCTTAAGCCCGGTATTCACATCCTTGACCCAGGAATAATCCTTGTCGTAGCTTTGCAGCACCAGAATGCGCGGTTTGCTGATGCTAAACCAGGCGAGCAACGAGACCGAGCCAACCAGGAAGACGGAAATAGCCATGATCTCCAGACGGATCCTCATGCGGAAACTCCCAGGTGAACGTAGCAAGTTTTTAGGTTCATAATAGCCCCATGGCTTTCCAATAGGGAATGGAGGCATAAATCGCCGCCAATCTGGCAAAATTCATCACCCCGTTATACAGCAGGAAGGATTTTTCCCGATAGTGCGGCTTGCTGCGATTAAGCGCCTGCAATTGCAGGTAATAGGAGCACTGGTAGGGCAGAAACCAGACTTCGCCCAGCACCAGGATGACGAAACCCACCACCCACGGGTTGACACCGTAGATTTCAGCCAGCGGGATGAACAGCGTGGCCAGGATCACAATAGTCGCGCTGATCGGCACCGCCAGGCGGATCACGAAAATCACGCCGAACAACATCAGCACGAACAGGCCGAAGCTGTCGCGCATATAAGCGCCCAGCCCCGGCAACGCCGCCGCCAGCATACGATCCAGACCGAGGTGGTTAAAGGCGCTGACCATGCCGGTCAGCCCGCTCAAATAGAGCAGGAACGGCCAGTCGATCTTCTCCTTAAGCTCCTTCTTGCTCAGCGAACCGAACAGCAACAGGCCGTAGAGTATCGCCAACCCCAGCCAGGGCGGCGAAATATGATGTAACGACGCGGTCAACATGCCCAGGATGAACACCGCCACCCCCAGGAGCGCCGCCCATTCGCGATGCTTCAAGCGCCCCAGCAATTCGAGCTGCGACACGACGCGCTCCTTGCAAAGCCGCGGTTTTTCATCGCTGCCGAACAACAACGCCGCGCTCAACGCATACGCCGCCAACAACACCAGCGCGGCCACACCGGACGCGATCAGCCACTTGAAGCCCTGAAACCTATCCTGCAACTGCACCGGCAGCAGGCCGAACACCGCAAAATTCACAGTCTTGCTGCTGAGGAACATCGCGGAAAACAGGCTGACACCGGTAAAAGCGCTGACCATCAGTTGTGTGGCGGCTTCCCGTTGGCGCGTAAAGCGCAGGTTCTGCACCATATCCACGTAAAAAGGCATAACCAGCGATACGCGCCCGTTGATCGAGGGAATCAGCGGCGTCAGGAAAAATCCGGTCATGGCCAAGCCGAAATTGTGCCAAAAGCGGGAATTCGGCAAATGGTGCAACAGCAGCAGCATGGCGCGATAACCCAGGCCGGAGGAAACGATCACCGTACTCAGGCCAAGTATGCTCATCGCCATCAGGAAGCCATCGGACGCAAATCCGGCCAGCACCACCGTAGTAGGCACCAACCCGGCGATCAGAATCGCCATCACGGCGAACAGCCCCGGAACGTAATCGTCGACCAGCGAGAACATCCACATCGTCACAGTGGCGGAAAATATCGCGACGAACATCGTAGCGCTTCGGTCCATATCGTAATGGGCGCCGGCCAGCAGCACGATTAACGGCAGCGCAATGGCCACGAGCCAGCCGATCAGCCGGGAAACGCCTACCTGCTTTTTTTGCGCGGCTGCTGCGGGCGGTCGGATTTGCAGTTGGTTGCCGGTCGTGTGCCCCATCAACGCAAACATGAACTCGGTTTTCAGGGAAGGCTGCGCCGCGAGCAACGGCAACAGGCTGGCGCGCGGAATGTACAGCGCCGTCAAGGGGGTTACAACGATCGCATCGGCGAGATAGCTGTTCGCGTCGGTGGCGCTTTCCTCGCCAAAACGCGCATAGCCCGGGCCATGCGTCTCGCCGTCCGGCGTATGCAGCCGCGCTTCTCCCGAGGTTAGCAGAAACAGCCCGTCGGCCGGTTCTCCGGCACGGTAGAGCAGCTCGCCGGCAGCGTAGCTACGTTCCTCAATGTACGGCAGCAAACGCGACAAAGCGGTGTAGTCGCACTTTGCCAAAACTGGGTCGCGCAACAAATGGTCGACGATAGGGGTCATGTTTTATTATGGTCTTTTGAAATCCGCAGCATGATACCCGCCAACAGCGTGTGGAATCAAGTGTTATATGCCGGTAACGCCGGAAACACGCACAAATTGCGTAGCGCGCCATCCCCTATGCAACGCTCCCGCCTCTTGGTTCGACGGATTGTCCTAGCCCGGATATACTTTGCGCGGCCACAATTTGTGGATTTAGCCGCGTCTCGCGGGATGCTGCAAAACGCAAATCGTGGCCGCGCAAAGTATATGACTTGCAAAGCCGATCCGCGCCTTATAAGCCGCTCTTGTCCATGCTAAGAATACGCTCGCAATAACGCGCCAACAGGTCTACTTCCAGGTTGACGGCGGCGCCGGCCTTGAGGTGTTTGAGCGTGGTCATCTGCAAGGTGTGGGGGATCAGGTTGATGGTGAATTCGTCGTGCTCGACGATGTTAACGGTCAGGCTGACGCCGTTGACCGCGATGGAGCCTTTGTAAGCGATGAATTTGGCGATAGAGAGCGGCGCCTTGATGCGCAGCAGATGGCATTCTCCCACCGGATCGAACGCTACTATCGTGCCCACGCCATCCACATGCCCGCTGACCAGATGACCGCCGAGCGGGTCGGCCAGGCGCAAGGCTTTCTCCAGATTGACTTCGCCCGGCTCGCCCAAGCCCACAGTGCAGTCCAGGGTCTCGCGCGATACGTCGAGCTGGTAGCTGTTGCCGGTTTTGCCGGTGACTGTCAGGCATACGCCGTTGTGCGCAATGCTGTCGCCCACCGCGACATTGCTCAAGTCCAGAGCGCCGCCGTCCACGGTGAGGCGCACGCCTTGTTGCAGCGGTTCGATATGGGTGATTTTTCCTATTGCCTGGATAATGCCGGTAAACATTCTGTATTCCTTAATTTTTTAGTGCTGAGTACTTGAGTACCGAGTGCTGAGTGCTGAGTGCTGAGGTGACTCGCAATAAGTATTACACCAACTACCGTCATACGCTACTCTGCGTCCTCCGCGTAGAATCCTGTCGCTTTACTAGCTCCGGTTTCTATACCTGAGCGCTGGGTGATCCTCGTGAAGCTCAGCACTCGGAAACTCGGAACTCGGCACTCGGCACTCGGAACTCAGCACTCAGCACTCAGCACTCATTTTGCACTTATTTTAGCGGTTCTGCGCGTATCCGCATGTCGCAGCCTACCATGGCGACGTTCTTGACGCGGAGTTCCAGCCCTGGTAACGAGGTCAGTTCGGTCATGGCAAACATGCCGCGCGCCTTGTCGCCGAGCAGCAGCGGCGCTTGATAGATCACCAGTTCGTCCACCAGCCCGGCTTGCAGCAGTGCGCCGCTCAGGATGGGGCCGGCTTCCACGGTGATTTCGTTGATCTCGCGTTTGGCCAACTCGACGAGCATTTGTTCGAGGTCGATACATCCGTTCTGGAGCGGCAGCACCAGCAATGCGGCGCCGGCTTTGCGCAGTTTATCCAGGGTTTCGCTATCGTCGTTGCCGGTGACGATCAAGGTTGCGCCGCTGCCCAGCATCTTTGCCGTCGGCGGCGTCCTCAACCGGCTGTCCACCACGATGCGTAGCGGCTGGCGCGTGGTTTCCACGGCGCGCACGTCGAGTCGCGGGTCGTCCGCCAGCACCGTGCCTATGCCGGTCAGCACCGCGCAGGAACGGGCGCGCAGCCTATGCACATCGCGCCGCGCCGGCTCATTGGTGATCCATTGGCTGACACCATTGTTGAGCGCGGTCTTGCCGTCCAGGCTGGCGGCGATTTTAAGTCGCACCCATGGCCGTCCGCAGGTCATGCGATAAACGAACCCGACGTTCAGTTCGTGCGCTTGGGTTTCGAGTAGCCCATGTTCCGTCTGGATGCCAGCTTGCCGGAGCATTTCCAGCCCTTCGCCGGCTACCAGCGGGTTGGGGTCTTTCATTGCCACCACCACCCGCGCCACGCCGGCCTCGATCAACGCTTGCGCGCATGGCGGCGTGCGCCCGTAGTGGCTGCACGGCTCCAGCGTGACATAGACGGTGGCGCCGTGCGCCGCTGCGCCGGCCTCGCGTAGCGCATGGATTTCGGCGTGCGGCTCGCCGGCGCGCTCGTGCCAGCCGGTTCCGACGATTTCACCGTCGCGCACGATCACGCAGCCGACGCGCGGATTCGGGCTGGTGGTGTACAGCCCGTTTTCCGCGAGTTGCAGCGCCCGCGCCATGTATTCGTATTCGCTGGCGGTAAACATCATCCTAAACCGGCATGACCGGAACCCAAAAATATTTACCGCAGAGACGCTTCAGACGCAGAGATTTTGTAGAGGATGGTATAGCTTCACCTTTCGTTGAATTTCCCCGCGCAAGGCATATCCGGTTTACAAATCCCGTATCACGTCGCGGAAATCGTCCACATCCTGGAAGCTGCGATACACCGAGGCAAAGCGGATATAAGCCACCTTGTCGAGCTTGCGCAATTCGGACATCACCATCTCGCCGATTTGCCGCGAGGTGATTTCGCGCTCGCCCAGGCTGAGGATTTTTTGTTCGATGTGCTGGATCGCGCCGTCCACCAATTCGGTGGAAACCGGGCGTTTGTTGAGGGCGCGCATGAAGCTGGTGCGGATTTTTTCGCGGCGGAACTCCGCACGGCTGCCATTCTGCTTCACCACTTGCGGCATGCGCAACTCGGCGGTCTCATGCGTAGTGAAACGCTTGTCGCAGCCCGCGCAACGCCGACGGCGACGTATGCTGTCGCCTTCCTCGTTGACACGGGAATCAATTACCTGGGTATCGGTCGAGCCGCAGAAGGGGCATTTCATTGTATCGGTGAGGCGTGAGGCGTGAAGCGTAAGGCGTGAAAAACCGCTGCCCCATTCCCCTCACCCCTTACGCCTATCCCCTTACGCGCCATACACCGGATACTTCGCGCACAGCGCCTGCGCTTCTTGGGCCACGCGCGCCAGCACTGCTTCGTCGGTGGGCGCGTCGAGCACGTCGGCGATCAGGTTGGCGAGTTGTTCGGCTTCGAGTTCCCGGAAGCCGCGCGTGGTCATCGCCGGTGTGCCGATACGGATGCCGCTGGTTACGAAGGGTTTTTGTGGGTCGTTGGGAATGGCGTTCTTGTTGACGGTGATATGCGCGCGGCCTAATGCGGCTTCCGCATCCTTGCCGGTGAGGTTCTTGGCTTGCAGATCGACCAGGAACACATGCGACTCGGTGCGCCCGGAAACGATGCGTAGCCCCCGCTCCTTGAGCACTTTAGCCATTACCTGGGCGTTTTCGATAACTTGTTCCTGGTAATGCTTGAATTCCTTGCTCGCCGCTTCCTTAAACGCGACCGCCTTGGCAGCGATCACATGCATCAACGGGCCGCCCTGGATGTTGGGGAATATCGCCGAGTTGAGCGCCTTCTCAAATTTCAGGCTGGAAAGAATCAAACCGCCGCGCGGGCCGCGTAGCGTCTTGTGAGTGGTGCTGGTGACGAAATCGGCGATGCCCACCGGGTTCGGGTACAGCCCGGCTGCGACCAGCCCGGCGTAATGCGCCATATCGACGAACAAATAAGCGCCGACGCTGTCGGCGATCTTGCGGAAGCGCTTCCAATCGATCACCAGGGAATAAGCCGAGGCGCCGGCCACGATCATTTTCGGCTTGTGCTCAGAAGCCAGACGTTGCACTTCGTCGTAATCGATGGCCTCGGTGTCGGGGTGCAGGCCATAAGTCACGGCGTTAAACACTTTGCCGCTAAAATTGACGGAAGCGCCGTGAGTCAAATGCCCACCGTGCGCCAGCGACATGCCGAGGATGGTGTCGCCGGGTTTGAGCGCCGCCATGTAAACCGCCGCATTGGCCTGCGAGCCGGAGTGCGGCTGAACGTTGGCGTATTCGGCGCCGAACAGCGCTTTCGCGCGATCTATCGCCAGTTGCTCGGCCATGTCCACATAATCGCAGCCGCCGTAATAACGCTTGCCGGGGTAACCCTCGGCGTACTTGTTGGTCAGCACTGAACCTTGCGCCTCCATCACCGCCGGGCTGGCATAGTTTTCCGAGGCTATCAGTTCGATGTGATCTTCCTGGCGGCGGTATTCGTCCTGCATCGCCCGCCACAGATCGGGATCGAATTTTTCTATGGTTAGGCTTGAACTAAACATGATTCGAAATCTCAAAATGGTTGAAGCCAAATTCTATCATGTATCCCGGAAAAGGCGGAATGAAGGTGTTGCAATCGGGTAAAATCCCGCATTAAAGGGGGCCATGCCGCAACCTGCTGGGCAGCGCGGAATAATCCCAGGATACGCATTTCCAGGTTGCCGGAGGGAACTTATCGAAGAGAAGATTGACAAAATCACCGACTATGTTCAAAGTCTGCAATTTTTTGCATAATTGTAAATCAGGAGGAAGAGGAGAGTATGAACCCACTACGTAGAACTTTGTTGAAGGGGACCGGCGGCGCCGGCGCCGTGGCGGTTGCGCTCGCTGCGGGTTTGCTTAAACCGGGCCAAGTTCTGGCCGCCGAATGGAACAAGCCGGCATTCGATTCCAAGGGTATTATCGATGCGTTGAAGGGCGTTGGCGGCACCACCGCTATCGACAGCAAGGACATCAATATCAAGGCGCCGGACATCGCCGAGAATGGCGCCGTCGTGCCGGTCGAAGTAGCCAGCAAAATACCCGCCACCGAATCCATTACCATCTTGATCGAAAAGAACGACCGTCCCCTGATCGCCATTTTCAATATGCTCAACGGTGCAGAGGGTTTCGTCAGCACCCGCGTCAAGATGGCGCAGACCTCCGACATCAAGATTCTGGTGAAAGCCGGCGGAAAAATCTATACCGCCAGGAAAGAAGTGAAGGTTACCATCGGCGGTTGCGGCGGCTAACCCTGGATTTTTTTAATCAATCAATTACAGTTCAACTCGACACAGGACAATCAAAATGGCAGATCCGATGAAAATGCGTGTCACCCTTAAAGACGACACCGCCAACATCAAAGTATTGATGAATCACGAAATGGAAACAGGCCTGCGCAAGGACGCCAAGTCCGGTCAGCTTGTTCCGGCGCACTATATCCAGCTCGTCACTGCGACCCTGAACGGCAAACCCGTGATGGAAGCCCAATGGGGCACCGCAGTTTCCAAAAACCCGTTCCTGGAATTCCGGGTCAAGGGCGCCAAGGCCGGCGACAAAGTGGCCGTCAACTGGGTGGACAACACCGGCGACAAAAATAGCATCGAAGAAACCATCAAGTAACACCTCATGCGGTATAGGCCGGGCAACGCCACCCGGCCTGTTTTTTTCCGCAAGAATATCGAAGTGCTCTCTGAAGAGAGATTACACCGCATAGCGCAGGCTCGGCTCCTTTCGGGAGTTAACGAATGCTTGGCTATTCAAACAACTCTGCATGCGTCCCGGCGCGAATAAACAGGAGGCGTTCGCCCTTGGCCGAATTGTCGATTCTGTAAATAAGCAGAAAATCCCCGCCGATATGACACTCGCGATGCGTTTCCCATTCCCCGATAAGAGGGTGGTCTTGCCATTCGGCAGATAGAGGAGCGCTATTTTCTATCAGAAGCATCATCGCCTTCTTGATACCTTGCCTCGCCACAATTTGACGATTTATCCATCGCCTCGCGGGCGCGCTGCCGCGTTGCAAATTGCTTGTGTGGTAATGCCACACGGCGCAATTTGCGCCTTGCATCGCATCCCGCGAGACGCGGCTAAATCGTCAAATTGTGGCGAGGCAAGGTATAGCCGGTTCATGTCATACCGACCGCTGTGCGATAAGCGCACCCAATCCTTCAGAAATTCCTTGGTGCGGGTAAAGTCGCGGGGAGGGTTAGTGCGCTTTATGTTTAGCGGCTTTTTCGAGGTCATCGAACATTTCTTCAACGGAACTGAAATGCGGCAGGTCGTTGCCTCTTGCCTCTTCCATCGCTGCGCGGGTGGTGGCGTTGGGTATTTTCACCTCGAAAGGCAGCCCGTTCTTAACAACGACTTGACGCAAAAACAGCCGGATTGCATCTGAAAGATTCAGCCCGCAATCGGCCAATATACGAGTCGCCCCCTCCTTGAGATCAGGCTCGATCCGGGATCGAATCTCGGCAGATTTCATCGCATGGGCTGTGAGAGTGATCATGAATAGTCTCCGTCAATGTGGCTACACTATCGAGTATAGCATAATCCTAAGCCGGACAATTGCCGGAACCAAACAGCCGTTTAGACAGGATTTACAGGATGAACAGGATAGAAAACCCATCCTGTCAATCCTGTTCATCCTGTCATTGGAAATAACTGGGGACAGACCACGGTTTTCCACCAAACAAAATCGTCACCCCCAGCCCCAGGGTAAATTTGTTCTCAGCACGGAAAAAACCAATTCACCGCAGAGGACGCGGAGGACGCAGAGGAAAACCCTCATGCTCTTCCTCTGCGTCCTCCGCGTCCTCTGCGGTGAAAAAGGTTTTGTCTTTATGGATTGCCGTCATGAGTTGAGCAGCG
>JBAYVP010000114.1:0-14221 GCA_041674485.1 Sulfuricellaceae bacterium
GATGGTGCGTGGTTGTAAGTGCGGCACTTTCGCGCTTACAACCATGCAGACTGGGCTTGTTTTGAATATTTGCCATCACCGAACATGATTATCAGTCCATCAATTTAGCTGACCAGACTCACCCTGCACCCGGAAAACCGCACACTCCAGCCCGTTCAACGAAGGTTTCTAGGATTAAATGCCCTTCGAGAATCCGACACTCCTGCCGTTGCGCCAACTGACGGAACACCTCACCAAGATGCTGGCGCAATCCCACGTACAATGTTTTCCTGCGACACTTCGGGATAAACACCACATGGTATTTACAATCCCATCGGCTGTGATTTAGACTTTCAAATTCGTCCATCGATAATCTCCTTAACTTTTGAGTGTGCTTGGCGGCTCACTCCGGAAATTTATCGATGGACTCCCGTAAACGTCAAACTTTTACTGTCACCCCGGCATAGCCAGGGGATTTCCCGTAATAGTTTAAACTGCCTGTTTCAGTAAATAGTTTCCTAAGTAGACGAACGGTACTTGGACTGACGCTAAAAATTTCCGCCGTTTCTCGAATCGTGTGCGTCAAAGAAAAATTATAGATTCTAGTTCTTAACTCGTATGAGTAGGCTTTCATTTTATTCTCCAAATATTAAGTATCCGTACTTAAGCATAGACGATATTTAATCTATAATTGATTTTTATTAGAAAAACATAACTATAGCTTTTGTAATTGTTCTTGATTGAAAGTGCTGTACATCAAGGTAGAGTGATGTATTCGTGCCCAATGGCATGATACGCGCAGCCATCGGCTTGCCCCTTGTCGCATGTAACGAGCGGCAGCCGAAGACGCATGGCAATGGCGGCATGCAAGAGGCTAAGCGCCGCACCAGCGGTAGCTTCGCCGGTTTGTCGAGTGCGTATCTTGAAAGCGACGGCACTGGAGAATTCAGCGAGTATCCACCGGCTCAGCCATATCTCGCGTTCCCTTGCTATGCGCGCAAGAGCCGACATGCTGGCCGACTCGTTGAAGAATAGCGGGACAGTGGCCGATGTGTCGAGGTAGACGGCTCTAATTCACGCATGGCGGAAACACTGTTGCCAACGGCCTTAGGCTGCGCCAGGACAAAGGTGCGCAATTCATCCGCGAGGGCGACGGGATCGCGCTCCGGTCCGCTCCGTTCAGGCACGATGCGAGCCACGGGATGTCCCCGCCGGGTGATGACGATCTCTTCACCCGCCTGCACTTAGTCGACAACATCCGACAGGTGATCTTTGGTTTCCGCCAGGGTCATGGTTCGCATGGCAATTCCTATTCATGACTATACGACCGTTATGTAGGGCAAGCCCAATAATTGTCAAAGTCCAAGATCATAACCTGCAAAGCGCAATAACCAGCGGGCATTGCGCCGAATGCAAGCAATCGGTCAAGTTTTGTGATCGGCCAGTTCCACAATTTGAACGTTTGGCAATTTTCAGTGCGCTAGTGGTCTTAAAGGTGGACACAAAAACGCGCCCACCCGATTGCCGGCATTCCATGAATTAGCGACAAATCCCCGCGCGCCACAATGCATGATTTGCCGCATCCCCCACCAAATTCAATGCCCGAATAGTGTCCATAACGTGAGCGATGGCGAACAGCAGCGCCGGAGCGTCGTGGCCCGATAGAACATTGCCGGCCTTCGCTTGGCCGATGCAGTCCGTCCCGCCTCTCATCAGGCAACCGATACCCTCCACGGATTCTTGCAAATTAGCAGCCATATTCTCGGCTTGGTCGATTGCGCCGGCAAACCACGCCAGCGTTTCACGGTCCAGGTCAGGCGCGGCGCGCTCCCAAAGCTCGGAAATGAGATTAAAAGCACCGGGTTCGCCCGTGGGCGCGGCGAGAGGTGGTGCGTCGGCAGGCGTTGCCCCAGCCAAGACATCGCGCAAATGTGCCTGTGCGGTGGTGGCGCTGTGCAATGCCGCAGTGGCGGGTTGATCGGTTTCGGGGCAACGCGCCAGCGTGGCGATGGTGTGGTTCAGCTCCTGTATGGCGGAATTTAGGGCGGTAGTGGGGTTCATGATGGCGTGACTCCTATGTGGCGGATTGAGAATCACGCTACCCGCTACCAAACGGGAGGGCGCGACCTTGCGGGTTGGTAGACCGGGCAAAGGAACCGGCGCAGCCGAAGCTGCCCCACAAGGCGCGCCCATTAAAGGATTGCACCATGATTGTAGACGTAAAAAAAACCGCTTGGCGGCGGTTATACGCCTTTGCTCCGGGCTACCAAACCCGCCTGCCGTGTTTTGCGGCATTACGTGCATCATGCGCTTGGTTGGCGACAGCGTCAATGCTTGTAGGAGCGATGGCAGGGTAAATTTGTTCTCGGCACGGAAAAAACCGATTCACCGCAGAGGACGCGGAGGAAAACTCTCATGCTCTTCCTCTGCGTCCTCCGCGTCCTCTGCGGTGAAAAAGGTTTTGTCTTTAATGGTTGCCACCATGAGTCGGGCAGAGTCGCGCTAAGTTTGCCTGGGATTCACGAACATTTTCCATCATTGATTTTCATCATGAATTTCTGAGAACAAATTTACCCTGAAGCGATGGAACGATCAATAAAAAAAGCCCCGCATGACGCGGGGCTTTCTCATTTTGCAGCAGGCAAAGGTTGGGACAGCTTACATCATGCCGCCCATGCCACCCATATCGCCCATGCCGCCGCCCATGCCACCGCCCATACCGCCGGCGGAATCGTCCTTCGGCATTTCGGCGACCATGCATTCGGTGGTCAGCATCAGGCCGGCAACGCTTGCAGCGTTTTGCAGTGCGTAGCGCGTGACTTTGGTGGGGTCGAGCACGCCCATTTCCACCATGTCGCCGTACTGGTCGTTGGCGGCGTTGAAGCCATAGTTGCCCTTGCCTTCGGCCACTTTGTTCACCACCACGGACGGCTCGACGCCGGCGTTGGCGACGATCTGGCGCAGTGGTTCTTCCAGCGCGCGCAGCACGATTTTGATGCCGGCGTCCTGGTCGGCGTTGTCGCCCTTGATCAGGCCGATGGCGTCGCGGGTGCGCAGCAGCGCGACGCCGCCGCCGGCGACGATGCCTTCTTCCACCGCAGCGCGGGTGGCGTGCAGCGCGTCTTCGACGCGGGCTTTTTTCTCTTTCATTTCGACTTCGGTAGCGGCGCCCACTTTGATTACGGCCACGCCGCCGGCCAGCTTGGCGACGCGCTCTTGCAGTTTTTCGCGGTCGTAGTCGCTGGTGGTTTCCTCGATCTGCTTGCGCACTTGTTTGACGCGGCCTTCGATGTTTTTGGCATCGCCGTTGCCGTCGATGACGATAGTCTCATCCTTGCCCACTTCGATGCGCTTGGCTTGGCCCAGTTCGGCCAGGGTGCATTTTTCCAGGGACAGGCCGACTTCTTCGGCGATCACGGTGCCGCCGGTGAGGATGGCAATGTCTTCCAGCATGGCCTTGCGCCGGTCGCCGAAGCCGGGGGCTTTAACCGCGCAGGTTTTGAGGATGCCGCGGATGTTGTTCACCACTAGGGTGGCCAGCGCTTCGCCGTCCACGTCTTCGGCGATGATCAACAGCGGACGACCAGCCTTGGCGACTTGTTCCAGCACCGGCAGCAGGTCGCGGATGTTGGAGATTTTCTTGTCGTGCAGCAGCACGAAGGGATTCTCCAGCATAGCAATCTGGCGATCCGGGGTGTTGATGAAGTAGGGCGACAGGTAGCCGCGGTCGAACTGCATGCCTTCCACCACTTCCAGTTCGTTTTGCAGGCTGGTGCCGTCTTCCACGGTGATCACGCCTTCCTTGCCGACCTTGTCCATTGCCTGGGCGATGATGTCGCCGATGGAGGAATCGGAGTTGGCGGAGATCGAACCCACTTGGGCGATTTCCTTGTTGGTGGTGCAGGGCTTGGAGATTTTTTTCAGTTCGACGATGCAGGCTTCAACCGCTTTGTCGATGCCGCGCTTCAGGTCCATCGGGTTCATGCCGGCGGATACGAACTTCATGCCTTCACGCACAATCGCCTGAGCCAGCACGGTGGCGGTGGTGGTGCCGTCGCCGGCCACGTCGGAGGTCTTGGAAGCGACTTCCTTGACCATTTGCGCGCCCATGTTCTCGAATTTGTCCTTCAGTTCGATTTCCTTGGCGACGGATACGCCGTCCTTGGTGATCGTCGGGGCGCCGAAAGAGCGTTCCAGCACGACATTGCGGCCTTTCGGGCCGAGGGTGACTTTAACGGCGTTGGCCAGAACGTTGATGCCGGCCACCATGCGATGACGAACGTCATCACCAAATCTTACGTCTTTAGCTGCCATGTTCTCTATCTCCTGAATTCTTTGAAAAAATATGCTTTAAGCTTCAATTACGCCGATGATGTCTTCTTCGCGCATTTGCAGATATTCTTCGCCATCCATCTTGAAGGCTTGGCCGGAATATTTGCCGAACAATACTTTGTCGCCGACTTTAACATCCAAAACGCGCACTTCGCCGCTTTCCAGAATCTTGCCCTTGCCGATGGCGATAACTTGGCCTTGGTCAGGTTTTTCCGTGGCGGAATCGGGAATCACGATACCGGATGCGGTTTTGCGCTCTTCTTCCAGGCGTTTGACGATGACGCGGTCATGTAAGGGACGAATTTTCATTGCTATTTTCTCCTGATTTAGCTGCATAAAACGAAAAAATTCTCAAGCACGACACGATTATTAGCACTCGTGTGCGGCGAGTGCTAATAATAAGGGCTGGATAGGCAAAATTCAAGGGGCTGCGGTGAGGGGCAGGGTAAATTTGTTCTCAGCACGGAAAAAACCGATTCACCGCAGAGGACGCGGAGGAAAACCCTCATGCTCTTCCTCTGCGTCCTCTGCGGTGAAAAAGGTTTTGTCTTTGTAGAAACTGATTTTATGTGATTGATTATATTGTATTGTCTATTTTTCTGTTCAGCAAACCGTCTCAATTAAAATCCGCGAGATCAGGTGCTCTGAATTTACCCTGGTGGGGAGGGCAGGGTAAATTTGTTCTCAGCGGTGTGGATAAGCGCGAGCCGCATCATTTTTTTCCGGCAATGGTCCGGCTTAGGGTCAGAGATAAGAGCGGTAAAGTTCGCTGCTCAGTGTCTCCGACCGGTTCAGGTAGCGTTGTATCCGCTCCTTGTCGTTATATCGGTAGATCGTGTTGACCAACGGTTTGTAATAACGGCCAAATGTTCGAAAATAGCGTTTATTCAGCCAGCGTAAATATTTCTCCCAATTCTGCCCATTACTGCGAAATGTCACCCGGAAAACCGCACACTCCAGCCCGTTCAACGGAGGTTTCTAGGATAATTCGTCCCCCAGTCCCGGTAAGTTGCGCAGGATACGCCCAAACGGCATTTGACCGAACGAAACAAATTTGTTACCGTCGTGCCATAATGAATTGGACAGTTCTCTACTATTCCGAGCGTGTCCGTGAGCAGGTATTTGATCTGCCGGCGGGTATTTTGGCGAATTACCAACAATGACTGGAGCTACTACAGGAATTTGGCGCAAATTTGCGCTTGCCCCATTCGCGCGCGATGGGAAGTGGTCTGTTTGAACTGCGTCCCAATGGTGCAGAGGGAATAGGCCGGGTATTTTATTGCACCCAGATAGGCAAGCATTTGGTGGTGCTGCATAGCTTTGTAAAGAAAACCCCAGCCACGCCGGGGAAGGAATTGAGGATTGCCCGGCAGCGCATGAAGGAGGTGAAGAATGGACAAGTTTGAACCGGTGGCACACGATGAAGCGTTTGTGCAGCGCATTATGGAAAAACCCGGCGTCAAGGAGGCCTACGCCGCGCTGGGTGGGGAATATGCCCTGCTGCGCGAACTACTCCACGCTCGCAGGCAAGCGGGATTAAGCCAGGATGAAGTGGCGCGGCGCATGGGGACTCAACGCCCGGCTGTAACGCGCATTGAGACTTGTCTCGCCACCAGCAAGCATTCCCCTTCGCTATCCACTTTGCGCAAGTATGCGGCTGCGGTGGGTTGCCGCCTGGAAGTTCATTTGGTGCGGGAGCCTATTAACCCGGATATTGCATAAATTCGCGTGATGATCGCGCAGGATTTTGATTGATATGGGAATTTTGTGAAGGAGCGTCGTAGTTATTCATACGACCGACTGAACAAAATTTTCATATCAATCAAAAGACTAGCGAGGGCACGCGTAATTTATGCAATATCCGGGTTAAGTAGCCGCAGGCTGGGCTTGTTCAGGTCTGCACCAATACCATCTTTTCTCGGTCACTACCGCATCGAGCCGGATGTCCCACGGGTCGTGCGGCACTCGCGCGATTTTCTGGCATTCGTAGCCGACGCCGATCAGCAACGGTTTGCGCCATAGGGTGCGGCGGTGCAGGTAGGCGAGGCTGGCGTCGTAAAAGCCGCCGCCCATGCCGATGCGGTAGCCGGTTTCGTCGAAGCCGACCAGCGGGACGAACAGCAGGTCCAGTTGCCAGGCGCGCACCGGACGCGGCGACCAGTGTTCGTAGATGCCGTAGCGATTGAGATACCAGCGCGGCTGCGCCGTCAGGCGGCTGAAGTTCAGGGCGCGCTCGAAGCGCGGCGGCACTACCGGGACGAAGCATTGTTTGCCCTGCCACAGCATCTGGTTGAGCAATGGCAGCATATCCATTTCCTCGCCCATCGCCAGATAGAATCCGATGCGCTTGCTACGTAGCGCAAGACGGCTGCGCGCCACCTGCCGCTGCAAACCCGCAGCCGCATAGCGCCGCTGCCTGGGCGTAACGGCGCGGCGCGCCTTGCGTAGCAAGGAGCGCAGTTGATTTTTGTTCATGGATTTGGAGGGAAGGCTTACGAAATAAGGCCCCCGCAAATGCCGTCAGACCAGCATCTTGAACCGAAGTCCAAGGTGGTCACGACCGGAGCCGCATCAGGCGTATCCGCAAAGGACACGCACAACAGCACTCCCGTGGTCGCAGCCAAACTGCATATATTGGTTCAAAGAATATATGGCCTAAACGAACACCGCAGGGGACAATTCTGTGACTCATCAGGTGATGGCTATTTGTCCTGTTCGGCCAAGGTTTGTTCGACATTGGCCTGCATGAGGCTCATTCTACGCTTAAACGCTTCGATGTCAAAACCGCTGGGTTTTCGTGCGGAAAGGAGTTCGTGCGCGATATTCAGGGCGGCCATGATGGCGATGCGCTCGGTGCCTATGACTTTGCCGGCTTCGAAGATTTCGCTCATTTTTTTGTCGAGGTAGTTGACGGCGTCGAGCAACGCCTGCTCTTCCCCCGCCGGGCAGGCGATGCGGAATTCGCGTCCCATGATGGAGACATCAAGGCTCTTGCTCATTCCTGGTCCTCGGGGATTTGTTGCAGCAGATGCTCCAGGCGGGATTTCGCCGCGCTTATTTTGCCGGCAAGCTGACGGTTTTCATTCTGCACCCCGGTCATTTCCTGGCGCAGTTGGGTGTTTTCCGCACGCAAACGCCGACACAATTGTATGAGTTGGGAAATCTTGTCTTCCAGCGCTTTAAGTTCAGTTTCCATGTTTGTACTATAATGGTGAAAACTCAGTCAAGTCAAGAGGTAAGAAAATTGTTTGAAAGTTCTTTGGGGGGTGCGCCGGCGCGGCGCGGGTTTACTTGGCGAAACCGCAGAATACGTCGCGCATCATGCTGATTAGCTTAAGCGTGCGCGGGTCGCCGACGCGGTAGTAGACGCGGTTGGCATCCTTGCGCGTGCGCAGTACGCCTTTGTCGCGCAGGATGGCGAGGTGTTGGGAAATATTGCTCTGCGAGGTGCCGACATTGTTGACGATGTCCTGCACGCTGACTTCCTGGTCGCCCAGCACGCACAGTATCTTCAGGCGTAGCGGGTGGGACATGGCTTTCATCGCGCGCGACGCCTGTTCGATGTGTTCTTCCTTGTCGATCAATTCGACTTGTTCGAAATTCATTTAAACTACCTCTTTAAAACCAGGGGCTAGGGGCTAGGAACTAGAGGCTAGGGGCTAGTAAAAACCGGTGCGTGAGCCGCCGACATCCACTAGCCTCCAGAATATATGAAATGATGCGAGTTTTATCAAAATATAATAAAATTCGCAACTATTAATAACCTACTTTAAAGTCGAAATTATGAAGCCCACCCCGGTATTGCTCGTTATTCTCGACGGTTTTGGCTATCGCCCCAACGGTGCGGACAATGCCATCGCTCTCGCCGTTAAACCCAATTGGGATCATTTGTGGCAGACTTGTCCGCACACGCTCATCCACACTGCCGCCGGCGCGGTCGGCTTGCCCGACGGGCAAATGGGCAATTCGGAAGTCGGCCATCTCAACATCGGCGCCGGGCGGGTGGTGTATCAGGATTTGACGCGCATCGACCTCGCGATACAGGACGGCTCGTTCTTCGGCAATGCCGCGTTGACACAGGCCGTCGATGCGGCGAAAAGTTCCGCGCTGCATGTGTTCGGCCTGCTGTCGGACGGCGGCGTACACAGCCAGGAAACGCATATCCACGCAATGCTCGACATGGCCGCCAAGGCGGGCGTCGAGAAGCTTTACCTGCATGCTTTCCTCGACGGGCGCGATACGCCGCCGCAATCGGCGGAAATTTACCTGAAGCGCGCCCAGGAAAAGTTCGACCAGTTGGGCGTCGGACGCATTGCTTCCATCGGCGGGCGCTATTACGTGATGGACCGCGACAAGCGCTGGGAGCGCGTCAAGCAGGCGTATGACATGCTGACGCTGGGGCAGGCCGAATATGTTGCAGAGGACGCCATGCAGGGCTTGCAGGCCGCCTACCTGCGCGGCGAACACGACGAATTCGTCAAGCCCACGCTGATCAAACCGCCGGGCGGCGCGCCGGTGCGCATCCAGGACGGCGACGCGGTCGTGTTCATGAATTACCGCGCGGACCGCGCGCGCGAAATCACCAGCGCCTTTATCGACCCGGATTTCGCCGGATTTGAGCGTAGCGCTTACCCCAAGCTCGCCACTTACTGCACGCTAACCAGTTATAACAAAAATTTCCATGTGCCGGTCGCCTTTCCGCCGGAAAACGTGCGCAACGGCTTCGGCGACACTATTTCCAGCCTCGGGTTGCGCCAGTTGCGCATCGCGGAGACGGAAAAATACGCCCATGTCACTTTCTTCTTCAATGGCGGAGTGGAAGCGCCTACTGTCGGCGAAGACCGCATCATGGTGCAATCGCCGCGTGTCGCCACCTACGACCTGCAACCGGAGATGAGCGCCCGTGAAGTCACCGACAAGCTGGTCGAGGCCATTCATAGCCGCAAATACGACGCCATTGTGTGCAACTACGCCAACGGCGACATGGTCGGGCACACCGGCATCCTGCCGGCGGCGGTCAAGGCGGTGGAGGTGCTGGATGAATGCGTGGGGCGGGTGGTCGCCGCAATGCGCGAGATCGGCGGCGAAGTGTTGATCACCGCCGATCACGGCAATGCGGAAAAAATGCTCGATGAAATCACCGGCGCGCCGCACACCGCGCACACTACTTTCGACGTGCCGTTTCTCTACGTGGGACGTCCGGCGCGCATGCACGAGGGCGGCGCGCTGAAGGATGTGGCGCCGACCCTGCTGAAGCTGATGGGGCTGCCGCAACCCGTCGAGATGACCGGCAACGCTTTGGTCGAATTCCAACCAGACGTTGGCTGAGGTTCAACCAACCTTATGTCGAAATTTTAATAGCCTCGTGGGATATATCTGGCGTGCATGCGAAGTCAAACGCTTGGCTGCGGCGCTACTCTGCTGCTCGCTGATATTTCCCGTAGCAGCCGCCACCGACGTTTCACCCAAGAACGAGCTGAGCGAGTTGCGCGACCGCATCATGTCGCTGCAAAAAGAGGCGGAAAGCGCCGAAGGCGCCAAGGCGGACGCCAGCGATGCGCTGAAGCACTCCGAGCAGGCGATCAGCGCCGCCAACCGCAAGCTCTATGAATTGGCGCAACAACAGCAGGAGGTCAAGGGCGAAGTCTCGCACCTCCAGCAGGACAGCGCCAAGACGAAATCCAGGATCGACGAGCAACGGGCGCAACTCGGCCAGTTGCTCACCCGGCTCTATCTGCACGGCCAGCACGATTACCTGGAAATCATCCTCAACCAGCAAGACCCTAACCGCCTGGTGCGCCATCTGCGCTATTACGCCGACATCTCGCGCGCACGCGCTACGCTGATCCAGAATCTGCGCGGCAATCTCAAGCAACTGCGCGGCCTGACCGAGGCCGGCCAGAAAAAGGCGGAGGAACTGGAGCGCATCAAGAGCGAACAGGATGCCCAAAAGAAACAACTGGAAAAAGAACAAATCGCGCGCAAGGCGTTGCTGATCAAACTGAATAAAAAAATCGCCGCGCAACGCCATGAAATCGGCAAGCTGCAAAACGACGAAAAACGCTTGACGCGGCTGATTGAGAAATTGAGCAAAATGGCGGCCAAGCCAACGCGCAGCAAGAAAGCCCAAGCGCCGGAAGTTTCCCGCTCCGCAGAGCGGGAGAGCCAATCCCCGGAAAGCAACACCGTCGTGCCGACACCGGAGGATAGCGGCAGCCCGTTCCAGCAATTAAAGGGCAAGCTGCATTTGCCGATAAAGGGTGCGCTTGCCGGTCGCTTCGGCAGCCCGCGCGAGGATAGCGGCGCCACCTGGAAAGGGCTGTTCATCCGCTCCCCCGCCGGCCAGCCGGTGAAGGCGGTGGCCGGCGGGCAGGTGGTGTTTTCCGATTGGCTGCGCGGCTTCGGCAACATCATCATCATCGATCACGGCGGCAACTTCATGAGCCTGTACGGCAACAACGAAACCCTGTACAAGCAAGCGGGCGAGAACGTAAAAATGGGCGATACCGTTGCCAGCGTGGGAAATAGCGGCGGAATCCCGGATTCCGGTTTATACTTCGAACTGCGCTATCAGAGTAAACCGCTCGACCCCATGGCCTGGGTTGCCTTGAAATAGGCGGTGTCGCCCCCATAGTCTGGTAGTAAATATAGTGACTGAAAAGCTATACTTTGCGCGGCCACAATTTGCGGATTTAGCCGCGTCTCGCGGGATGCGATTGCTGCGCAAATTGTGGCCGCGCAAAGTATAAACACCAACACCCGTGTTTTATAAAGAGGATTGGAGTCTGTCGGCGCTCTCGCGCCTTGACATGCCCAACCTACATTCTTGGAGATTTGAAATGCGCGGCAAACTGCAAAACATTGGACTGATGCTCTTCGGCGTTTTCGCCGGCGTGATTATCAGCCTTAACCTTTCGGCCATTGCAGACAAGACCGCCAACCCCACGACGCCGCTACCGATAGACGAACTGCGCGCGTTCACCGAAGTATTCAGCAAGATCAAGAGCGATTACGTCGAACCGGTGGAAGACAAAAAACTCATCACCGAGGCCATCAACGGCATGTTGTCCGGCCTGGACCCCCATTCGGCCTATCTCGACGCCGACAACTTCAAGGACTTGCAAGTCGGCACCCAGGGCGAATTCGGCGGCCTGGGCATCGAAGTCAGCATGGAAGACGGCTTCGTCAAAGTCGTCTCGCCAATCGAGGACACGCCGGCCTTTCAGGCCGGCCTGAAAAGCGGCGACCTGATTATCAAGCTTGATGAGACGCCGGTCAAAGGTTTGACCCTCAACGATGCGGTCAAGCGTATGCGCGGCAAGCCCGGCACCAAGATCACCCTGACCGTGATCCGCAAGGGCGAAACCAAGCCGCTGACCTTCACGCTGGCGCGCGCCGTAATCAAAATCCAGAGCGTTAAATCGAAACTGGCGGAAAGCGGCTACGGCTACATCCGCATCACCCAATTCCAGGAGCATACCGGGGAAAATCTGGTCAAAGCGCTGGACGCCCTCTACAAGCAAAACAAGGAGCCGCTCAAAGGGCTGGTGCTCGACCTGCGCAACGATCCGGGCGGGCTGCTGGACGGGGCGGTCGGCGTGGCTGCGGCCTTCCTGCCCAAGGATGCGCTGGTCACCTACACCGACGGACGCACCGAGGACGCCAAGATGCGCCTGCTCGCCAGCAAGGAGCATTATCTGCACGGCCTGGGCAAGGAAGACTTCCTGAAATCCCTGCCGGCGGGCGTCAAGACCGTCCCCATCCTGGTGCTGGTGAACGGCGGCTCGGCTTCCGCCTCGGAAATCGTCGCCGGTGCGTTGCAGGACCACAAGCGCGCCATCATCATGGGCACCCAGACGTTCGGCAAGGGTTCGGTGCAAACCGTGCTGCCGCTCGGCAACAACACCGCCATCAAACTCACCACGGCGCGCTATTTCACGCCCAACGGGCGCTCCATCCAGGCCAAGGGCATCACGCCGGACATCGTGGTGGACGATGCCACCGTCAGCGGCGTGGACCCCGGCCTGCACCTGCGCGAAGCCGATCTGGAGCGCCATCTAAGCAATGGCAACAAGGATAAGGAAGGTGAAGCCAAGAATGAAGCAGCGTCGATCAAGCTACCCGCACCGAGCAAACCCGCGCCTAAAGGCAAGGATGGCAAAGCCGGCGCGCAATCCGACGAAAAACCCGGCGGCGCCCCCGAACTGGTGTCGAAAAGCGATTACCAGTTGAACCAGGCGCTGAACCTGCTCAAGGGGCTGCAAATTCTCCAGAGCCGCTAAAGCTGTTCCCGATGAACGACGGGCAGCTCCTGCGTTATAGCCGCCATATTCTGCTGCCGCAAATCGGCATTGAGGGGCAGGAAAAGCTGCTGAACTCGCATGTGCTGATCGTCGGCGCGGGAGGGCTGGGGTCGCCGGCGGCGCTCTACCTCGCATCCGCCGGCGTCGGCAAGCTCACCCTCTGCGATGGCGACAGCGTCGATCTCACCAACCTGCAACGCCAGATCATCCATACCGGTGCGCGCATCGGCGCCAACAAGGCGGTTTCAGCCGCGCTGACCGTAGCGGGCATCAATCCCGAAGTCGCCGTCATCCCCGTGGAAATGCGCGTGTCGGAAAAGGAACTGGCGCTACTCGCCGCAGACGCAGACGTGGTGCTGGACGCCAGCGACAACTTCGCCACCCGCCATGCCATAAACCGCGTGTGCGCCAAACTGAAAAAACCCTTGGTGTCGGGCGCCGCCGTGCGCTTCGACGGACAGGTGGCGGTATTCGACCTGCGGCGGGCGGATAGCCCCTGCTACCACTGCCTGTTCCCCGAACACGCCGAGCAAGAGGACGAGCGTTGCGCCACTTTGGGCGTATTCGCCCCGCTGGTCGGCATTATCGGCTCGGTGCAAGCCGCCGAAACGCTGAAACTGCTGACCGGCGCCGGGGCGCCCCTGTCCGGGCGTTTGCTGCTGCTGGACGGGCTAAACATGGAATGGCGCTCCATCCGCCTAACCCAGGACCCCGCCTGTCCGGTGTGTGTTTGAACCTAAAAACCGCATTTGCTTAACCGCAGAGGCGCTTCAGACGCAGAGAAACAAATGAGTTACAACAATTTTCCGCTTCACCAAATGGGTAGTGTCGCACGACACCATAACGCATTGTTTTTTCTCAGCGCCTCTGCGTCTCTGCGGTTCAACTGAGTATTTTAGGTTTAACTGCTTCCGTGCCGGCTTACAAACTTCCGTTCTCCGTCCTGGTCGTCATCCACACTGCCGATTTGCAGGTGCTGCTGCTGGAGCGCGCCGACCATCCCGGTTATTGGCAGTCGGTCACGGGCAGTTGCGAACATGGCGAAACGCCGCGTCAAACCGCGATCCGCGAAGTGTGCGAGGAAACCGGGCTGGATGCGGAAATCCATAAGCTAACCGACTGGAACCTGCAATATGAATTCGAAATCTACGCCGAATGGCGCCACCGCTACGCGCCCGGCGTGACAAAAAACACCGAACAGGTCTTCAGCCTGGAATTGCCCGCGCCCCAACCGGTGACGCTCGCACCGCGCGAACATCTGAATTTCATGTGGCTGCCGCGCGACTTGGCGGCGAAAAAAGTGTTTTCCTGGAGCAACGCCGCGGCGATTGATAGGCTGGCTGTTTCTTGAGCGAAATAGCGCTAACCGCGCCCTCCTCCTGCGTTTCGCACAGTACATTCGCAATAAATATCGCACCAACCACTGCCCCACCGCTATTACAGCGGTTTCACCGAGTATTGGTTGATGTATTACGCTTATCCACCACCATTGGCTTGAGGTATTTTGTAACTATTCTTGATTGAAAACGCTGTATTTAACGATGCAAACCCAAACATTGCACGAGCCGGCACAGACAGCCTGATGAAATAAAATCCGTTCGTCCTGA
>JBAYVP010000115.1:0-14209 GCA_041674485.1 Sulfuricellaceae bacterium
GAGTGTGCGGTTTTCCGGGTGCAGGGCAAGGCGCAACGACGAAGAATGGTTGTTCCATTCTGAGAAGTTGCAACGCCGCCATGCGCCCGGAAAACCGTGCAATCCAGCCCGTAGCGTTCTCACTATAACGGTTGAACGCAAAAAAATGAAAAAATATTTAGAACCATAACCCTACATTCCATAGCAAGCGGTCAACTAAGGAATCTAGGATATTATGATATTATGCCTTTTTGTTAACGATAACTTCGGCGGCGCGCAACAACTCGCCGCCATGGAAAAACCCGCGCCGCGCCTCAAACAGCACCGCGCCATCCGGCTGGCCGGGCATGGTTTCCACCCCTACCGCGCGCATCGTATGGGGGTCCAGCGCCTGCCCGACCACATCGAGCGGGCGCACCCGGTAACCGGCCAGCACATCGTCCAGGCGGCTCAGCGTCAGCGCCAGCCCCTGCCCCAGACTGGCGGCGAAACGCGTTTCGCCGGGAGCCAGGCGGGCAAAAAAGGGAGGGCGATGCGCGGTATTGGCGTCCACTCCCGCCTGCAAGCGGTCGCGCAAATCCAGCATATCCAGCAGCAGCCCGCGCTCAGCCTTTTGTCTGCCGGCGGCAGCCTGTTCCCGTGCCCGTTCCAGATCGCGGTTGAGGCGCTCGTTCTGTTCCCGTAGCGCATCGCCGAAGCTGCGCATTTCTTCCAACATGCTTTTAAACTGGCGCGATTCCAGGCGGATTTCGTTCTTCAGCGCAGCCATCTCGGTAAGCAGAGTGTGCAGATCGACGGGAGAGGCGCCCTCCTCGTCTCCATCGCCCTCCTCCCAGGTTTCCAGGCAGGCGCGGAATTCTTCGATCAGGCGTTCTTTTTCATCGGGTTCAAGTAACATCATTTTGCACCCAACACCCGGCGCAGGTGCCGTTCGTCCACGGGGTGCGGCTTAAAGTCGGCTTCCAGCGCAGCCAGAACGTCTTCCGGCGTCGGGACGGTTTTGTCGAACAACGCATGGGCGAGCCGTCCGCGCGCGCCGGCAATGGCTTCGTAAGCGGTGCGCACGCGCTCGAAACGCCGCCGGTCGCGCTCCGGGGGGCAATCGCGGATCAACGCCAGATAGGCGGCGCGAATGGCTTGGTCGTCCGCAGTGACGGGAACGCCGAGAACGCGGTAGGGGTCACTCATCGAATAGTTCCTTTTGGTTTTCCGGTGCGGGGGCGGGCAGTTTGCGCGGCTGCGGTCGCTTGACCGGCGACGCCGCATCGGCATCCGGCAAATAGTTGGGCGGCGCCCCCTTTACCAACATGTCGATCAGCCTGCCAATAAAATCCGGCTTATTGCCGCCGGACTGTTTTTTCAAATCGTCGAGCACTTTCTTGCCCAGCGTTTGGCGCACCATTTCAAATAAGGCTTTTTCACCTTCCATGGCGACGACCAATTCAAGCATCGTGCGCGGATCCGCCGGGAGACCGCCGAACGGATCGAACCCGCCTTTCATATCCGGGAATGGCATACCGAACAGTTCATCGTCATCGTCGTCCATAAAGTCGTCATCGGGCGGCGGCGACAACAGCGCGCGGATACGCGCAGCAGTACGATGGTCGCCCTGCGCGCGGGCATCGTCAACGATATCGTCCAACATATACAGCACTCTATCCGGGATGTCGTAATAACAACTTCCATAACGTGCAACTACATCAAGGTAAATAAACACCGGGCGTCCCGGCCAGCGTTTGAGCGCCGCCTTGGCATAGACGGCAAGCAGTTCGTCTTCCTCGATGCGCTGCAAGGCTTCGCACACCAGCAAATGGTCGGCTTCGGCAAACTTCAGTTTGGCTGCGCGCTTGAGCATAGCGCGTAGCGGCTCAAGCGCGGCGCCCAGCGCCTTTTCTCCCTCCGGCACGGCATTCAGGGCATGCGCCAGCGCCACCACCGCATCGGTGGAGGGCGTTGACGCCAGATTGCCCTCGGCTTTCAGCAGCAAGGCTTTCGGATTGCTCCCCACCTTGCCCGCTTCCAGCAGCAGATGAAAGGCGCCCACCAGAGGGACGCCGAAATCGGCCATAGCCTCGCGCAGCAGTAGTGGATGACCGGCATCCCGCTGCTCTTCCGCAACGAGCGCGCGCAACAGCTTCAGCATCGCCCGTTCCGTCGGCGATTTCAGCCATTCCTCTGCGGCATCCAGCTCCTTGCGCGCCGCCACCGGGTTGTGCGCCTTGATCTGCTTGCGCGCGTGGGAAAAAAGGGCTTGGCCGATCAATCCCCGCACCTGCGGGTTGATGGGGTCGAGTTCCAGCACCTGCTTCGCCAGCCCCACGGCCTTCTTGAACGCTTTGCCGGCCAGTGCGACTTCCACCGCTTCGAGCAATACCTTGGCGTCCTTGGGGAAACGCAGCAACGCCTTATCGAGATAAGCGCGCGCCTGCACGAGATCGTTATCGGAACGCAACACGCCGATCACCGTCAGCGTGGCATCCCGATCTTCGGGGTCGAATTCCAGGCTTCTCTTCAGATATTCGAAAGCACCGCCATCCACCCCCTCCTCCATCCTGTTCCGGCGACCGAGAGCGGCCAAGTGGCGCAGGATCAGCGCTATGCGCAGCTTCTGGTCGGGGTGGGCGCTCAGCAATTCCATCATCTCGCCCCAGTGAGCGTTGGCGGATTCGAGCGTCCCTTGCAATTCGTCGGCCAGCGCCAAAACATGCAAGCGCTGCTCCTGCGGCAACTTGCGGAAATCGGCATTGCTTTTCAAGCGCTTGCCCAAATGGGGCAACAGGCGTAAGCACAGTTCGGCGAAGGCGTTCGCCGGTATGGAGCGCCGGTGGCGCGTCAGCACGTCGAAAAGCAGCGCGGCGACCGGCGCATCGCCCAGCTTGGCAAGCTCCAGCAGCAACGGGCGCACGGCATTGGGGCAGCCCTTGATGTCCAGCACCAGTTGCTGGCTGCCCTCGTCCAGGTCGGATAACGCCGCCAGCCAGCCGCCATCGGGCAAAACGGCGGCGCGTAGCGCCGCCGCCAAGCGCTCGAACCCGCCGCCTACGGATAAGCGGGCAATCGCCGTCCGCGCCGCCTCCACATCGGATTGCAACAGCGCCAGCGCTTTGAGCAGGGGTTTCAGATCGCGGTAGGGCGAGCGGAACGGAATCGCCGACAATTGCGCTTCCAACGCGGCGAAATCTCCCCGGCAATACGCCGCCAGCGCCGCCTGGGCCGCCGGCAGATGCCGCAGCAAGGCGCTATCGGCAGGCAGGCCGGGCAGCGCATTGGCCGGAGCCGCCAGCATTGCTGCAGCGAGGTGCATTTCCAGTTCGGCGCGCGCCGCGTCGGGCAAGGAGGCATCGGCCAGCAGGCGCGACATCTCCCCCTGCTCTCCCGCCTGCAACAGCCATCCCAGGTAAGGCCCCTCGGCAAGCGGCTTGCCGCACAATTGCGTGCGATTGCGCCACAACACCAGCGCCTCCTTGATCATGCCTTTGTCAGCCAATTCGTGGGCGCGCCCGGCGTAACTCGCGGCCAATCCCTCCACCCAGTCAGGGCGGGATTCACGCTTGACCAACTCCTTGTATAACTCCGTCGCATCCTTGTAGCGTGATGCGCCCAACGCCGCTGCGGCATCCGCCGCCAATGCGGCGCTCTCCCGAACATGGGGCGCAAGCGACTTGGCCTGGGCTTTGGGTTGTTTAGCCTTGCGTGACATTTAGGAATCCAGGGTGAAAACATGACACCGGGATTCTAACGCGAAGCGCCATCAAACGAAAGTCTGGCTGAGATAAATGTTTCCCCGCGCGACCACACACTACAGCCTCATACGAAAAACCGGGTAAAATCCGCCCATGCCGCTCTCGCCCCAGCAAACCGTCCAGCATTACGAAAATTTCCCGGTCGCGTCCGTCCTGTTGCCGGGGCGTTTGCGCCGTCCGGTCGGGATCATTTACGCGTTCGCGCGCGCCGCCGACGATTTCGCCGACGAGGGCGATCTTGACGATGCCGCCCGCCTCGCCCTGCTCGACGGCTTCCGCAAAGAGCTGGATCGCCTGGCCGCAGGACAATCCCCGACAACGCCGCTGTTCCATCAAATCGCCGACATCGTTGCCGCTTACCGGCTGCCGTTGCAACCGTTTTACGACCTGCTTGACGCTTTTTCCCAGGATGTGGTCAAGAAACGCTATGCCGATTTCGGCGAACTGATGGATTACTGCCGCCGCTCCGCCAACCCGGTGGGCACGTTGCTGCTGCACCTCTACGGCGCCGCCACGCCGAAGAATCTGGCCTATTCCAACGCCGTCTGCTCCAGCCTGCAACTCATCAACTTCCTGCAAGACATCGCTATCGACTACCGGGAAAAAAACCGCATCTACCTGCCGCTGGACGAAATGGCGCGCTACGGCATCGGCGAAAGCCACTTGGCGCAAGGCATGGCCGGCGGCAGGTGGAATCCCTTCATGCTGTTCCAAATCGAGCGCGCCAGGAAGCTACTGCATTCCGGTGCGCCGCTGGGCAAAATCCTGCCCGGACGCATCGCGCTGGAACTGCGCATGATTATCCTCGGCGGCGAAACCATATTGCGCAAGCTGCATAAAAACAGCGATGTGTTCAACGAACGCCCAGTGCTGAAATGGCAGGACTGGCCGGCGATGCTGTGGCGGGCGATGCGGTGGAAATAAGTTGTCATAAACTCATGCCGTCCTTGACAAGCCTTATTAAAAACTTACTATTTGTCTTGTGAATGCGATCAACTGGAAACCGAAGGCCGCCAAGCAATTGCGCAAGCTTCCTCAACCTGCGCAATGCGCCATTCGTGACGAGGTAAAAGCCAAGCTCTCGGAATTTCCAAACTGCACCGGCGCCAAGCGACTGCTAAACCACAAGTATAGCTACCGGCTGCGAATAGGCGATTACCGGGTATTTTTCGAATTCGATGGAACAATCAGAGTTATCCATGTCGAGGAGGTGAAAAAACGCGATGAACGCACGTACTGAGTTCCAGACCATCAAGGGCGCGGATGGATTGCCGGCCTTTGTAGTGGTGCCTTATGCCGACTTCCTCAAGCTATATGTAAAGGAAGAGGGACTGATTCCCCACGAAGTGCTAAGCGCCGCAGTGGACGGCGTCACACCAGTCAAAGCCTGGCGCGAACACTTGGGCTTTACCCAGGCAGAAGTGGCCGCGCGTCTTAATGTGACACAAACGGCTTTCGCCCAACTCGAAACTTCCGCGCACCCCCGCAAATCATCGCTACACCGGATAGCAAACGCTTTAGGACTGACTTTTGAGCAATTGGATTTTTGAACCCACTCACCGGTCGGCCTCATCCAGACCGCTAAACTGATGACCCCCGACCAATATTGCCAGGACAAGACCGCCAAAAGCGGCTCCAGTTTCTATTACAGCTTCCGGTTCCTGCCGCCCGAGCGGCGGCGCGCGATCACCGCGCTGTATGCGTACTGCCGCGAGGTGGACGACATAGTGGACGAATGCAGCGATTGTGCCGCAGCCCGCGCCAAGCTCGGCTGGTGGCGCGAGGAAATCCGCCGGGTCTTTGACGGCTCGCCGGAGCACCCCGTCGGGCAGGCGCTGGTGGACGTAGTCAAGGATTTCGCACTGCCTGCGGAACATTTGCAGGAAATCGTCGATGGCATGGAAATGGACCTGACGCAAAACCGCTACCGCGATTTCGACCAATTGGCGCTGTATTGCCATCGCGTCGCCGGAGTGGTGGGCTTGCTCTCGGCGCGCATCTTCGGCTACGGCAATGCGGCCACCGAACAATACGCCCACGAACTGGGCGTGGCGTTCCAGCTCACCAACATCATCCGCGACGTGGGCGAAGACGCGCGCCGCAACCGCATCTACCTGCCGCAGGACGAACTGGCGCGTTTCAACGTCGGCGAGGACGACCTCCTTTTTGGTCGTGAAAGCGAGTCATTCCGGCAACTCATGAAATTTCAAGCGGAACGCGCCGAAGACTGTTACCGGCGCGCCTTTGCCGCCCTACCCCAAGCCGACCGCCGCACCCAGCGCACCGGGCTGGTGATGGCGGCGATTTACCGCACCCTGCTGGAAGAAATCAAGCGCAACGGCTACCACGTACTCGACCGGCGTATTTCGCTAACTAAGCTGCGAAAATTATGGATTGCCGGAAAAACGTGGCTCAAAGGCTAAACATCGCAGTAATCGGCGGCGGTTATGCCGGCCTCGCCGCAGCAGTGGAACTGGCGCGCGCCGACATTCCCGTCACCTTGTATGAAGCCGCCGGCCAGCTCGGCGGGCGCGCCCGGCGCGTCGAATATCGCGGCACAACGCTGGATAACGGCCAGCACCTCCTGCTCGGCGCTTATAGCGAATTGCTGCGCCTGATGCAACTAGTCGGCGCGGAAGAAAATGCACTGCTGCGCACCCCCTTGCACCTCGAATTCCCCGACCGTTTCAGCCTGACCGCACCGCACCTGCCCGCGCCGCTGCACCTGCTTTACGCACTGGCGACGGCGCGCGGATTGAGCCTCGCGCAACGACTGGCGGCGACGCGCTTCATGCTCGCGCTACGCCGCGCCAATTTTCGCCTGCCCGCCGACTTTAGCGTCGCCACGTTGCTGGAACGCCACGGGCAAACCGGCGAACTCCGCCGTTGCCTGTGGGAACCGCTGTGCCTGGCAGCGCTCAACACCCCGCTGGAAAGCGCATCGGCGCAAATCTTCCTCAACGTGCTGCGCGACAGCTTCACCCGCAGCCGCGCCGATTCGGACATGCTGCTGCCGCGCACCGACGCCACCAGCCTGTTTCCCACCCCCGCCGCGCGCTATATCGAACGGCATGGCGGCGAAATCCTCGTTTCCCGCCCGGTGCGCCGCATCGCCCACAACGGCGTAGACTTTTCCGTCATCGACGACAGCGGAACCCAACGCTACAGCCATATCGTTTGCGCCGCACCGCCGCAACGGCTGGCTGCACTGGCCGGGGGCTTGGCAGAACTGGCCGGCACGCTGGCCTTGGTGGAAAAATTCAGCTACCAGCCGATCTACACCCTCTACCTGCGTTATCCCGACAGCGTAACGCTCCCCCACCCCCTGCTCGGCATGAGTGGCAGCATCGCCCAATGGGTATTCGACCTGGGGCACTTGGGGCGCGGCAAGGGACTGCTGGCGGTGGTTGTCAGCGCCGCAGGCGCGCATGAAAGGCTGGGGCGGGAAACATTGGCGCAATGGGTGCATAGCGAGCTGTGCAATACTTTCGGCACGCTACCGCAGCCGCTATGGATAAAAACCATCGCGGAAAAACGCGCCACCTTCGCCTGCACACCGGAACTAACGCGCCCGCAACAAACGACGGCGCTGGAAAATTTCTACCTCGCCGGCGACTACACCGCCGGCGATTACCCCGCCACGCTCGAAGGCGCGGTCAGAAGCGGAGTTGAGGCTGCAGCGCGTATCAGAGGACAGAGGACAGAGGACAGAAGACAGAAAAAACCGTCTCGAAGTCTGTCTACTAAATTAAGTTGACGCAAACCGCCCAAAGTATATACTTGTATACACTTTGTCTCACCCATCCAGATGCCGGAAAAAGCCTCATCAAAATCTGTCTTCTGTCTTCTGTCCTCTGAATAAGGAGCACCCCTCATGTTGACACGTATTTTCAAGAGCGGAAATTCCCTCGCTGTGCGGATACCCAAGGAAATGACGTTCCCGGAAGCCACCCAGGAAGTAAGCATAGAACGCATGGGCGATGGGTTGTTTATTCGTCCGGCATCGCGACGCTCGCTCGCCGGACTGATGGACAAATTCGCCGCGTTCAGTCCTGATTTCATGGCCGAAGGACGGGAATTTCACGAAGAGCACGAAAGAGAAGGATGGTAGCCATGCGCTACATGCTGGACACCAACATCTGCATCTACCTCATGCACCATCATCCTCCCGAAGTCATGAAATGTTTTAGTAAACTGCGCTTTGGCGAGGCTGTCATGTCAGCCATCACACTTGCCGAATTGCGCTATGGCGTGGAGCGCCAGCCGGAAACCCGTGCCCATAATCAGCGGGCGCTGGATGCATTGCTGACGGATGTGCCTGCCCTCACGTTCGACGAGAACACTGCCACCAGCTACGGCGTGTTACGCATGGCGGTAAAAAGCCGTCAGCGCGACGCCCTCGACCGTCTGATCGCCGCGCACGCCGTCAGCACCGGCTGTATACTGGTCACCAACAACGAGGCCGATTTCAAGGATTATCCCGGCCTTATCGTGGAAAACTGGGTTGCCGCCAACATCCATTGAACAACCGCTTCAGCTCACCTCGCACACAAATATAGCCCCATGAAAAACTACCAAGCTCCCCCCGACCTGCTCAAAGACCGCGTCATTCTCGTCACCGGCGCGGGGCAAGGCATAGGCAAAATCGCCGCGCTGACCTTCGCCGCGCACGGCGCCACGGTGATCCTGCACGGCAAATCGACGCGCAAGCTGGAAAAAGTTTACGATGAAATCGAAGCCGCCGGCCATCCCCAGCCGGCGATATTCCCGCTCGACCTGGAAAAAGCCGGCGACGCCGATTTCGCAGCATTGGCGCAAACCATAGGCGAGCAGCTTGGCCGCCTCGACGGCATCCTGCACAACGCCTCGCGCATCGGGCGCCCGCAACCGCTGGCCGACCAAACGCTGGAACAATGGCTGTATTTTCTGCGCATCAACCTCGCCGCGCCCTTCGCGCTGACGCGCGCCTGCCTGCCGCTGCTGCTCGCCGCACCCGACGCCTCGGTAATCATGACCTCGGAAACCCACGGCCACACGCCATCGCCATTCTGGGGCGGCTTTTCGGTATCCAAAGCGGGGCTGGAATTTCTGGTCAAATGTTGGGTGCAGGAGCTGGGCAACGCATCGACACTGCGCATCAACGCCCTCATCCCCGGCCCGGTGCAATCACCCCAGCGCGCCCTCACCCACCCGGCGGAAATCCGCGAAACACTGCCGACGCCCGCCGACCTGATGCCAACTTATCTCTATTTGATGGGCGCGGACAGCCAGGGGGTGACGGGACAAGTGATAAACGCGCAGTAAGGCGGCCTCCCGCTCGCGATGTCTCGCTCCTCGCTCAACCACCGGAACCGAAAATCATCATAGGCAGGTTTGCTCCCTTCTGCCGCATACCCGACAGCCTAACGGCTCTTGCACCCAAAGACTGTCGGGTGCGGACAAAAGAGCGGGAGAACTGAATTGCCATTCGCAAGTCTTAAGGGTAGGCTTTCGCATAGCTGAAAATCAGGCTTCCATAGGGTGTTGGAAAGGAGATCGAAAATGTCTTTACTAATGGATTTATCCAGGGCGGCGCGCCTGGTTGGCGTGACGAGGGTGGCGCTGCAAAAGAAAATCAAGGAGGGGCTGCTGCCTTCCTTCGAAGGCAAGGTGTCCGAAGACGATTTGCTGCGGGTTTATCCCGACACCCAGTTCGAAGACGACACGCTCCTGGAGCGGATGGCGCGAACCAAGGAAATTGCTTTCGGGGTGCGCGCATTCGAGCGCTTGCCCAACAAGGAAGTCCTGGCGGCGCGACTGACCGGCCTGGGCAAGGAGCTGTCCGACGCCCAGGCGAGCTTGATGCATTACCGCACCGTTGTCGAAGGACTGGAAGAACAACTCAAAAAATGGGATAACGCGGGCACAGAGGTGCAGGCCGCCGCGGCTGCCCTCAGAATATGGCTGCACCAAGCGCTCCAGGCCGGTGGGCAGCGAGCGGGAGTTCCCAATCTGACGATCAGGGACAGTTTTTTGCGCATCATGGCCGCCCATGTACAGCTCCGCCCCAGCGGCCACGAATTTTTCGTCGACGGCGCCGACACCTTGCTGGAAGCGGCGTTGCGCGCCGGTCTTGCGCTCAATTACGGTTGCAGCAACGGCAATTGCGGCCAGTGCAAAGCGCGTGTGGCATCCGGCGAATTAATGAAAGTGCGCCATCACGATTATGTATTGAGCGAGGCCGAAATAGCTTCCGGCTATGCGCTAATGTGTTCGAACACCGCCGTGTCGGATGTAGTGATTGAGGCCGGCGAGGCGCACGCCGCGACGGACATCCCGTTCCAACACATCACCGCGCATGTCAAAAGCCTCGAACCGCTAGGCGACGAAATGCTGCTCCTGCACCTGCAAACCCCGGGCAACCAACGGCTGCGTTATCTTGCGGGGCAAAATGCGGTGCTCCGCTTCGGACGTTCGTTGGCGGCGGAGTTCCCGCTGGCAAGCTGTCCCTGCGACGACCGGAACTTGCTGTTTCATATCCACAACACGCCGGGCAATCATTTTGCGGAGCATGTTTCCACCAAGTTGCAAATCGGCGAAGCCGTGGTGGTGGAAGGGCCGAAAGGCGGTTTTGTGCTGCATGAAGGCGTCCGCCCATTGATCTTCCTCGCCTTCGGCAGCGGATTCGCACCGCTGAAAAGCCTGATGGAACATGCCATGGCGCTTGACTTCGCCGAGTCCATGCACTTGTACTGGGTGGTTTCGCACGAGTCCGATCTCTATTTTCCGAACTGGCCGCGAGCGATGGCGGAAACGCTGGACAATTTCCGCTACACGCCGCTGATAGCAGGCGTCAACCTGGAAACCGCCGCCGGGAAACAGGAAAAACTGCTGGGCGGCTTGTTGCAACATATCGTTGACGAACACCCGACATTGGGCGATTGCGACGTTTATGTCGCCGGACCCGAAGTGTTGCTGGAAGGCGCGGGCAAATGGCTGCTGGAACACGGTCTGCCGACCGCGCAATTGAGCGCCGGTGCGGTGCGCTGAGCATTCATGGGGCCGCCGGAACAGGGGAAATTTGTTCTCGGAAAAAATGTAGACGCGATGAGCGGGTTGATCGTTCCCACGCTCCAGCGTCACTGCCATTAAGTTAAGTCGTTCGTGGTAAGAAGCTCTCTGTCGAACCATGAATGGCTTAACAGTCAACCTGTTAGGAAAAATCCATTCACCCTTCGACTGGGCTTCAGGGCGAACGGATTTTTCCTAACTTAACGGCAGTGACGCTGGAGCGTGGGAACGATCTACGATCTAAACCCGACCTACGCCGCTACATTGTCTCCGGAAACCATTTTACCCTGCCCTATCACTCCCGCGCCGGTCGCATCGGGTCGGCGCCTATGGTGCCGCGCAGGCTTTCCAGGTAGGCGCTGCCGCGCACTTGTTCCAAGCGCGCGATGGCGCCGGTCAGGCGGCTCTGGATGTCAAGCCGCGCCACCATATCCTGGTGGCTGGGGCGGCTGATGTAGGTTTCGAGGTAGGCGATGTGCCGTTGCCACAACGCAATGTCGCGCTGCTGCTTGGTTTCCAGGCGTTCGCGATACCAGTTCGAGGCGAGCAGCGAGTCACGGGTGAATAACGCGCGGATTTCGGGATGATGCACATCCTTGCCCTGGTAGTGGCCTTCCGCCATAATGTATAACAGTGCTTTAAGCGGCGGGCAGGCGTCTTCCACGCTACCGTCTTCCAAGTAACTGGCCGCGACCTTTTGTTGCGCTTCGGCGATATTTTCCACGCCATCCACGAATGCCGCCAGGTCCTGGATTTCGGGGCACAGGATTTCCTCACCGAACACTGCGCGCGGCGCGTCGAAGATTTTTCCCAGGAAACCATGCACGAAACGCTCGGTGATGCGGTAGCCCAGGCGGCTGGCCGGGATAAGGCGACCCTGATAGTAAAAGTCATCGACTTTTTTCAGGCTGCCGTCGGCAATCAGCCAGTTCGGATCGCGTTGTTGCTCCGTCAGGCGCGACCAGATTTCCGGCGCGAGCAGGCTAACGTCGTGGTTCATGCGGAATTTCGGGCCGATATAGCCGGCGGCGGTGGAATAGCCGGCGTAGCCGGTGAGGATGAACGACACCAGCGTGTTGTTAAGGTCTATCGTGGGGCGTAGCGCGTTGAACGGCCCTTTGGTGAGCGCGCCTTCGCTGCCCGCGCCGGTGGTGGAAGGCGACTTGCCGGTGAGGCTGGAGATGAAATCCATGAACAGTTCCGGCAGTTCCTGGTAATGAATCGGGTTGTACACTGCCAGTGGACGGATGCCATGCTCCGACGGATTGTTGCGCCGCCCGATCAGCACTGCGTTGACCGGTTCGCATAGCGGTACGCCCAGCGGCACGCGCCGGTTGAAGCGCGCGCCGATTTCGGCGACATAGCGCCCCACCGGGTTGGCGAGGTCGGGGCGCAGTTGCAGGTAGCGCGGGTTCTTGCTCGGTTTGCCGTCCACCAGACGCGGGTGCGCCGAGGACACCACGGCTTCGCCCGCCGTATGGGCGTCGCGCAGGATATGGCGCATCGGCTCGGTGTATTGGTCGAAACCCACTGCGTCGTCGATGATTTCCGCCAGCGCAGCGTTCTTGAGCGGCTCGAAGTTGGCGATGAAGTTATCGCGTTGCGCCAAATCGCGTTCGGTCTGTTTGTCGAAGCCGCGATGAATCGCGTCGTCGGGACGCTGAAATAGGCGATATTCGCAGTTGCGCACCAGCTTCACCGAAGGCTCGGCGCTTTTCGGCGAGCGGTTGGGCAGGACTGCGGCAGGCACCACTACTGAAGCGGTAATATCGTCTTCCATTTGCACCTTGTCGGCGGCGATGAAATCCTGACGCAGCTTGTATACGCGCCATGCACCGTTTTCCGCAAAGCCGATGCGCAGGTAGGAGCCGACCAGTTTACGGTCTCCCAGCTTGAGTTCATGGCCGGGATGGCCGTTGACGAAATCCGCCGACAGCAGTTTGCGCCATTCGTTGCCCCATTCCGGGCGATACATGCGCTTGATTACGAACACCAACGCCAGGATGCGGTCCGGCAGGCTTTCCAGCCAGGCGTTATATTCCGCAGTGTGCGAGGGAGAAGGCGTGAGCACGCGAATCACCGAACCCAGGCTGCGTTCCGGGGAAAGCAGTTCGCGTGCGCCGTCGCGGTCCTCGTGATCCAGGCCGGGCAGGAAACGCGTGGTGTAATCGCGCAGAAAAATTTCCTCTACCATATCCAGGTCATGCACCAGATTGGCGACGAACAGCGGCCCATTGATCACCGCATCATTAAGCGATTTGGAAATCTCCGATTTACCGCCGCCGGAAACGGTGCATGGCTTGTGGCAGAACGTGCCTTCCGCATCCGCGCCCAGCAGCCGCCAGGAGGGCGCGCCGGGGTGCTTTTGCATGATGATTTTGTAGCCGTCGGGCTGGATGTAGATTTTGTCCGGGCGCAGCTTGAGGGTGCGATCTTCGCCGTCCTTTTCCCAGGTTATAGTCTGGCTGTGCAGGTCCATATGCAAATCCTGCGGCAGGTAGATCACTTCCGGGAAGCGTTTGTCGATGCCGTAGCCCTCCGGCTGCACGTTCATCAGTTCGCCGTATTGCGCCACGGTGTCGCTGAAGCGGTAGCCGGGCGAACGGTTCAGGCTGTCCGCGCCGAATTCCTCGCCGTGGTTACGGCGCGGGAAGGCCAGCGCGCCGCCGGCATGCTCCTCTTCGGCCATACCAAACAGGTTGGCGGCATAGCTGATCTGGGTCTTGACCTCTTTCTTGCAATAGCCGTAGTAATTGTCGGCCAGCACCGTGACGATCACGCCGCGCTCGTCGCGCGCGGTGATCTTGAAAGCGGCGCCGTCGTTGTACAGCTCGCCCGCATCGCGCCAGCACATGCCGTCCGCCTGCTGGCGCGCGCTCGCCTGATCCCAGTGAGGCAAGCCCAGTTCCTTCTTGGTGAATTTGACCAGATGCGGCGCCAGGATCACGCAGCCGCTATGCCCGGACCAGCAGTCCACATCCAACCCGGCGTCGTTATTCGCCAGCACCGGGTTGCCGCCGTTGCCGAAAATGCTCTCAACGAAATCCAGGTTGCTGACCAAGCTGCCGGGCGCGAAAAAGCGGATTTCCATGTTCTTTTCCGCCTCTATGCCGGGAATCTCCGGGCACACCACCGGGCGCAGCAGCAGCGACACGAACATCTTCGCCTCTTGCTCCTGCCCCGCAGTAAACGGCAGGCACAGCAAATGCTCCGGCGGATTGAGCGCCTCGTGCAGCAAGCGCGCGAAAGTGCTTTTCGGCGCCGCCTTTTTGTCGCCGGGTATCGGCAAACCGCCCTCGGCTACATGGAACGAACCTTTAGTAGTGCGCCGGTCGCTCGCCGGATTGTGCAACATACCGTTGCGAATGCGGTAACTACTGACGTATTCGCTCTGGTACTCGTCGCGGTTGAGCGGCAGGGAAAGCTCGCGCGCCACA
>JBAYVP010000116.1:0-14037 GCA_041674485.1 Sulfuricellaceae bacterium
AGGCGCAACGACGCGCAATGGTTGTTCCATTGCAAGGAGTTGCAACGCAGCCATGCGCCCGGAAAACCGTGCAATCCAGCCCGTAGCGCTCTCACCATACGGGTGAACGCAAAATAGATGACAAAATTGTTTAGAACCACCATGTTACACATCTTGGCAAGCGGTCAACTGAGCTTTCTAGGATCATGCCACGCCCGCCTCGACGCACCGCTCCTCGACATAGCGCGCGCCGCATTGCTTGAAGCGGCGGCGGCTGAACAGCACTTCGTGCGGCGTGTCCGCCAGCTTGCACGCCGCGCGCAATTGGTCGACCAAACCCAGCACCTCGTTGCGGTCGCGTCCGTGGATCATGCTGAACAGGTTGTAGCGCCATTCCGGCGGGCGACGCGGGCGACGGTAGCACAAAGTTACGCAATCGAACTGGCCGAGGCAGCGACCGACCTTGCCGACATCCGCGTCCGGCACATCCCACACCACCATCGCATTGGCGCGGTAGCCCAACTCATGATGACGCACCACTACGCCCAGGCGGCGTATCACCCCCTGTTCGAGCAAGCGGGACAGGCCGGCAATGACTTCCGCTTCGCTCATATCGGTTTGCGCGCCGATTTCGGCGTAGGGACGCGGCGCCAGCGGAATGCCGTTCTGGATGGCGGCGATCAATCGGGATTCGTCGGGGTGCGGCGCATAGCGCGCGGGCGACGTCCCGCCCCGGCGCACCCCACGGATGCTGTCAACCGTGCCGTTGGGAGAGTGTGCCAGATCGAACCCCAAGTCGATATGGAAATCTTCCAGCATGGGCAACACCAGCAAGGGATAGCCGGCTTCTGCCTGGATGCGGCGCAGCACATCGCCCAGGCGTTCGCTGTCCGGCGCCGTGGCGACAAACCACAGATTATAGTGGTGCTCGCGCTCGTAATTATGGTTGATTTCGGGAAACAGGCTGATTCGATGCGCGACGGCCAACAGTTTTTCTTCCGGCGTCGCCATCGCCGCCAGTGTGCTGGCGCCTATGGTATGCGGGCGGAATACCGCACCCACGCGGCTGACGGCGCCTTGCTTTTGCAGGCGCGCCAACACAGCGAGCACCGCATTTTCGTCGCTACCCAGATGCGCGGCGATTTTCCGAAACGGCGCCGCAGCCAACGGGAAATCGTGCTGGAAATCGTTGAGCAAATGGAGTTCGAGTTCGGTCATACTGGTTGGCTAGGTCGCACCGCTTAAACCTAGAAACCTCCGTTGAACGGGCTGGAGTGTGCGGTTTTCCGGGTGCAGGGCATACCCGACAGCCTGCGGCTTGGGCACAAGAGGCGCAACGACGAAGAATGGTTGTTCCATTCTCTTCTCTTGTAGTTGCAACGCCGCCATGCGCCCGGAAAACCGTGCAATCCAGCCCGTAGCGCTCTCACCATATGGGTGAACGCAAAATGGATGGCAAAGTTGTTTAGAACCATCATGTTACACATCTTGGCAAGCGGTCAACGGAGGTTTCTAGGTTAAAATCAGTGTGCCCTTAGCTTGCATAGCAAACCTTGTTGTAGATCAAGTCGGCGGAAGTTTTTGAGCAAAACATTGAGGAAACTTCACCGCAGAGGACGCAAAGGACGCGGAGGAAAACCCTCATGCTCTTCCTCTGCGTCCTTCTGCGTCCTCTGCGGTGAATCGGTTTTTTCCGTGCCGAGAACAAATTTACCCTGGATCAAGCAGCCTGTGGCATTTTTCCGAACAGTGCTGCATGGGTTTGTTCGCCGATGTCGAAATCCACTGCCACAGCATTTTCCACACCTATCCGTATCGGCGGACCATAGCGGGTGACGGCGAAACCGGCGCGCCGCATCATGCGCTCAATCGAGACTGTGGTGACTGTGACGTAGTGTTCGATCCCCTTTTTATCGCCGAACCTCACGATGGCCCGCAATGCGTCGAGAGACAGCCCGGAAAACCCGAACCCTTGCGGGCCGTCCGCATCGATGGCAAAGCGACTCAACTCCCATATTTTCTTATTTTCCGGGGCAGGCTGACCATGCAGCAGCTCCGGGAAAGTGTCCTTCAACATATAGGGGCCTTCCGTCGGCAGCGCCCGCCAACAACCGCGCAAGCCGTTGACGGAATCGCGCACCATCATGTAGTAGGGTTCCAGAGCGTCGTACCCGTCTATTTCCATGCCGCTTATAATGGGCACCTCCCACCCCATCCTCTCCTTGAATACTTTTGCCCGTAGCCGGTGCATTTCCCATAATTCTTTGCTGGAAAAATCTTTTCTTGCTGCAATCTTAATCAGGTGTGACATATGCGACTCTCCGATGAATTGCCTGGAATACCCAGGAGGCATAAAAAATATGCCAAATAGCTACTTTGCGTAACTATCTAGGTAGATAGGTTCGGAAAATCGGAATTTGATGCAAAATTCCCGATCCGTTGAGGTTCACGGTGCGCTTATATGCGGATATCTGATTGAATGTTCAGGAGAAAGAAATATGGATACGAGGCGGCGAGTGATGCAGGAAAACGGCTTTTTTAATCCCGATGCGCTACGCGAATTTCGCAAGAGCAGACGGGAAAGCCAGTACCGTTTTTGGTCGAAATTCGGGGTGACGCAATCGCGCGGAAGCCGCTTCGAATTGGGTTTGGAAATTCCGCCCCCCGTCGCTATCCTGCTGAAGCTCTATTTCGGCGGGGTGATCACCGATAGCGATTTGTAAAGCGGCAGGGTTGAACCTATACCTTGCGCGGTCACAAATTGCAGCCGCGCAAGGTATAGCCCGGAAAAATGTCCGTCAGACTTTCCTCAGATAGCAGGCTTTCAGCATGAAATTGCCGGCATCCATCTTGCAGTCCACCTCGTGGTCGCCGCCTGCCAGGCGGATGCTCTTGACCTTGCTGCCCATTTTAAGCGTGATGGACGATCCCTTGACTTTCAGGTCTTTGATCAGCACAACCGAATCGCCATTGCTCAATATGTTGCCATTGGCATCCTTCACGGTCGCTTCCGCACCGTCATCGGCGTTTGTCGGCGCAGCCATCGGCCACTCGTAGCCGCAATCGGCGCAAATCAGGTTATCGCCTTCCGGGTAGGTGTTTTCCAGGGTGCATTGGGGACAGGCTGGGGTAGTTGGCATGATTTCCTCATTGAAAGTTTAATGTAATAACAAACAACAACAAATTGTCGCTTGTGAAGTTGCGATTTTCAGGTGAAGGTCGCAATTTCTGATAAGAATTTTTCACGCTTTAGACGCGAAGCCGCGAAGAAGTGGGGGCGAGCAAGAATGGGCGGTCTCATTTCCAACTCGCAAAAAAAGATACGGGTTCGATTCTCTTCGCGCCTTCGCGTCTAAAGCGTGAGTCGGCTTGGCTGTTCGCCACAAGCGAACTTATTGACCAAATCTTTACATCATTTGCGCAGAATGTGTCGTAGATCAAGCACCGGTGCGGATCTCCGGCAAAATGCTTTCACCGCAGAGACGCTTCAGGCGCTGAGATGCTGTGGTTTCTCCGCGCCTGTGCGCGCACGGCTCAAAAAAGGGCAATGTCGTCCATGGGGTAGTGCTTGCGGTTGCCGGTCCACAAGGGACAGCAGTTCTGCTGCGCGCCGGCGGCCAGCAAGTAGTCTTCCAGGGATATGTCCTGGTATGTTTTGCGGTAGCGGCGAGCATAGCGTCCAGCTTGGCGTCCGGTTTCGCCGTCGATGCCAATGCGCTTGCAAAAGCCGAACAGAGTTTCAATCTCTTTGTGCTCACGCTCGAACGCGCCGGCATAAATTTCGGCTACGACAACAGGCGACAGCAGAAAAACGGTTTGTGCTTCCAGCAGGCCGATAAAACGCGCCACGGTGAGCGGCTGTTTTTTTAGCAGGTGAATGACGATGTCGGTGTCCAACACCAAGCGGTCAGGCATCATCCTAGAAACCTCCGTAGCGCTCTCACCATATTGGTGAACGCAAAATATATGTCAAAGTTGTTTAGAACTACTATGTTACGCATCTTGGCAAGCGGTCAACGGAGGTTTCCAGGATCATCGGTTTCTGCCCGAAGCAGTCGGCTGGCGCTGCGCAATTCGCGGACGTAGGATTCCGGCTCGGTGTCGGCGAAGCTCTCCAGCGGGACGAGCCGCTCGAAAAAAGCCTTGGCATCGGCGACAGGCTCATGCTGCATGTCTCTTTCCAGAGAGCTGCGTATGAGTTCGGAAATGCTGACGCCCGCATTGCGCGAGCGCATTTTGAGCCGTTCATACAGATCATCCTGAAGATAAATCTGCGTGCGGTGCATGATTTTAGTCCCCTTTCACGATGTAGGCGCTTATGCATTTTAACACGCCTCCCAGATTATCCATGAATCAAGAAATCAAGAAATTCGCCGCGTCATTAACAACGGGAAATGCCCCCATAAATAATATCTTTTACCGCCCTCCCGGTGGTCGAATATAATAACGAAAGTTTCATCTTTTAATGCCGCTGCTGTTTTTTGCAACATCATACAACAGCCACCCCTGTCTAATTCGTTGAAGTTGGATGACTCCATTGAAATCCGTGCTCTCCTGTAATCTCTGGCTACATAAAGTTTTTCCCTTCCTGCGCTGGTGGCCCATGGTCACCCGCCAAACCGCCAAAGCCGACCTGATTGCCGGGCTGACCGGCGCGATCATCGTGCTGCCGCAGGGCGTGGCGTTCGCCACCATTGCCGGCTTGCCGCCGGAATACGGCCTTTATGCGGCGATGGCGCCGGCTATTATCGGCGCGCTGTTCGGCTCCAGTTGGCATCTGGTGTCCGGGCCGACCACGGCGATTTCCATTGTTATTTTCTCCACCGTCAGCGCCCGCGCCGATCCGGGCAGCGCGCAGTACATCAGTCTAGTGCTGACGCTCACCTTCCTCACCGGGGTGTTCCAACTCGTCATGGGATTGGCGCGGCTCGGCGTGTTGGTCAATTTCATCTCGCACACCGTGGTGATTGGTTTTACCGCCGGTGCGGCGGTGCTGATCGCCGCCAGCCAGATCAAGAATTTTTTCGGCATCGACATCCCGCGCGGCTCGCATTTTTACGAAATCATTCACCAGCTTTTCCTGCAAATCGGCAGCATCAATCTTTATGTCACTGCGGTGGCGCTGGTGACGCTGGCTTCCGGCATTCTGGTCAAAAAATTCCTCCCCAAAATCCCCTACATGATCGCAGCGATGCTGATCGGCAGCTTCTTCGCTCTGCTGCTCAACGACATTTTCGGCGTCGATGTCACGCTGATCCGCACCGTCGGTGCGCTGCCCGCGCACTTGCCGCCACTTTCAATGCCCGATTTGTCCCTTAAGGCGATTAAGGAAATGGGCGGCAGCGCGTTGGCGGTGACCATGCTGGCGCTCACCGAGGCGGTTTCCATCGCCCGCTCGGTGGCGGTGCGTTCGGAGCAACGCATCGACGGCAACCAGGAATTTATCGGTCAGGGGTTGTCCAATATCTTCGGCAGTTTCTTTTCGGGCTACGCCTCCAGCGGCTCGTTCAACCGTAGCGGCCTGAACTATGCCGCAGGCGCCATGACCCCGCTTGCCGCGGTGTTCTCCGCACTATTCCTGGCGGCCACGCTGCTGCTGGTGGCGCCGCTCGCCGCTTACCTGCCGATTCCGGCAATGGCGGCGATCCTGTTTTTGGTGGCGTGGGGCTTGATCGATTTTCACCATATTCATTCCATCTCGCACACCAGCCGCTCCGAAACCGTGGTGCTGTTCACCACGCTGCTCTCCACCTTGTTTGTCGAGTTGGAATTCGCTATCTATGTTGGCGTGCTGCTGTCGCTGATGCTCTATCTTGCGCGCACCTCGCAGCCGGCCATCGTGCCGGTGGTTCCCGCCGACGGCCAAGGCTCCTACCATCTGGAAGACGCCAGGGGGCGCCCGGAATGCCCGCAATTCCGCATGGTGCGCATCAACGGCTCAATCTTCTTCGGTGCAGTCGATCACGTCCAGCGCGCGTTGCAGCAGATCGACGAACTCAACCCGCAACGCAAGAGCGTGCTGATCGTCGGCAGCGGCATCAATTTCGCCGATGTGGCGGGCGCGGAAATGCTGGCGCAGGAAGCAAAACGGCGGCGCAAGCTGGGCGGCGGGCTGTATTTCTACCGGTTGAAGGATACAATCTGGCGCTTCCTGAAACAGGGGCATTACCTCAAGGATATCGGCGAAGGCGGTTTTTTCCCCGCCAAGAGCAACGTCACCCGCGCCGTGTATTTCACCCTGGACCCGGAAATATGCCGCACCTGCAAGGCGCGGATATTCCCGGAATGCCACGGCCCGGTGCTGCCGGACGGAGAACCCTGGCCGGACTGGGTTGAGCCGGGCGCCCGTACATGAAGCGCGAATAGCCAGGGCGGATGCGGCGCTTATCCGCCCTGGTTGTCTCTATCCTTACCCTTCCGCATCAACAGGTTGGATTCCTTTGTCGGAACCAGCCCGCCGTTTCCCGCAAGTTTCCGAATAAATAAATATACGAATTTTACCGAAAATGTGGTAAACCTTCGTTTTCCCCGATCAGCGGGATTTTCCGTTCGTGGTTCGACAGAAACTTCACCACGAACGGAAAATCCCGCTGATCGGGTCGTTTTTTTGCTGCTTAATCGACGCAATGCTAACTTGTTGGTTTTATTGAAATCGGAGCAAATGGTGGTCAACAACGATGTATTACGCAGCATACGCTATGCACTGGATCTCAGCGACGCAAAAGTAGTGGACATCATCAAGCTCGCCGGGCATGACCCTGCTATCGTGCAATCCGACATCCCGAATTTATTAAAAAAAGAAGAGGAAGAAGGCTTTGTCGCGTGCAGCGACGAAGTCATGACGGCGTTTCTGGACGGGCTAATCATCCATAAAAGGGGCAAGCTGGAGCCTAAGCCGGAGCAAAAACCGGGACGTGGCATCAAACCCCACCAGCGCTTGACCAATAACGCAATACTGAAAAAGCTGCGGGTCGCCTTCGAGCTGAAAGAAGAAGATATGCATAAAACGCTGGAACTAGCGGGGTTCGGCGTTTCCAAGCCGGAATTGAGCGCGCTGTTCAGGGCGCAAGGGCACAACAATTACAGGGCATGCGGCGACCAGTTCCTCAGAAATTTTTTGAAGGGGCTGGTGATTCGTCAGCGAGAATAAAAATCCCCGCCGCAAGCTGCGGGGTATCGTGATGGATTGCTTGAAAATCGGAGATTTTCATTGCAATGCTTTTTCATTCGCCCCAAGGGGCGGGGAATTGAACCCGTAGAGATTAAATTAATATGAAGCCCCCCAAAAGACTCCAACCGCTGATCGAAGACGGCTTGGTCGACGAAGTCATCCGCCAACTCATGAGCGGCAAGGAAGCCATGGTTTTCGTGGTGCGTTGCGGCGCGGAAGTGCGTTGCGCAAAAGTGTACAAGGAAGCGAATAAACGCAGCTTTCGCCAAAGCGTGGACTACACTGAAGGCCGCAAGGTGAAAAACAGCCGGCAGGCGCGCGCGATGGAAAAAGGCAGCCGCTATGGACGCAAAGCGCAGGAGGAAGCCTGGCAAAACGCCGAGGTCGATGCGCTGTACCGTCTCGCCGCAGCCGGCGTGCGCGTGCCCAAGCCGTATAATTTCCACGAGGGCGTACTGCTCATGGAACTGGTGACCGACGACAGCGGCAATGCCGCCCCGCGCCTCAACGACTTGGAGTTGACGCAGGAACAGGCGCTGGAATACCACCATGCCCTAGTCACGCAAGTAGTGCGCATGTTGTGCGCCGGCGTCGTCCACGGCGACTTGTCCGAATACAATGTGCTGATCGGCAGCGATGGTCCGGTCATCATCGACCTGCCGCAAGCGGTGGATGCCGCCGGCAACAACCACGCCGCCAGCATGCTGGAGCGCGATGTCGCCAACCTGGCGGGCTACTTCGGGCGCTACGCCCCCGAACTGCGCAAAACCGACTACGGCAAGGAAATCTGGTCGCTATACGAAAGCGGCGAACTGCATCCCGAGGTCAAACTGACCGGTCGTCTCAAACGAAAATTAAAACCCGCCGATCTGGTCGGCGTGATGCGGGAAATCGACGACGCCCGCGCCGAAGAAGCCGCGCTGCAACAGCGCCGACTGGAGGCGGTCAGAAAATAATTTCAAAATAAACATCATCCTAAACCGGACGAGCCGGAACCAAAAACATTTACCGCAGAGACGCAGAGATTTTGTAGAGTAATGGTACGGTTCACCCTCCGTTGTATTTCTCCGCGCCTGAAGCGTCTCTGCGGTAAAAAAAGAATCACCCGGAGAGCCGCGCCAGTGCTTGATCTACGACACATTCTTCGCAAATAATGTGAAGATTTGGTCGATAAGTGACTAAGCCGGACAAGCCGGAACCAAAAATATTTACCGCAGAGACGCAGAGATTTTGTAGAGTAATAGTATGCTTTCATCCTCCATTATATTTCTCTGCGCCTCGGCGTCTCTGCGGTGAAAAAAAATCACCCGGAGAACTGCGCCAGTGCTTGATCTACGACACATTCTGCGCAAATGATATAAAGATTTGGTCGATAAGTAAAAAATGTATTGATTACATTAAAAATACCCCCTAGAATGGGGCATGACTTACGAAGAATTCCGCAGACAATTGGGCAAAGCCGGATTAAGCGCAAAGCAATTTGCCGACCTGGTGAAACTCAATCGCAACTCGATAACCAACTACGCAGCACAAGGCGAAGTACCCTCCCACTGGGCAATCGTGGTAGCGTTGATGGGAGAAATGGCCGAACGCCAGATCGATTTCAAGGCCACTTTGCAAAACATCGATTTCACCCCCAATAAAGTCCGGGGCAGCGCCGCCAAGGGCAAATTCGGCGGAAGTCGGCAGATTGATTTCCTGATGGAAGAATCGCTGCAAAACTAGACTGTCGGATTACGGCTTCTTTCTTGTCCGCCCAGCTTCGCCCTAGGCTGTCGAAATTTACCATTTTTTGACAAAAAATCAGCACCGGTTTTTGGATTTTCTCAATTTATGGACAGGGTCAAACTTCCCCGTTCATGGTTCGACTGGGCTTCACCACGAACGGGGAAGTTTGACCCTGTGCCTAGCGCGTATGCCGGGTTGCACCATGTCAACCTACCTTATTTTTAATCCGTTCGCCCTGAGCCTGTCGAAGGGTGAATGGATTAAAAATAAGGTAGGTCGTGACGTTTCCGGGCATATCCAAAAACCGGGAAGCTGAAATTTGATAAAAACGCTGTATTTCGACAGCCTACTACGACGCTCCTTCTCAAAACTTCCATATCAATCAAAATTCTACGCGATCATCACGCGAACTCACGAAATATCCGGGCTAACCATGCCGCTTCACCCGCCCCGTCCACTACATCATGAGGGAATCAGCAATTTCTATGTTAATTACCCTAATTTATGGTTAAAATCCAAACCTTGTCCCAGATTGATTTAAGGAACCGCTATGCCGAACTATCGAATCGCCCCCAGCATCCTGTCCGCCAACTTTGCCAAGCTGGGGCAGGAGGTGGACGATGTGCTTGCCGCCGGTGCGGATATCGTTCACTTCGACGTGATGGATAACCATTACGTGCCCAACCTGACCATAGGCCCGCTGGTGTGCGAGGCGTTGCGCAAGCATGGCGTGACCGCGCCGATAGACGTGCATTTGATGGTCAAGCCGGTGGATCGCATCATTCCCGATTTTGCCAAGGCGGGCGCGACTTACATTACGTTTCACCCCGAGTCTTCCGAGCATATCGACCGCACCATCGGCCTGATTAAGGAGAGCGGCTGCAAGGCCGGCCTGGTGTTCAACCCCGCCACGCCGCTGGATGTGCTGGAATATACGTTGGACAAACTGGATATGGTGCTGCTGATGTCGGTGAACCCCGGCTTCGGCGGGCAGAAGTTTATTCCCTACGTGTTGGACAAAGCACGCAAAGTGCGCCAAATGATTACCGACCGCGGCCTGGACGTGAGCCTGGAAATCGACGGCGGCGTAAGCCCGGCGAATATCCTCGAAGTGGCGCGCGCGGGTGTGGATACTTTTGTCGCCGGTTCGGCCGTTTACGGCGCCGGCAAGGACAGCGACCCGCACCGTTACGATAGCGTCATCGCGGCGCTACGCGCGGAGTTGGCGAAAGTCTGAGCCGCGCGATGAACGCGCTTGCCTGGGTGTTGTCGGCATTGCTGTTGGCCGGCTGCAATTTCGAAGTTCCCGGCCAGAAAGCCAAGGATGCCGGGGCGATGGGCTATGCCTGCCGCATTTCGAAAAAGTCGCCCGAGCAGTGCATGCGCGAGAACCCGACGTTTAGCCAGATCGCTATTCTGGATGGCTGGCGCGAGGGGGACCTGGATGTCAAGGACAAGAAAGTCGATACCAACTTTTCGCCGCCCCCGCCGGTGGTGATTCCGCCGCCGCCGGCGCCGCCAAAGAAAGAGGGCGAGGAAGGCGAGAAAAAGCCGGAAGGCGAAGCGCCGCCGGAAGCCAAGGCAGCCGAACCGACACAGCCCCCCGAACCGGCCAAGGCGCCCTGACCATGAGCAGCACTGAATTCCCGTTGCCTATCCGGGCGGTCGCCATCGATCTCGACGGCACCTTGCTCGACACCGCGCCGGACATTGCCGATGCGGCGCAACGCATGTTGCGCGATCTGGGGATGGCGTCGGTCGATCAGGCGAAAATCCAGTCCTTTATCGGCAACGGCATCGCCAATCTGGTGAAGCGCGCGCTGACCGGCGAGATGCATGGAAAACCCGATGCGGCGCTGTTCGAGCGGGCATTGCCGCTGTTTCGGCAGCATTACGCCGCCGTGCTGACGCGCACGACGCACCCCTATCCGGGCGCATTGGAAGGCGTGCAGGCGCTACGCGCAGCCGGATTCGCGCTGGCTTGCGTCACCAACAAGGCACAAGCATTCAGCTTGCCGTTGCTGGAGGCGATGAAGCTGAAAGACGAATTCCAGTTAATCCTGTCCGGCGACAGCTTGCCGCAGAAAAAGCCCGACCCGTTGCCGCTGCTGCATACGGCGGAATATTTCGGCTGCCGTCCCGCCGAACTGTTGCTGATCGGCGATTCGCTGAACGATACGCTGGCCGCCAACGCCGCCGGCTGCCCGGTGTTTCTCGTGCCTTACGGCTACAATGGCGGCCAGGACGTGCGCGAGCAGCGGTGCGACGCGGTAATCGCGAACTTGCCGGAAACCTTGAAATTAATCACGAAAGTTTAAAGCAATGAACCCTGGAGAAAAATTATTTGGGCAATCGTCATGGCGATGGCGTGTGTAGCGTCGAGCCAGGATTTGCCCTTATTTCATAATTTCTCTTTAAGGTGAAAAAACATGAACAAACAAGAATTCGACCGTCTTGCCGGTCTAGGCTATAACCGCATACCGCTGGCGCTGGAAACGCTGGCCGATCTCGACACCCCGCTGACCGTCTACCTCAAGCTTGCCAACAAGCCTTATTCCTATTTTCTCGAATCGGTGGTGGGCGGCGAGCGTTTCGGGCGCTATTCCTTTATCGGCCTGCCGGCGAAAACCCGCCTGGTGGTGCGCGGACGCACGGTGACGGTGGAAAACGACTGGGAAGTGCTGGAGCAGACGGAAACCGACGACCCACTCGCCTTCATCCAAGCCTACCGCGCCCGCCTCAAGGTGGCGCACCGCGAAGGCTCGCCGCGCTTCACCGGCGGGCTGGTGGGCTATTTCGGCTACGATACGGTGCGCTATATTGAAAAACGCCTCGCCGGGGTGCATAAGCCCGATGTGCTGGGCGTGCCGGACATCCTGCTGTTGCTGTCGGAAGAACTGGCCGTGGTGGACAACCTCAGCGGCAAACTCTTCCTGATCGTCTATGCCGACCCGCGCGAGTCGCACGCCTATGAAAAAGGCATGGCGCGCCTGGACGAACTGCACCATTTGCTCAAACGTCCGGCGGAGGCGCCCGCAACGCCGCGTTTCGCGCCACAGCAAGCGGTGTCCGAATTCGGCAAGGAAGCCTACAAGCAAGCGGTGGTCAAGGCCAAGCAATACATATTCGACGGCGACATCATGCAAGTGGTGCCCTCCCAGCGCATGAGCCAGCCCTTCGCCGCCTCGCCGCTATCGCTGTATCGGGCGTTGCGCTCGCTCAACCCTTCCCCCTACATGTTCTATTACGACATGGGCGACCATCATGTGGTGGGCGCGTCGCCGGAAATCCTGGTGCGCCTGGAAGATCACGACGTCACCGTGCGCCCGATTGCCGGCACCCGTCCACGCGGCAAAAACCGCGCGGAAGACGAAGCGCTGAGCGAAGAATTGCTGGCCGACCCCAAGGAGATCGCCGAACACCTGATGCTGATGGACCTGGGGCGCAACGACGTGGGACGGGTGGCGCAAACCGGCACGGTCAAAGTGACCGACAAAATGGTGATCGAGCGCTATTCCCATGTGATGCACATCGTCTCCAATGTCGAAGGCAAGCTGAAAGACGGGCTGGATGCAATGGACGTGCTGCGCGCCACCTTCCCGGCGGGCACCGTGTCGGGCGCGCCCAAGGTGCGCGCGATGGAGATCATCGACGAGCTGGAGCCGACCAAGCGCGGCATCTACGCCGGCGCGGTGGGGTATCTCGGCTTCAACGGCGACATGGACTTGGCCATCGCCATCCGCACGGCGGTAGTGAAGGACAGCGTACTTTACGTGCAGTCGGGCGGCGGCCTGGTGGCCGACTCGGCGCCGGAAAGCGAATGGACGGAAACCCAGAACAAGGCGCGCGCCGTGCTGCGCGCGGCGGAGCTGGCGCTGGGCGGGCTTATGGGCGAAGAGAAATGAGATGATGAAAAAATTTGCCGGCATGGCGCTGGCTGGGCTGTTTCTTGCGACGGGCGCGGGTGCTGCGGTCAACGACATTTTCCCCGGCGATTACGCCGCCCTGCCGCAAGGCGTCACCGTCATCACCGCCTATTTTTTCGACCGCGAATACGACAGCCTTTATTCCCAAGGGCAGCGCGTCGCCGACGGCAAACTGCAATCCAATGTCGCTGCGGTGCGTTTCGTGCGTTATTACCGGCTCGGCGATTACACCGTGGCGCCGGTGGCTGTGTTGCCTTATGCCATGAGCCATGTCACGGGCGACCTGCGCTCCGCGCTCGGCGACGGCTCCGACGGCTTCGTCGATGCGCGTCTGGGCGGCACCCTGTGGCTCGTCGATAACCCGCAAACCCGCGATTATCTCGGACTGACGCTGATTACCTTCATCCCGACCGGTGATTATATCTCGACCCGCGCGGTCAATGCGGGCGAGAATCGCTGGAAAACCACGCTCGGCCTGGGCGGGGTGCATGGCATCAGTGAACGCTGGACGCTGGATGTGACGCCGGAACTGGCATGGTACGGCGCCAACGAGAGCTATCTCGGCAACCTGCGGCTGGAACAGCAGCCCACCTATGCACTCACGGGTTATCTGCGTTACCGTGCGCTGCCGGACACCGAGTTTTTTGTCGGCGGCCAAGTCAACGGCGGCGGCGAAACCGAAATTAACGGCATCGCCCAGAAAAACGTGCTGCACAGCCGGCGCGCGCTGGTGGGGCTGACCTATTCCCCCTCGCCCGCCATGCAACTGATTGCGCGCTATGCGCGCGAAACCTCAACCGACAACGGATTGCATTTGTCCAACGAAGTTGCGCTCAGATGGACGATGGGGTTTTGATAGGCGGAGCGCAATCCCCAACCCCACGCGAATTATCGGGAATGCGAAGAGAACAGTTTCATAGCGCAGTAGGCTGGGGTGTAGCAAGCGAACCCCAAATGCCGAGGTTGCGTGAAATGCTGAGGTTCGTTCCTCACCCCAGCCTACATGATCGTTCCCACGCTCCGGCGTGGGAATGCAGCCGCCGACGCTGTCCCCCTGTGTCAGACTAGTACCACGTAACAACAATGGTTTCGGATAAAGGAGAGTCAGCTTAACCCATGTTTGTCATGCCAAAGTCATAAATAGCGTTTTTTGCTGCTTTTGAAATTCGCAACACATTGTAATATAACTAATAAATATTTTAATTCGCCTTAAAATCGCTTTGTGGTGCCATA
>JBAYVP010000117.1:0-13939 GCA_041674485.1 Sulfuricellaceae bacterium
ACCCCTCACCCCTCACCCCTCACCCCTCACCCCTCACCCCTCACCCCTCACCCCCTCATGCCCAACCGGCAATATCACCCGGAAAGTCGTTCCCTTACCTACTGCGCTTTTTACCTCTATGCGTCCGCGGTGTTTTTCGACGATGCTGTAGGATAGCGACAATCCCAAGCCGGTGCCCTTGCCGACCGGTTTGGTGGTGAAAAACGGGTCGAAGATGCGTGTGAGGTTTTCCGGTGGGATGCCTTTGCCGGTGTCGGCGAATTCCACCCAGACTTCGTTCCCGGTTGTTCCGGTGCGCACCGTGATCAGTCCGCGCTTGCCTTCCTCCATGGCATGGGCGGCATTCACCAGCAGGTTCAGGAACACCTGATTAATTTGGGACGGCAGGCATTCGACGTGGGGAATGTCGCCGTATTCCTTGATTACGTCCGCTTTGTACTTGAGTTCATTATTGACGACGTTGAGCGTACTGTCGAGGCCGCTGTGAAGGTCGGCCAGTTGCCATTCCGCTTCGTCGATATGGGAAAAGTCCTTGAGGTCCCGGACGATTTGCCTGACGCGCTGAATGCCTTCGCCGGATTCCTTGAGCAAGACCAGAATGTCCTCCCTGAGGTAATCCAGTTCGACTTCTTCTTTCAGCGCCCTGGCGCGCGCCCGCGCCTCGGGATCGCACATCGACTCCGCCTGTTCGTAGGCATCCAGCACCCTCAGTATCTGCTCGACATAAGTGTTCAGCGTACCGAGGTTGGAATTGACGTAACCGATGGGATTATTGATCTCGTGCGCAACACCTGCCGCAAGCTGGCCGATGGACGCCATTTTTTCTGATTGCAGCAACTGATTGTGGGCTTCTTCGAGTTTTTTGATGAGTGTTCGCTGCTCGTCTTTCTCTCTGGTCAACGCTTCGTCGATGAGCTGCCGCTCGGCCAGCTCGTCGCGCAGCCCGGCGTTGGTCGCGGTCAGTTCCCGCGACATCAGGTCGAGGGAGCGCTCTATCATCAGCCGATCGGTGTCTGCGCTCAGATACGCTTCGTTCACCGCCGCCACGAAAGTCGCCAGTTCCGGCGACAATGCGGCATCGCCGAGAAAACGTTTGATCTGGCGCTCCAGCAGACGGTGCATGTCAGCGTTCCGAGAAAGTGGTGATGGTCATGGTCTGGTTGTGCAACTCGCACCCGGTCAGCACGTCATGCGGGCAAATTTCGCCATAAGAGTAGAAGCCGGTGAGCACCGTATGTTCCCCCAACACTTCGCGCACGCTTTCGACTTCTTCCTCCACCCGCTGTTTTAACACCAGTTTGCGCCCGACACAACTGACGAGCAAGGCCAGTTCCGGCTCGACCGAGCCGAGCATTTCGTAACCGGCGCGCGCCGCACCCGCCGCGCCATCGACAAGACGGTCGAAATTGGCCTTCATCAGCCGGGCATAGCCGCCTTCCGGCATGTCGCCGGCAAAAGTCATGCTCTGTTCGTCCTCATTCACCGCCAGCACCGTGCGCACTACTACAGAGGACAGAGGACAGAGGACAGAAGACAGACTTTGAGGAGGGCTTTCTGTGCCGGAAGACTGAGGATTAAGGGCAGAAGACAGACTTTGAGGCGATTCGTTCTGTCTTCTGTCTTCTGCCCTCTGTCCTCTGGTGACGAGCGCCAGCGGAAACAGCAATGCCGTCGCCGGCAGCCCGGCGGCATGTTCGCCGAGGTATTCCTTGTACAGATCGAGCGCGGAGCGCCCATCCAGTTCATACAAGACGTTGCCTTGCGCGCGTGTGATCAGGCGCTCCGCGCCGAAGGAATCCCAGCCGCCGAGGGAACCGTAGCCGATCTTGAGGCGCTCGCTGTAGAACCCCAGCGCGGCGACCAATCCTTCCGCCGGTATCCCGTCGGCGCACACCAGGGTGTGCTGGAAAGCGCTGCCGTCCCCCGCCAACCCGCCGGTCACGGCCACGCCCTCCGGCAGATTCTCGCGCAGGCCGCGCGCCAGTTCGCTGCCGTTCACCTTCAGTCCGTCCGAGAGCACCAACACATGCACCAGTTGTTGTAGCGGCAACGCCTTTGCCAAGCGCTCGCCCGCCTCCCGGCTGCCACCGGTTTCGCCAATCGCCACCTGCACCAGTTTTATCGCGGTATGCTCGAAGCGCACGGCGGTCACGGAAAGAGAATCGTCGCGCACACGCGTGCCGCAAATTTCCCCCGAGGTCGAGCAACCGACCATTTGCGCGCCGGGATAGCGGGCGCGTATCGCCTCCATCCCGGCGCTGTCGCGCAGCCGCGCCACGCTGCCAAAAACCAGCACCAGCGTGGCCTCGCCATCAAGCGTAGACGCCACTTCCGTTTGCCAGCCGTCCCCGGTCGTCCAATACTGTTGTTCGATTTTCATGGAACCTCCTTTAAAATAGCCGGCCTAGCCGGAAAATATTGCCTCGTTGCCTCGTTCCCACGCGCTGCGCTCAGCGTTACACACAAGTCGGAGCGGGAAGCCCCTCCCCCTTCAAGGGGGAGGCTGGGAGGGGGATGGGGTAGAACGACACAGACTAAAATCAATATCTTACATTGTTGCCTGCGCCTTCCACCCCATCCCCACCCTAACCCTCCCGCTTTCCGGGGAGGGAACGCCACGCTCCATCTTTTCTGCATATAATCAAATAATTGAAAAGATGTGTGTAACGATGAGCGCGCTGCGTGGGAATGTAGTCAACGCCGCGCTGCGGCGAGTGTGTCTGCGGCTTTGGCGATGAAGCGCATACGCCCGATTCGGGACGCAGCGCATCCCGAACTGCATTCCCACGCAGCGCGTGGGAACGAGGCAAATAGCCGGCCTAGCCGGAAAATATTGACCGTAGCCCGTAGGATGTGCCGAGGAACGAGGCGCATCTGTCGCGTGTCATCGCCAGGATTCGCGAGTGGTGCGCTTCCTGTCGGAAGCCACATCCTACGTCCCTCACCCCTCACCCCTCACCCCTCACCCCTCACCCCTCACCCCCCACTCCTCACCCCTCCCTCCTCACCACCCCTCGCCTGTCCCCCGTCCATCAACTCCACCCAGAATGTGGTGTTTCCATCCGTCACGCTTTCCACGCCGATGCGACCGCCCATCAGTTCGACCAGGCTCTTGGTCACGGCCAGCCCGACGCCGGCGCCCTGGATTTCCGATTTGTCGGCATTGAGCCGGCTGAAAGGTTTGAACAATTCATCAAGCTTGTCCGCCGGGATGCCGATGCCGCTGTCGGTGACGTTGATACGCAGCCAGCCTCCCGCGACGCGCTTGCAGGTCAGTTGTACGCTGCCTTCCATGGTGTTGTATTTTACGGCGTTGGACATCAAATTGAGCATAACCTGTTTGAGGCGGGTGCGATCCGCCTGAACCCGGTGCATGTCTTCGCCCTGGGTGATCCGGTCGTCGATCAGGATATGGCGCTCGTTGGCCAGCGGCGCGATCATATCGACGCATTCGCTCACCAGCGGCGCCAGATCGACTTCCTCCAGGGTCATCGCCATGCGCCCCGATTCGATGCGGGCGAGATCGAGAATTTCGCTGATCAGGTCGAGCAGGTGCCAGCTCGCCAGCAGGACGTTCGCGGTGCTTTCGCGCTGTCCCTCCGTCAATTTGCCGTCCACTTCGCTTTCGAGGATTTGCGTGAAGCCGATGATGGCGTTGAGCGGCGTGCGCAATTCGTGGCTCATGCGCGACAGGAATTCCGATTTGGCGCGATTGGCCGCTTCCGCCGCTTCCTTGGCGCGCTTCAGGTCTTCGCCGGAACGCTGGCGTTCGGTGATGTCGGTGCGGATCGCGACGTATTGGTAAGGCTGGCCGTTGGCATCCATGAACGGCACGATGGTGGTGTCCACCCAGTAAAAACTGCCGTCTTTCCGGCGGTTGCGGATGACCCCTTTCCAGACTTGGCCACGACCGATAACACCGCGCATTTCCTTAAAAAACGCTTCAGGATGGTAGCCGGAATTGACGATGCGGTGATCCTGGCCGATCAGCTCTTCGCGGGAAAACTGGCTGACTTCGCAAAACTTGTCGTTGGCATAGGTGATGATGTTGTTTGCGTCGGTAATCGCCACGATGGAATGCTGATCAAGCGCGAATTTTTGGGTTTCCAGCTCGGCGGCGGTGATTCTCAAGCGCCGCGCTTGCTCAATGCCGGCGGCGATTTCCTCCTTAAGCTGGCGGTTGGCCTCCAGAAACTCGCGGGTGCGCTCCTCCACCCGCATTTCCAGCAATTCGTTGAAACCGTACAATTCACTGAAGCTCTTGTGGAGCGTTTTCGCCGTTTCGCGGAAATTGAGCACCAGCTTTTCCATTTCGTCCAGCGGGCTGTCCGGCAACTCCAGCGTGTGCGTATCGAGAAAGGTAAAATGCAGGTTGTGGGTTTCCTTCGCCAACTGGATCAAAGGATTGGTCAACCAGCGGCTCAGCAGCCAGCCCAGCAAAAACGCCAGCACGATAATGCCGGACAGGATGGACATGCTGCGTGCCAACACCACCAACACCTCTTGCTGATAGAAAGAAGACGAAATCTCGGCGATCAGCTTGCCGCCATCGGCGCCGTTTAGCGGCGTTTCCATCACGGAACGCATGGCCTCCCAGCGCTGCGCAGCCGTCCGGCCCTCTTGCGGCGGCAGCCACTCATAGATCGTCGCGCCGATTTTCCGGGTTTCGCCGCTGCTATGCGGGTCGTACACGCCGCCGGGACTGATTTCCGGGCGCGAACTCGCCACCACCGAGCCGAAAGCATCGATTAGCGTGAAATCGATTTTTTGCTGCTCATGCGGGCTGGCGGCGTGCATCAGTTCCGTTGCCGCGCCGCTGTCGTCGGGGGCTTGCGCCAACCGGTCGATCACGGTTTTGCTCAGGAATTTCAGTTCGTCCTTGGTCTCCATCTGCATGATGCTGTATTGTTGCTGGCTATCCAGCACGGCAACCAGCAACGCCGGCGTCAGCGCGACGGTGACCAGCAGATTGAACAGCAGTTGGCGCAAGGAAATCGAACGCTTCTGCCCGCCCGCTTCGCACGGAGTGCGATACCAGCGCCACAGGATGGCGGCCTGCACCAGGAGGCTGACCAGCATGGCGTTGAATACGCCATTGATGCCGGCGCGCAAGGTCAGGATCAGCGGCATCGCTGTGTTATTGTCCAACAGGTGCGACAAGGCGATGAACGGCATGCCCAGCAGCAGCCAGAATATCCCATCGAGCATGACCAGATTGCGACTCAGGCGGCGATAAGCCAGGCCGACCGCCAATGCTTCACCCACCTGCGCCAGCATGAGGTTGGACATGCCGGGATCGCTCGACAGCAACACCGTCGCGCCACCGGACAGCAGCGCCACGCCCAAGCCCCATCCGGCCCCGTAAAAACAAATGGCGATCAGCATGGCGATGCTGCCGAACAGCGCCTGTATGCCCCAGAAAAATTGAATATTGAAATAGTTGCCGGCAATTGCCGCCAACGTGAAAAAAATAAACAGCGTTAGCGATTTAAGAAAAAAGGGTAGGGAATGATGCATGTGGGGATATCGAAAATTGTTGGATGGTTATCATATTATAGGGGCTAGGGGCTAGAGGCTAGGGGCTAGGGGCTAGGGGTTAGGGGTTAGAGGTTAGAGGTTAGGGGCAGGCAGAGGCTAAATGTAGGGTGGATAAGCGCAGCGCATCCACCTTTCTTGCGCCGGCACGGTGGATGCGCTGTGCTTATCCACCCTACGACTGCATTCCCACGCCGGCGCGTGGGAACGATCAAAAACCGGACGCGTAGCACCGATTTTACTAGCCTCTAGTCTCTAGCCCCTAGCCTCTATTCCTAAAAATTAACAGTCCCGCTAATACTATGCTAGTATTTCCCGATTAGAAACCTTAATTCAAGCCGGTAGATGATAAACTTAATCCAAACTGGTTATAATGCAAAGCATGTTGAATAGCGACTACACTCAAGCGGTAGGGGCGTCAGCGCCTCTCGGTCCGCCGAAAAGAAGCAGCAATTACTATTTCATCGTGGCGATGGCGGTCGGCGCCTGCGTCGCCTTGTTGGCCGTGGCGCTGGAATGGTATTTTGGCGAGCTTAACGAATTGCTCAGTGTGGGCAAGCACACGGTGCATTTCCTGCTGTTCGGCATGATGTATTTCGGCTGGATGCTGGTATTTTATTTTACCCTGCGCAATATGGAAAAACGCGAAGACGCGCAGTGGCAGGCCATAGACAACGACGTGAGCAATCTCACCAAGCAAACCCATAGTCTATTCATCCAGATGTCCGCCGAATTCGGCGAGCAGACCCGTATCATCGACGGCGAGGTCGCGCAACTCCAAAGCCTGCTGAAGGACGCCATCGACAAGCTGATTTCGAGCTTCACCAACATGGACGACAACAGCCGCGCGCAACAGCAGTTGGCATTGTCGCTTGCCAGCACTTCGCAAGGTTCCGCAGAAGACGGCGGTTTCGAGCAGTTCATCAAGGAAACCTCCGAAACCCTGTCGTTGTTCGTTCAAACCACCGTAGACACCAGTAAAGTGGGGATGGGGCTGGTGGAAATGATGGACAACATCGTTGCCGAAGTTGACAAGATACGCGGTATCCTGGGTGAAATGGATTCCATCACCAAACAAACCAATCTGCTTGCGCTCAACGCCGCCATCGAAGCGGCGCGCGCCGGCGAAGCGGGGCGCGGGTTTGCCGTGGTGGCGGATGAAGTGCGCGGACTTTCCAAACGCTCCGATCATTTCAGCCAGCAAATCCGCGGTCATATGTCCACGATGCACGTTTCGGTGATGGAAGCCGAAGCGGCGATCAGCGCGATGGCCTCGCGCGACATGAATTTCGCGCTCCAGTCGCAGGACCGGGTGCATAACACCATGGAGGAAATCAAAGGGGTCAACGACCGCATGGTGAACGTAGTCGATAAAATGTCCAGTATCGCCGGCGAAGTGGAAAATGACGTGCGTGTCGCGATTACCTCGCTGCAATTCCAGGATATGGCGACCCAGTTGGTGACGCACATCAACAACCGCATCGCCGGCCTCTACACGATGATCGATAATATCGCCGCGATTCCGATGAACGAAATCGCGCAGGAAGCGGATGCGCGCGCCGAATGCACCTTACGCCTGCAACATTTCCACCAGGCCATAGATCAAGCCGACGAACTGATCCGCAAGGCCAAGCACAATCCGGTTTCCCAGCAGCGCATGGATTCCGGCGATATTGAGTTATTTTAAAAGGCAGAGGCTAGTCTGGTAGGGTGGGCACGCTTTTGTGCCCACGCGGAAACACCCTCCGTAGATCGGGTGGGCACAAAAACCGTGCCCACCCTACCAAGCCAGCCTCTAAAAACAAAAGGAGATTACAAAATTATGGCTAAATCGATTCTGGCGGTAGACGATTCCGCCTCGATCCGGCAAATGGTCGCTTTTACCCTCAAGGGGGGCGGTTACGAGGTCACCGAGGCTACGGACGGGCAGGATGGGCTGAACAAGGCCAAACTGAAGTCCTACAATTTGGTGCTCACCGACCAGAACATGCCGAAAATGGATGGTCTTACGCTGATCAAGAGCTTGCGCGGCATACCGCAATACCGTAGCGTGCCGATACTGATGCTCACCACCGAATCGGGCGATGCGATGAAGGCGCAGGGCAAAGCAGTCGGCGCCACCGGCTGGCTGGTCAAACCGTTCGACCCACAAAAGCTCTTGGAAGTTGTGAAGAAAGTAATTGGCTGATCGAAGAGGCTAGGGGCTAGAGGCTAGGAAAAACCCGGCGCGTAGCGCCGTATCTACTAGCCTCTAGCGCTATGCGCCAGATTTTTCCTAGCCTCTAGCCTCTCAACCTGCCTCTAGCCTCTATTTCCTGCAAGGAAAAACCATGACCATCGACATGAGCCAGTTTTACCAGGTGTTCTTCGAGGAGACCGCGGAGCACTTGACCGAAATGGAGCGCTTGCTGCTCGATATCGATATCGACGCTCCCAACCCTGACGATCTTAACGCCGTTTTTCGTGCGGCGCATTCCATCAAGGGCGGCAGCGGCACTTTCGGCTTCACCGACATGACCGGCGTGACGCATATCCTGGAATCGCTGTTGGATCGGCTGCGCAAGGGGGAACTGGCGCTACGCGCGGACATGATAGACGCGTTTCTGGAGGCGCGCGATGTGCTGGGGGCGCAGTTGGCCGGCCATCAAAACGGCGTCGATGTCGACGATCAGGCAGCCAAGGATGTGTGCGCCAAATTGAGTCTGCTCGCCAAGGAGGCCAATGAGACGGATGCCGCACCCGCCCAGGCCGAAACCGCCGTGGCGCAGGCGTCGGCGCCCCAGGCTACGCCGGTCAAACATACCTTCAACATCGAATTTACGCCCGATGCCGTGGCGTTAACGCGCGGCCTTAATCTCGACGATTTGTTTGCCGGGCTGCGCGTCATCGGCACGTTGGAAGTCAGCGAACAAGCCGCCACGGAAAGCACCCCGCGCGCCTGGAGCCTGCGGCTTGAAACCGAGGCCGACGAGCCGGCGATCCGTGAAGCTTTCGATTTCTTCGCCGAATCCGACCAAGTTAAAATTGCCGTTGCCGCGCCGCTGGAAGAAGTGGAAGAAGACCCCGGCTATGGATTTTTCGATGAGCTGCCGCAAATCCATGAACAGACCCAGGCACAGACCCAGGCCGAAATCGAGGCGGAGCAAGGCTACGGCTTTTTTACCGAGCTTGCGGAAAATCCGGAAAGTCCGGAAAGCTTAGCAAAAATCGAACAGGATAAAATCGAGCAGAAGCAGGGCTATGGCTTTTTCCAGAAAATCCCGCAACCCAGCGCCGAATCGTCTCAAGCTGTCGCAACGCAGGGGAATGGCGCCGCTCCTGCCCCCACCCCGGAAAACCACCCGACGCGTCGCGCCACCGACAAAACCGCCGCACCGGCGGCGCAGGCCGACGCTTCGATCCGCGTCAGCGTGGAAAAAGTCGATCAGCTCATCAACCTGGTGGGCGAACTGGTCATCACCCAAGCGATGCTGGCGCAAACCGCCGCCAATGTCGATCCGGTGCTCTATGAAAATCTGCTCAACGGCATGGCGACGCTGGAACGCAATACCCGCGACCTGCAGGAAAGCGTGATGTCGATCCGCATGATGCCCATCGGTTTCGTATTCAGCCGTTTCCCGCGCGTGGTGCGCGATCTGGCGGGCAAACTCGGCAAAAAGGTCGAACTGCTCACCGTCGGCGAAGGCACCGAACTCGACAAGGGGCTGATCGAAAAGCTCGCTGACCCGCTCACCCACTTGGTGCGCAATAGCCTGGACCACGGCATCGAAATGCCGGAAAAACGCCTGGCTGCCGGCAAACCGGAAAAAGGCGCCATCACCTTGCGCGCCTCGCATCAGGGCGGCAACATTATCATCGAAGTGCTCGACGACGGCGGTGGCCTGAATCGTGAAAAACTTCTCGCCAAGGCGCGCGAAAGAGGCATACCGGTAACCGACGGCATGTCCGATCAGGACGTGTTCGCGCTGATTTTCGCGCCCGGTTTTTCCACTGCGGAAGTAGTCACCGACGTATCCGGGCGCGGCGTCGGCATGGACGTGGTGAAGCGCAATATTTCCGAGATGGGCGGACAGGTCGAGATCGATTCGTCGCCCGGCCACGGCACCCGCATCGTCATCCGCCTGCCGCTGACGCTGGCGATCCTCGACGGCATGTCGGTCGCGGTCGGCGGTGAAATCTTCATCATGCCGCTCACCTACATCGCCGAATCGCTGCAACCCACCGAGCACGACCTCAAAACCGTCTCGGGCGCCGGCCAGGTGGTGCATGTGCGCGGCGAATACATTCCGCTTATCGCGCTCTACAAAATTTTCGGCATGACGCCGAAAATCACCGATCCCAGCAAAGGCATCGTCGTGCTGCTCGAAGCCGAGGGGCGTAAAGCCGCGATGTTCGTCGATGAATTGGTCGGCCAGCACCAGGTCGTGATCAAGAGTTTGGAAACCAACTACCGCAAAGTCCCCGGCGTTTCCGGCGCGACCATCATGGGCGACGGACGGGTAGCGCTGATCCTGGATGTCGGGACGTTGGTCAGGATGAGTCAGAGTTGAGGGTAGGGTGGGCACGGTTTTTGTGCCCACGCGGTCGGGGAAGTTATTTCCGCGTGGGCACAAAAACCGTGCCCACCCTACCAAACTAGCCCCTAGCCTCTAACAAAAACAAGGATAATCAATGCGCACCAACCTTCCGGTAACTGATAGCGAATTCGTGCTGCGGGACAGCGCCATGCTGGTTTCGAAAACCGATCTCAAGGGGCAAATTACCTACTGCAACCGCGAATTCATTGAAGCCAGCGGTTTTAGCGAACGCGAGTTGATCGGCGAGCCGCACAGCTTGGTGCGCCACCCGGATATGCCGGCGGAAGCCTACGCCGATTTGTGGAAAACCCTCAAGGCCGGCAACCCGTGGACCGGCGTCGTCAAAAACCGTCGTAAGGACGGTGGCTTTTACTGGGTGAATGCCAACGTCACGCCGCTCAACGAAGACGGGAAAACCATCGGTTACATGTCGGTGCGTAGCCGCGCCGGCGACGCACAGATTGCCGCCGCCACCCAACTTTACCGGGAAATGCGCGAGGGGCGTTGCCGCCAACGCCTCGAAGCAGGCAGACTGGTCAAATCCGGCGCCGTTCCGGCGTTTTTCCGTAGCCTGAGCGACATGAGCATCAAATCCAGGCTGATCAGCCTGGTCATGTTGCTCTCGCTCGGCTTGGTCGGCATCGGCGTATACAGCTTTAACGAGTTGACCGACACCAACAACATCACCGATAGAAACCTGAAAAACATCAGCGCCCAGACCGGCGCGGTGGATTCCGCCAGGCTGGCGCAGGTCAATTTTAAAAAACAAGTGCAGGAATGGAAAAACATCCTGCTGCGCGGTCACGATGCCGCCGCGTTCGACAAATACCTCAAGCAGTTCGATCACGAAGGCGACGAAGTTACGAAAAACCTGAACCAACTGAAACCGATGATGGTGCAGATGAAGTTGCCCACCGACACGGTGGATGCCGCGCTGAAATCCCACGCAGTATTAATGGATAGCTATCATGCGGCGCTGAAATCCTTCGATGCCGCCAAGAAAGATAACACGGCAAACGTGGATAAGCTGGTCAAAGGCATGGATCGCGCACCGACCGACCAGATCGACGGCATCGTCAAGCTTATCCAGGATAGTGCCGCGCAACACCTGGCTGAAATCGAAAAGCTTGCCGATGAACGGGTGCGTCGTCAAACGCAGATGTTCGTCGGCATCATCGGCGCTATTTTGGCTTTGTCGCTGCTCTGGTCGATCATGGTCATACGCGGCATCGCCAAACCGATAAGCGCCGCCACCCGCTACCTGGACCAGATTGCCCAGGGGGTCTATAACGTCCGTTTCGAGCCGTTTGCGCAGAACGAAATCGGGCACATGATTAATGCGATGAAGGCCATGACCATCAAGCTGGGCTTCGACGTGGCGGAAACCCGGCGCGTCGCCGACGAGAACCTGCGCATTCGCATCGGGCTGGATAATGTCTCCACCAACGTGATGATCGCGGACAACGAGCGCCATATCATCTACATGAACAAATCCATCGGCGAAATGCTGACCAAGGCGGAGGCCGACATCCGCGCCGTTCTGCCGAACTTCAAGGTGGATGAGTTGATGGACAGCAACATCGATGCCTTCCACCGGGACCCGTCCCACCAGAAAAACCTGCTGGCAACCTTTACCAGTACTCACCGCGCGGAAATCGCTCTCGGCGCGCGCACCTTCCGCTTCGCCGCCAACCCGGTCATCTCGGAAGACGGCGTGCGCCTGGGCAGCGTAATCGAGTGGCAGGACCGCACAGCGGAAGTCAAGGTCGAAAAGGAAATCAACCACATCGTCCAAGCCGCGCAAGTGGGCAATCTCGCCGAGCGCATCGGCCTGGCCGACAAGGACGGTTTCATGAAGCAGTTGAGCACGGGCATCAACCTCCTGCTAAATACCGTTTCCGGCGCGTTGGACGACTTGGAGCGCGTCCTGACGGCGTTGTCCAAAGGTGATCTGACCCAGGTCATCGTGCAGGAATACCAGGGCACTTTCGGCCAATTGAAGGATAGCGCCAACGCCACGGTAGACAACCTGAAAACCTTGATCGGCCAGACTAAGGAAGCGGTGGACGGCATCAACACCGCTTCCCGCGAAATCGCGATGGGCAACACCGATCTATCGCAGCGCACCGAGGAACAGGCTTCCAGCCTACAGGAAACCGCGTCCAGCATGGAAGAGCTGACTTCCACGGTGAAACAGAACGCCGAAAACGCCAAGCAGGCCAACCAACTCGCCATCGGTGCAAGCGACGTGGCCGGTAAGGGCGGCGCGGTGGTTCATGATGTGGTTAGCACTATGTCCTCGATCAACGAATCCTCGCGCAAGATCGTGGATATTATTTCCGTGATCGACGGCATCGCATTCCAAACTAACATCCTCGCATTGAACGCCGCCGTTGAGGCCGCCCGCGCCGGCGAACAGGGACGCGGCTTCGCGGTGGTCGCGGCGGAAGTGCGCAATCTTGCTCAGAGAAGCGCTGCCGCGGCAAAGGAGATCAAGACGCTGATCGGCGATTCGGTGGACAAGGTGGAAAACGGCTCCCGACTGGTGGAACAGGCGGGACAAACCATGGAAGACATCGTCACCAGCATCAAACGCGTCACCGACATCATGTCTGAAATCTCCGCCGCTTCAGTGGAACAAAGCTCAGGGATCGAACAAGTGAACCAGGCCATCACCCAGATGGACGAAGTCACCCAGCAAAACGCCGCACTGGTGGAACAAGCCGCCGCAGCCGCCGAATCGCTGGAAGAGCAAGCGCAGAACTTGGCGCAATCGGTCAGCGTATTCAAGCTTTAGGGGCTAGAGGCTAGGGGCTAGGAAAAAAAAGATCGTTCCCACGCTCCGCGTCACTGCCGTGGTATATTAACCTAGAAAGCTCAGTTGACCGCTTGCCTGGACGTGTAACATGGTGGTTCTAAACAACTTTGCCTATATTTTACGTTCACCCGTATGGTGAGAACGCTACGGGCTGGATTGCACGGTTTTCCGGGCGCAGGGCGGCGTTGCAACTTCTCAAGAAGGGGAAGGGAATGGAACGACCATGCAGCAAAGTTGCGCCTTGCCCTGCACCCGGAAAACCGCACACTCCAGCCCGTTCAACTGAGCTTTCTAGGAGCCTGTCGGACTTGAAGAATCGAAGCGAAGCGGATTTGCAGCCGATTTCCTTTAAGTCCGACAGGCTCCTAGGATTAACTTAACGGCAGTGACGCAGGGCGTGGGAACAATCGAAACATTGCACCGTTACCGCTAACTATCGGAGGAATAAAATGACGGCCATCGCATATAGTCAATTTCGCCACAAAATAGGCGAAGTCATCAATGGTATGATTTTTACGGGGGAAGCCGTTACCGTAACACGCGCGGACGGCAAAAATTTTGTTATCGTACCCGAGGATGAATGGGATTCCATTAACCAAACCTCACATCTGTTAAGCAGCGGCGAAAACGCCAGGCGTCTGCGCGAATCATGGGAACAAGCCAAAGTCGGAAAGTTAGTTGAAAGGGATATTGGTTGATCTATGTCGTTAAATTTACCGAAAACGGTGCGGAAGATTTCGACTATTGGCAACAAACCGATCCGCGCATTCTTGAACGCATTAAACCTAGAAACCTCCGTTGACCGCTTGCCAAGATGCGTAACATGGTGGTTCTAAACAACTTTGTCATATATTTTGCAACCACCCGTTTGGTGAGAGCGCTACGGGCTGGATTGCACGGTTTTCCGGGCGCATGGCGGCGTTGCAACTCCTTGCAATGGAACGACCATTGCGCGTCGTTGCGCCTTGCCCTGCGCCCGGAAAACCGCACACTCCAGCCCGTTCAACGG